>NZ_JAAOTI010000004.1:0-458001 GCF_011297315.1 Catellatospora chokoriensis
CCAGGTCCACATGCTCGGCTCCCACACCCGCGGCTAACCCCCCACCCACCCACCCCACCTACCACACCCGCCCCACCCAAGATCGCGACGATCTTGCGCGGACTGTGGGGATGACACGCCCTCATCGGGCATATCCCCAACAGTTCACGCAAGATCGTCGCGATCTTGCTTTGTGGAGTGCGCCCTGAGGCGAGGGGTTAGGGCAGCCAGGTGGTTAGGGAGGCATGGAGGTGGACTGGGTCGAGGCCGTGCCAGTGGGCGTGGTCGGTGGGGGTGCCGTAGGCGTGCAGGTCGCGGCGGGTTACGCCGAGGCTGAGGAGGCGGTGGGGGCGGTCGGCGAGGGCCTCGGAGATCACGTGGGCCGAGGTGCCGGCCAGGTAGGGCTCGATCACGGCGACGTTGCCCGAGGTGGCGAGTTCGCGCAGGCCGGTGGTGTCGAACGGGCGCGGGGTGTGGGTGTAGGCCACCGTCACGTCCAGCCCGCGGGTCGCCGCGAGGACCGGGGCGAGCATCGGGCCGACCGCGACGACCAGGGCCTTCGAGCCGTGGCGCACGGGGCGCAGGAGGGCCGCGTCGGCGTACGCGATGTCGTTGGTCTGGGTCGACAGGCGCAGGTAGACGGGGTCGTCGTGGGCCGTGGCCGCGGTGAGCAGCGGGGCGACCTCGCCGGGGTGGCCGGGCACGTGCACGGTCCAGCCGGGCAGGGTGTCGATGAGCTGCACGTCCATCGGTGACATGTGGGTGTAGCCGGCGGACGAGCCGTCGTAGGACGCGCCCACGCTGACCAGGATCGCGCCGACGCCCTGGTGGGCCAGGTCGAGCTTGATCTGCTCGTACGCCCGGTCGACGAGGAACGTCGCGTAGCTGTGCGCGATGGGGCGCAGGCCGGTCAGCGCGAGCCCGCCCGCCACACCGATCATCAGCTGCTCGCGGATGCCGACGTTGAGCACCCGGTCGGGGTGCTTGAGCGCCGCCGGTTCGAACGCCGCCGCCGAGATGTCGGCCAGCACCAGCGTGGTGCGCGGGTCCGCGTCGATCAGCGCGGTCGCCGTGTCGATGAACGCCTGCCTCATGATCAGATCCCCTTCGTCTCGACCACCGCGACGACCACGTGCGGCGCGCCTTCGGCCGCCTGCCTCAACCCGGCCTCGACGGCGTCGTGGTCGCGCCCGTCGACGGTCACCGCGGTCCACCCGTGCACCGCGAACCGGGAGGCGATCCCGCCCGGCCAGCCGTGCGACGCGCTCCGGTTGTCGATCACCACCGCGGTGACCGTGTCCAGCCCGGTCGCACCCGCGTACGCGATCGCCTCGTGGTTGCTGCCCTCGTCCAGTTCCGCGTCGCCGAGCAGCACGTACACCCGGGGCTCCAGGCGCCCTTGGGCCCGCAGGCCGAGTGCGGTGCCCACGGCCAGGCCCAGCCCGTGCCCGAGCGAGCCCGAGCTGATCTCCACGCCCGGCACCCGCAGCCGGTCCGGGTGGTGGCCGAGCGGGCTGGCCGCACCGCCGAGGTCGTCCAGCCAATCGGGCGGGAGGAAACCCTTCGCCGCCAGCACCGCGTAGTAGGCCGCCGGGCCGTGCCCCTTGGAGAGCAGGAAGCGGTCCCGGTCGGGGTCGTCGAGCCGGCGCGGGTCCACCCGCAGCACCCGGTCGTAGAGCACCCAGAGCACGTCCAGGGTCGAGTACGCGCTCGGCGCATGCTTCTCGTCCCCGGTCAGCCGCCGGAGCAGCGGCTCGACATCCATCACCGTCATGGGAGTAGCCTGCAAGTTAAAGTGCACTTGAACTCAAGTACGGGGGACGCGTGAAACCGGTGACGCTCACCATCGGCGAACTGGCGGCCCGCAGCGGGGTCGCGCCGTCGGCGCTGCGCTTCTACGAGGAACGCGGGCTGATCCACTCGACGCGCACCAGCGGCAACCGGCGCCGGTACGAGCGCAGCGAGCTGCGCCGCGTCTCGTTCATCCGGATCGCGCAGCAGGTCGGGGTGTCCCTGGAGCGGATCAGGGACGCGCTGACGGAGCTGCCCGAGGGGCGTACGCCCACCAAGGCCGACTGGACCCGGCTGTCCGCCCGCTGGCGGTCCGAACTCGACGACCGCATCGCCCTGATGCAGCGCCTGCGCGACACCCTCGACGATTGCATCGGCTGCGGCTGCCTGTCCCTGCAGTCCTGCAGGCTCTACAACCCCGGTGACGAACTGGCCGCGCAGGGCTCCGGCCCGCGCAAGCTGCTGGGCTGACGGGCAGGGGCGGCATGGCGGCAACGGTCCGCCTAAAGTGGCCGCATGACTCTCGCTGACGTCGATGTCGAGCAGCCCTCGCCACCTTCGCCGCCCGCCCGCCCGGGCCGCCGCCGGCGCGTGCTCGGCATCGTGGCCGGTGTGCTGGTCCTGACCTTGGCCGGGGCCGGGATCGCCGCGAACATGTACTACGACAGCATCCCGGAACCACCCGAGTTCCGAGTGCGCCACGCGGTCGCGGACGTCACCGAGCTGCCGCTGCCGGTGCTCAACACGTTCGTCGCCGCCGTCGACCCCGCCTTCTACGAGGACCCGTTCCGGCCCTGGTCGGCTTCGCTGATCACCCGCCGCTACATCGTGTACGCGGCGCAGGGCGGCGACGCCTCCAGCATGTGGGTCGGCATCATGGCGGACAGGCTGGACGACAAGTACACCCACCAGCAGGTCCTGGGCTTCTATCTCAACACCGCCGACTTCGGCCGCAGCGCGATCGGCATCGAAGCGGCGGCACAGGCATACTTCGGCAAGCCCGCGACTCGGCTGACCGTGGCCGAGGCCGCCGTGCTCGCCGCCCAGGTCGCCCCGGATGCCCCCGCCAACCCGCAGTCGGGCTGGGAGCAGGTGCTGCGCACGATGGTGGAGCGCGGCTGGCTGACCTCGGAGGAGCAGGCCCTACTGTCCTATCCCACCATCCGGTAACCCACCGCCCTGCACGGGTCGCCGTCACGGCATCGGCGCAGTCCCCGGCCTGATCGCGCGATTGTCCGGTAGTCGCGGGCTGCGGACGATCATCGATGCGCCTACCGTGACGGAATGACCCTTGTCGAACTCCCGAAGTCCGCTGCGGCCGCCATGCCCCCGCCACGCCGGCGCCTCCTGCGCCGGCTGGCGGGGACCGCGGTCGCGCTCGGGCTACTCGCGGGCGTCGCCTTCGGCCTGGCCGAGTACTACTACACCACCGTGCCCATCCCGCGCGACAAGTCGGGCATGGCGCAGGTGCGAGCGGAGAACCTGCGCCCGGGTGTCGCCGACACCATCGTGGCGGCCGTCGACCCGGACTTCTACCGGCAGTCGAACGAGCTCATCTGGCCGTCCTCGGAGATCACCAAGCGGTACGCGGTGGTCGCGATGGGCGTGTCCTGGGACGACCTGGACAGCTGGCGGGTACGCGTCGGCGCACACAAGCTGGAGGGCTGGTACACGAAGGCCCAGCTGCTCGACTTCTACCTCAACACCGCCCACTACGGCGAGGGCGCGATCGGGCTCGGACAGGCTTCGATGCTGTACTTCGAGAAGCATCCGCGCGACCTCACCGTCGCCGAGGCGGCGCTGCTCGCGGCGCACCTCGACACGGCCCCCGGCGACGTGCGGGCCGCCTGGAACCGGGTGCTCGACACGATGGTCGAGCGCGGCTGGCTGGACGCGGCCGAGCGGGCCGGGCTCGCCTTCCCCACCAGCAACCGCGGCTGACGCCGGGGCGGCCGCCGCACCGCGCGGTGTGGCGGCCGACCTGCGCTTCCGGGGTGGACCGGATACCGCCAGATACGGGTTCGGGTGCCATTCCGGCCGCTTTCGCAGCGGGAATGGCACCCGAAGGGAACAGCTTTACGGGTGGCAGGTCAGCTGCCGTCGCCCCGCGTCTCGCCCTCGTCCACCGGTGCGACCTCGCCCGGCCCGGCGAACGGATCGCCCTCGGCGAGCAGCGCCGCCGGGGACTCGACCGCGACGGTCTCGGTGACCTCGACGGTCTCGATGATCGCCAGCGTCTCCACCGCCGGCGCGGCGGCGGCCGCACCGGGCTCGCCCGCGCCGAACATCCGCGGCAGCGTGCCGGTGAAGGCGTCCCGCAGCTCGGCCTGCGACACCGTGAACCGGCCCGCCTCGCCGTGGCCGATGACCGTCAGGTCCGCGCCCTCGTCGTCGACCTGGCCCAGGATCGTCGCCGGCAGCTCGTGCTCGGCCAGCAGCGACTCGAACGCCTGGCGGTGGCCCACCGGAACGCTGATCAGCACTCGGCCGGCCGACTCGCTGAACAGCGACACGAACGGCTCGATGTCCACGGGCAGGGTCACGGTCGCGCCCAGGCCCTTGCGCAGCACCGACTCGACCAGCGCCTGCGCCAGACCGCCGTCGGACAGGTCGTGCGCCGAGCGGACCAGGCCGATCTCGGCGGCCCGCTGCATGAAGCCGGCGATGGCCTGCTCCCGGGCGAAGTCGACCTTCGGCGGGCGGCCGCCGAGGTGCTGGTGCGCGACCCAGGCCCACTCGGAGCCGGACAGCTCCAGGCTGGTCTCGCCGAGCAGCACGAGCACGTCGCCGGTGTGGCTGAAACCCATCGGGATGCGCTGCGCCGTGTTCTCCAGCACGCCGAGCACGCCCACGACCGGGGTCGGGTGGATCGCCACCGCGCCGGTCTGGTTGTAGAAGCTGACGTTGCCGCCGGTCACCGGGATGCCCAGCTCCTGGCAGCCGTCGGCGATGCCGCGCACGGCCTCGGCGAACTGCCACATGACCGCCGGGTCCTCCGGCGAGCCGAAGTTGAGGCAGTCGGTCACGGCGACCGGCTCGGCGCCGGTGACGGCCACGTTACGGTACGCCTCGGCCAGGGCCAGCTTCGCGCCCTCGTACGGGTCGAGGCGGGCGAAGCGGGAGTTGCAGTCCAGCGACAGCGCGACGCCGAGGCCGGTCTCCTCGTCGAGGCGGACGACGCCCGAGTCCTCCGGCTGCGCCAGCACGGTGTTGCCCAGCACGTAGCGGTCGTACTGCTCGGTCACCCAGCTGCGGTCGCACAGGTTCGGCGACGCGGCCAGCTTGAGCATCGTGTCCTTGAGCTGGAAGTCGTGGTGCGGGCGGGGCAGCGTCTCCGCGCGGTCGGCCTGCAGCAGGATCAGGTCCGCGGGCTCGCGCAGCGGCCGGGCGTACACCGGGCCGTCGTCGGCGAGGCTGCCCGGGGGCACGTCGACCACGGTCTCGCCGTGGAAGGTGATCCGGACCCGGCCGGTGTCGGTCACGACGCCGATCGGGGCGGCGATGACGCCCCACAGCTGGGCGATGCCGAGCACCGCGTCCAGCTTGCCCGGCTCCACGATGAAGAGCATGCGCTCCTGCGACTCGCTGGCCAGGATCTCGTGCGGCTCCATCGAGGCCTCACGCAGGTGGACCTTCTCCAGCTGGATGTCCATGCCGGTGCCCGCCGAGGCGGCGGTCTCGGTGAGCGCGCAGGTCAGGCCCGCGCCGCCGAGGTCCTGCACACCGACGATCAGCTTCGACGCGTACAGCTCCAGGCACGACTCGATGAGCAGCTTCTCGGTGAACGGGTCGCCCACCTGCACGCTCGGCCGGCGCTGCTGCGACTCGTCGTCGAAGGTCGCGCTGGCCAGCACCGACACACCGCCGATGCCGTCGCGGCCGGTCTTCGCGCCCATCAGCACCACGATGTTGCCGGGGCCGTCGGCCTCCTTGCGCTGCAGGCCGTCGACCGGCAGCACGCCCAGGCTGAGCGCGTTGACCAGCGGGTTGCCCTGGTAGCACTCGTCGAAGAAGACCTCGCCGCCGACGTTGGGCAGGCCCAGGCAGTTGCCGTAGCCGCCGACGCCCGCGACGACCCCCGGCAGCACCCGCTGGGTGTCCGGGTGGTCGGCCGCGCCGAAGCGCAGCGAGTCCATCACCAGGATCGGGCGGGCGCCCATGGCGAGGATGTCGCGCACGATGCCGCCGACGCCGGTCGCCGCGCCCTGGTAGGGCTCGACGAACGACGGGTGGTTGTGCGACTCGACCTTGAAGGTGACCGCGATCTTCTCGTTGATCTGGATCACACCGGCGTTCTCGCCCATGCCGGCCAGCATCCGGTCGGACGGCGGGGCCTTCTCGCCGAACTGGCGCAGGTGCACCTTGCTCGACTTGTACGAGCAGTGCTCGCTCCACATGATCGAGTACATGGCCAGCTCGGACTGGGTCGGCCGGCGGCCCAGGATCTGCTTGATCCGCTGGTACTCGTCGTCCTTGAGGCCCAGCTCCAGGTAGGGCTGCAGCTCGTCCGGCGTCGCCTCGGCGTTCTTCACCGAGTCGATGGAGATGTCGTTCATGCTGCCGCCTTAGCGTCGGCCAGGTGCTTCAGCACCGACGAGAAGAATCCGAGGCCGTCCAGCGACGGGCCGGTCAGCGCCTCGACCGCGTGCTCCGGGTGGGGCATGATGCCCAGCACGTTGCCGGCCTCGTTGCGGATCGCCGCGATGTCGCGGGTCGATCCGTTCGGGTTGCCGCGGACGTAGCGCGCGACGATCTGGCCGTTGGCCTCGAGCTCGTCCAGGGTGCGCTCGTCGGCGACGTAGCAGCCCTCGCCGTTCTTCACCGGGATCAGGATCTCCTGGCCCGCGGTGAAGTGGTTCGTCCAGGCCGTCGAGGAGTTCTCCATCCGCAGCCACTGGTCGCGGTTGCGGAAGTGCAGGTGCTGGTTGCGGGTCAGCGCACCGGGCAGCAGGTGGGCCTCGCAGAGGATCTGGAAGCCGTTGCAGATGCCCATGACCGGCATGCCCCCGCGCGCGGCGTCGGCGATCGTCTCCATCACCGGCGCGAACCGGGCGATCGCGCCGCAGCGCAGGTAGTCACCGTAGGAGAAGCCGCCCGGGAGCACCACGGCGTCGACGCCGTGCAGGTCCGGGTCGGCGTGCCAGAGCCGTACGACCTCGGCTCCGGAGATACGTGCGGCACGGGCCGCGTCCCCGTCGTCCAGCGAACCGGGGAAGGTCACCACACCGATCTTGCTCATGCTGCTTCGACTACCCGGATCTCGTAGTCCTCGATGACCGGGTTGGCGAGGAGCTTGTCCGCGATCTCGCGGGCCCTCTCCAGGTCGGCATCTCCGGCGAAATCGATCTCCACACGACGACCGATACGCACTGAGGCGACGTCATTGACGCCCAGGCGGGGCAGCGCGTTCGCGACGGCCTGCCCCTGCGGGTCGAGGATCTCGGGCTTAAGCATGACGTCAACCACGACGCGAGCCACGGGGAAACTCCTGACTTTTTTCTATGTCTGCCTGTCCGCCACGGGCAGCACCAGATTACCGGTCGACCAAGTCGCCCCTTATTCTGGGGATCGGCAAAAGTCCCACGAGTTGACTGCTTTCACAGAGCTGAGAGCAAGGTCACGACCGCGAGGACCGCGCACACCCCGGCGCCGACGTAACGGATGACTGCCAGCCTCACCCGTTTCAACAACCATCGACCGAGAAGCACCGCGAGTCCGGAAACCGTCGCCAGACCGAGCCAGCCGCCCAGAAACGTCGGCAACATCGGGCGTCCGCTGGCGACCAGACCCGCCAGCAGCAGTTGCGACAGATCGCCCCATTCCGCGGTGAACAGCACCGCGAAACTGGCGACCGCCGCCCGCCAGCCCCGCTTCGGCTCGACGGCCTTGGCCTCGAACTCGGCCTCCTGCTCCTTCTCCTGCGCGTCGGCCCTCCGCGCACCACGAGCCAGCACGAACGCCCCCGTCGCGAACAGCAGCGCGGCCACCAGCTGCACCGGCCGCGTCGGGAGCTTGGTCAGCAGCGTGCCGAATGCCACCGCGATCGCACACTGCACCCCGAACGCCGCGACGACCCCGAGCCAGGTGGGCAGCGGGCGGTAGCGGGTGCTCAGCACCAGCGTCGCGACGAACGTCTTGTCCGGCAGCTCGACCGGGACGATCGCGACGTACGCCACCAGCAGCGCGGTGAGGAACTCCACCTGCCGATCCTCGCAGCGCGCGGGGCCGCCGCACGCGAACTCGACTACACCGCGCCGGGCGTGAGCTGCGGATACGCGCCGACGGCGTTAGGAAGGGCACCTTCTACAACGCGGAGCGTTAAGAAGGTGCCCTTCCTTTGCCCGGGTCAGAGGATGGCGGCGGGGGTGTAGGCGGCGGCGGAGGGGTGTTGGGCGGCGATCTTCTCCACCTGGGCGACGATCGCGGCGACCTGGGCGGAGGCGGCGCCGACGAAGGCGGTGCGGTCGGCGACCAGGGCGTCGATCTCGGCGCGGGACAGGCCCAGGCGGGTGTCGGCGGCGAGGCGGTCGAACAGGTCGTTCTCCGCCTGGCCCCGCTCACGCATCGCCAGCGCGACGCCGACCGCGTGCTCCTTGATCGCCTCGTGCGCGGTCTCCCGGCCGACGCCCTTCTTCACCGCGCCGACCAGCACCTTCGTGGTGGCCAGGAAGGGCAGGTAGCGGTCCAGCTCACGGTTGATGACGGCCGGGTATGCGCCGAACTCGTCGAGCACGGTCAGGAAGGTCTGGAACAGGCCGTCCAGGGCGAAGAACGCATCCGGCAGGGCCACCCGGCGCACCACCGAGCAGGAGACGTCGCCCTCGTTCCACTGGTCGCCGGCCAGCTCACCGGCCATGCTCGCGTAGCCGCGGACGATCACGGCCAGGCCGTTGACCCGCTCGCTGGAGCGCGTGTTCATCTTGTGCGGCATCGCCGACGAGCCGACCTGGCCCGGCTTGAAGCCCTCGGTGGCCAGCTCCTGGCCCACCATCAGCCGGATCGTGGTGGCCAGGCTCGACGGCGCGGACGCCGCCTGGGCCAGCGCGGTGAGCACGTCGAAGTCCAGCGAGCGCGGGTACACCTGGCCGACGCTGTCCAGCACGCGGGCGAAGCCGAGGTGCCCGGCGACGCGGCGCTCCAGCTCGGCGACCTTCGCGGCGTCGCCGTCGAACAGGTCGAGCTGGTCGGCCGAGGTGCCGACCGGGCCCTTGATGCCGCGCAGGGGGTAGCGGGCGATCAGCTCGTCGAGGCGCTCGTACGCGATGAGCATCTCCTGCGCTGCGCTCGCGAACCGCTTGCCCAGGGTGGTGGCCTGCGCCGGGACGTTGTGCGAGCGCCCAGCCATGATCAGGTTGTCGTACTCGGCGGCGCGGGCGGCCATCCTGGTCAGCGCGGCGACGATCCGGTCCCGGATCAGCAGCAGCGAGTCGCGGATCTGCAGCTGCTCGACGTTCTCGGTGAGGTCGCGCGAGGTCATGCCCTTGTGGATCTGCTCGTGCCCGGCCAGCGCGCTGAACTCCTCGATGCGCGCCTTCACGTCGTGCCGGGTCACCCGCTCGCGCTCGGCGATCGAGTCCAGGTCGACGGTGTCCAGCACCCGCTCGTACGCCTCGATGACGCCGTCCGGAAGCGCGATGCCCAGATCGCGCTGGGCGCGGAGCACGGCGAGCCAGAGCCGCCGCTCGGCGCGGACCTTCTCCTCGGGTGACCACAGCGTCACCAGTTCGGCGGAGGCATACCGGGTGGCCAGGACATTCGGAACGTGCGGGCGCTTTGTCACGTGCCTCATTCTCGCACGCACCGATCGACGACCCTGGCGAGGCTGTACGCCCACGTATATACTCGGAAGTCGAATCGTATATACGCGATGCGAGGGGGAGCCGATGGCGAAGATGCTGATCGACGTCGACGAGGAGCTGCTCGCCGACGCGGCCGAGGTCTTCGGCACCAAGACCAAGAAGGACACCGTCAACACGGCCCTGCGGGAGTCGGCCGCCAGGCTACGCCGCGCCCGCGCTCTGGACGAGTTACGGCAACTGGGAGAGGCCGGATACTTCGACGAGCTCTTGGACAAGAGCAACTATCGTCCGAAGCCATGACCGTCGACTACCTGATCGATACCAGTGCCCTGGTGCGGCTGCTTCGACCCGGTTCGGCGACCCTCGGTTGGGATCAGCAGATCGAACAAGGACTGGTCGGCGTCTGCCCGATCACGGAACTTGAACTTCTCTTTGCCGCAAGGTCGCTGGTCGACCGGAAGAAGATCGTTGCACTCCTGAACGATGCCTACCCCTGGGTGCCGATGCCTGATGACGTCTACCACCGGGCGACGCAAGTGCAGGACCTGCTGACGCAGAAGGGTCAGCACCGCAGTGCGGGGCCGATCGATCTGCTGGTGGCGGCGGCCGCTGAGCTGAGCGGGCTGACCGTGCTGCACTACGACGGGGATTTCGACGTGATCAAGCGAGCCACCGGGCAACCCGCCCAGTGGCTCGCTCCGCCCGGCACCATCCGCTAGGCGCGACTCAGGGATACAGCGTCAGCGCCGGGTTCATCACGATCGCGACCAACTGCCGCCGGTTCAGCGGTGGTTCGGGCAGCGGTTTGCTCATCGTGAACCCCTTGCCTCCGCGCTGCACCGTGATGGAGACGCTCTGACCGTCCGGGCGATAAACCGCCACGGAGTAATGCTGCCACCCCAAACCCTTGCCCTCGCGGTCGCTCGTGCCCACATAGGCGATTTCCGAGACCTGCTCACCGGTCGGCGCGGTCCATGTCACGCATTCATAGTGAGCGGGTGGATCTGTGGGACATTCGAGCCGGTCGCTCGGCAGCCTTCTGCCCACGCTCATCCGGACACTGCCGGTCACTCGACCGACCTCGATGTCCGCAGCGCCAGCGATGTAGTACCCAGGGATTTCGAATTTCGTGCCGGCGAACTTCGGCTCGACGATGAGCTCCGCGGCGAAGGGCGCCCTGGTGGTCCCGAAATGAGGGGACATCCGCATCTCTGGTGCCTGTGCTCGCACGGCCTCTCGCATCGCCTCCGTCAGCCGGACCACGGCGGCATCCCGTGGCTCTGTCGGCTCGGCGCCCAGGAACACCGACTGCGTTCCCGATGGGGATGCATGGCTGGTCGGAGACGCCGCCACCGGCGAGGCCCCGCCCTGCGGACGCCAGGCGTTCGGGACGAGGACCGCCGCACCCACCGCCAGGCTGACCAGTACCGCGAGCCCGGTGGTGCCGAGGACGTGCCTGCCCCGACGCCGCCGCTCCCGGCGCATGATGGCCTCGACGTCGATCGCGGTCGGCGGGGCCGATGCGACCAGCTGATCCAAAATGATCTTGCTCATATGGCACCCTCCAACCGTCTCGCGAGGGCCGCGGTCCGCAGCGTCGCCAGCCCGCGTGCGGCCTGGCTCTTGACCGTTCCCTGGCTGATCCCCAGCAGCTCCGCGGTCTCCTCCACGGACACGTCCAGATAGAACCGGAGCACGAGCACCGCGCGCTGACGCTCGCCCAGCGATTCGAGCAGCTGCCACAACGCCTCGCGCTCGACCACGTCCGGATCGCCGACCGTCGCAATAACCGGCATCGCTTCGTCGGACTGCTCACGGCGTCGCCACGACCGTTTGCTCTCGTCCCGCCACGCGTTCGTGAGCACGCGTGCCGCGTAGGCGTCGGGATTGGCGGCGCCGGTCACCCGCCGCCAATGTCGGTAGAGGCGCGCGACGGTCTCGGCGACCACATCGTCCGCGGTGTGCCAGTCACGGCAGAGCAGGAACGCGGTCGCCCGCCATCGCTCCATACGCGCGGCGACGAACTCGCGGAACTCCCCGTCGGATGCACGCCCGCGTCGAACTGGAATCGTCATCACCCAGCTACGACCGGCGCCGCTGCGAGCGGGGTTGCACGCCACGACGACGCGCTTTCACTTTCCGGGAACCGCGGCCCCGGACGCTGCGGAGAGTACGGTTCCCGGAAAGCGCGCGAAGCCGGCGGATCAGCGTTCGAGGACGGCGACGACGCCCTGGCCGCCGGCGGCGCAGATGGAGACGAGGGCGCGGCCCTTGCCCTTCTGGGCGAGGAGTTTCGCGGCGGTGGCGACGATGCGGCCGCCGGTGGCGGCGAAGGGGTGGCCCGCGGCCAGCGACGAGCCGTTGACGTTGAGGCGGGCGCGGTCGATCGTGCCCAGGCCGTTGGACTCCCAGGCGGCCAGGGTGGCCAGCACCTGCGAGGCGAACGCCTCGTGGATCTCGTAGAAGTCGAAGTCCTGCAGCTTCAGGTCCAGGCGGGAAAGCAGCTGGGGCACCGCGTACACGGGGGCCATGAGCAGGCCCTCGGGCTCCGGGTCGCCGTGCACGAAGTCGACGGCCGCGGTCTGCGCGGTGACGAAGTGGGCCAGCACCGGCAGCTTGCGCTCGGCGGCCCACTCGTCGGTGCCGAGCAGCACGACGGCGGCCCCGTCGGTCAGCGGGGTGGAGTTGCCCGCGGTCATGGTCGGGTTCTTGCCGCGCAGGCCGTAGACGGGCTTGAGCGCGCCGAGCTTGTCCAGCGAGGTGTCCGGGCGCAGGTTCTGGTCCCGGGTGAGGCCGAGGTACGGCGTGAGCAGGTCGTCGAAGAAGCCCGCGTCGTACGCGGCGGCAAGCTTGCGATGCGAGTCCAGCGCGAGTTCGTCCTGGTCGGCGCGGGTGACGCCCCAGCGCTCGGCGGTGATCGCGGCGTGCTCGCCCATGGACAGGCCGGTGCGCGGTTCGGCGTTGCGGGGCAGCTCGGGCTTGAACGGCTGCAGCGGGCGCAGCGCCATCGCCGCCTTGATCCGTTCGCCGGTGGTCTTCGCGTTGTTGAGGCGCAGCAGGATGCGGCGGAACTGCTCGTTCAGGGCGAGGGGGGCGTCGGAGGTGGTGTCGACGCCGCCGCCGATGCCGGAGTCCAGCTGCCCGAGCGCGATCTTGTTGGCGAGGTAGGTGATCGCCTGGAGACCGGTGCCGCAGGCCTGCTGCAGGTCGACGGCGGGGGTGGCCGGGTCGAGGCCGGTGCCGAGCACGGCTTCGCGGGTGAGGTTGAAGTCGCGGGAGTGCTTGAGCACCGCACCCGCGGCCACCTCACCGAGGCGCTGCCCGGCGAGGCCGTGCCGGGCGATGAGGCCGTCCAGCGCGGCGGTGAGCATGTCCTGGTTGGAGGCGCGCGCGTAGCGGCTGTTGGAGCGGGCGAACGGGATGCGGTTGCCGCCGATGACGGCGACTTTGCGCACTTCGGCAGTCACAACAGCCTCCTGGTGTCAAACCTTACTCGCGAGTAAGGTCTACCGCATGAGCGACCGTTACACAAGTTTCGCAAGGTCCGGGCCGGGGCGGGCGCTAGTCAAGCGGCTCGGGCTGCCCGATCCGCCGCGGCTGCCGCGCTACCGGTCGGGCGATGCGCTCATCCCCGGGCCGGTGCTGGTCGGTCCGTCCGACGGCCCGCGCTACGAGGAGCTGGCCAAGCTGCTCGGGTCGAACGAGCAGGGCGAGAAGCACCACGCGCTGGTCTTCGACGCCACCGGCATCACCACGCCCGGCGGGCTGCGGGCGCTCTACGACTTCTTCCACCCGGTGGCGCGCTCGCTCACCCCGGCCGGCCGCGTGATCGTGCTGGGCCTGCCGCTGAGCAGCGCCGCCGACCCCGGCCAGGCCGCCGCGCAGCAGGCGCTGGACGGCTTCGTGCGCAGCGTCGGCAAGGAGTTCGGCCGGGGCACCACGGCCCAGCTGGTGCGGGTGCACCCGGAGGCCGACGTCGCCGCGCTGCGCTCGACGCTGGAGTTCCTGCTCTCGACGAAGTCGGCGTACGTCAGCGGGCAGACGATCACCGTGGACGCGACACCCGCACCGCAGACGAAGGACCTGACCGGCAAGGTCGCGCTGGTGACCGGGGCGGCGCGGGGCATCGGCGCGGCCATGGCCCGGGTGCTGGCCCGCGACGGGGCGCACGTGATCTGCCTGGACGTGCCGTCGGCCGGGGACGACCTCGCCAAGGTCGCCAACGAGGTGCGCGGGGAGGCGTACCAGCTGGATCTGACCGGTGCCGACGCCGCGCAGCGGCTGGTCGAGCACGTCCGGGACCGGCACGGTCGGCTCGACGTGCTGGTGCACAACGCCGGCATCACCCGCGACAAGACGCTCGCGAACATGGACCTCACCCGCTGGGACAGCGTGCTCAAGGTCAACTTGATCGCCCCGGCGCACGTCACCGAGGCGCTGCTCGACGCGGGGCTGATCCCGGCGGGCGGGCGCATCGTCGGCGTCGCCTCGATCGCGGGCATCGCCGGCAACCGCGGGCAGACCAACTACGCCGCCAGCAAGGCCGGTGTGATCGGCTGGGTGCGCGGGCTCGCGCCCGTGCTCGCCGCGCAGGGCGTCACCGTCAACGCGGTCGCGCCCGGCTTCATCGAGACCGCGATGACCGCGAAGATGCCGATACTGATCCGCGAGGTCGGGCGGCGGATGAACAGCCTGTCCCAGGGCGGCCTGCCGGTCGACGTCGCCGAGACGGTGGCCTGGTTCGCCGCGCCCGGCTCGGCCGCGGTGACCGGCAACGTGGTCCGGGTCTGCGGCCAGTCGCTGCTGGGGGCCTGATGCCCAGCATGCTGCGCGCCGCGCTGTCCGTGCTGCCCTTCCCCCGGCCGAGCACGCTGCCCGACGACACGCTGACCGCCAGGGTCACCGTCGACCCCGAGCACCTGGCCCGCTACCAGCGGGTGTGCGGCTTCGGCCTGAGCGACCGGCTGCCGATCACGTATCCGCACGTGCTGGGCTTCGGGCTGCAGCTCGACCTGATGACCCGGCGCGACTTCCCGTTCCCGGTCGTCGGCGGGGTACACGTGGCCAACCGGATCGAGCAGCACCGGCAGCTCACCGCGGGCGACGTGCTCGACCTCGCGGTGCACGCGCGGGACCTGCGCGACCACCCGCGCGGCCGGCAGTACGACGTGATCACGACAGCGTCGGTGGACGGTGTGGTGGTGTGGCGGGACGTGTCGACCTACCTGCGCAAGGGCCCGTCGGGTGAGCCGAAGGGCGAGCGCCCGGCCCGTGAACCCGCCCCGGCCTCGCCTCCGCACGCCACGTGGCGGGTGCCGACCTCGACCGGCACCGCGTACGCCGAGGCGTCCGGCGACCACAACCCCATCCACACCTCATGGGCGGGTGCGCGGCTGTTCGGCTTCCCGAAACCCATCGCGCACGGCATGTGGAGCAAGGCCCGCTGCCTGGCCGCGCTGGAAGGGCGGCTGCCCGCGTCCTACACCGTGGACGTCGCGTTCAAGCTGCCGATCCTGCTGCCCGCCACCGTCGGCTTCACCTTCACCGGCCGCGAGTTCGCCCTCCGGGACGCCCGCACCGCCAAGCCCCACCTGACCGGCACGATCACGGCGTGAGCGGGCCGGTCCGGTCGAAGAAGGTGCGGAGCATCGCGGCGGACTCGTCGGCCAGGACCCCGGAGTAGACCTCGGGGCGGTGGTTGAGGCGGCGGTCGCGCAGCACGTCCCAGAGCGAGCCGGCCGCGCCGGTCTTCGGCTCCCAGGCGCCGAAGACCACGGTGCCGATGCGGGCCAGCACGATCGCGCCCGCGCACATGGTGCATGGTTCGAGGGTCACCACCAGGGTGCAGCCCTCCAGCCGCCATGCGCCGAGCCGGGCGGCGGCGGCCCGCAGTGCGAGGATCTCGGCGTGCGCGGTCGGATCGTGGGCGGCCTCCCGCTCGTTGCGCCCGACGGCCAGTTCCGTGCCGTCGGGGGCGTACACCACCGCGCCGACCGGCACGTCCGCGCTGTCGTCGCAGCCCGCGGCGACGTCGAGGGCGCGGCGCATCCACTGTTCGTGCCGCGCCCGGGGTCTCAAGACTCCCGCAGCTCCTCGACCTCGTCGCCGCAGCCGATCGCCTGGCACACCTCAGCCGTGACGTCGGCGGGCAGCAGGCCGTCGGTGGCGCAGAGGGCCAGCAGCTTGTGCGCGGAGACGCCGAGGTCGGCCAGCAGGTCGGCGTCGCCCACCGGGTCGGCGGTGGGGTCGGCGGCGGGGCGGTCCTCGTCGTCGTCGGCCGCCTCGACCTCGTCGATCTCCACGACCGGGGCCTCGACGTCGACGAGCAGCAGCTTGCCGAGGCGGGACTCGTCGGCGAAGGCGGAGTCCGAGCCGAAGATCCGCAGGTCCTCACCCTCGTCGAGGCGCAGGACGACCAGGTATGCGTCGTCGGACTCGACGAACATCAAGGAGACGTCGGCGGCCGGGTCGGCCTCGCGTAGCAGGTCGGCCACCTCGTCCACGTCTGCCGCGTCATGCAGGTTCAGTTCGCTGGCGGCCCAGCCGGACCGGCCTCGGACCACCGCGGCGGCGAAGTACGACACGGTCCCCCCAAATGGTGTCGATATGGGCTACGAGCGATCCCCGGATCACCCGCGAGACGGGCACCAGCCGGCGGTCCGCCGAGTGATGACCCTGATCTGACAACGACCAGTCAGCCCGCCAGTCGCCGACGCGTCGCGATCAGCTCGCGGAGTTTGTCGGCCGCGACGCCCTTGCCGGCCCCCCGGACGGCACGCGCGACGCTGGAGGTGCCGCCCACGACCGGCAGCAACCGCTCGCGGCCGGTGCCTCCGGACAGCTCGGCGAGCAGCTGCAGGCGCCGGCGACAACGGTCCGGATCTGGCTGCTGCGGCGTCCACATACAGCCGAGAGTGCCGCGCGAGTGTGACCCGCGTCAAGTCCGGGAACGCGGTTGTTTGGTGACGCTTCGTGACCACCGCTCCTCAGCGTCGTACCGCCGACGGGCTTGTCTCCGGGGTTTAACACAAGGTCACTCACAGTGGCCAGGCTCCTCGACGGATCCACTCGGCGATTACGGAGAGTGCCGCCGCGGCCCAGGCGACACCGGTCGCCGCGGCGACCCCCGCCGCGACCCCGCGGTCGCCGTACCGGGTGAGGGCCAGCGCGGCGGCCCAGGCGAGCAGGCCCGCCAGCACGGTCCAGCCGACATAGCCGCCCAGGGTCACCCCGAACATGCCGAACGACAGCAGCCACACCCCGGCCGCCAGCGCGCCGGCGACCACCGCCCACGGCCGCACCGGGTGGGGTTCACGCAAAGTCGGGCGCGTCCGAAGCTGGGTCATGCCTGCTCCTTGCCGCGCTCGTCGACGGTTCGCGCGCTACGCTCGCTCACTCACCTTCAACCGGCAGGAACGCCGTCACGGTACGGCGGTCCGCCGCGACCTCGGTGATCCAGCCGCCGGCGCGGCCCAGCCGCAGCAGCGTCTCCACCCGCACCGGGACCTGCTCGGGGCGGCCGGGTGCGGGCGGCCAGGCCTGCCGGGCGGCGTGCCCGTCCTTGGCCCAGTCACGGATCGCGCGCAGCGGGTCCCGTCCCTCCAGGGCCTTGGCCGCCTCGTCCAGCCGCTCCTGCACGTCACCGAGCGCGGTCAGCACCGCCGCGGCGTTGCCGCCGCACATCGCGGCGACCAGCTCCGGCCGGCTGCCGGCGACCCGGGTGCCGTCCCGGAACGAGCCCGCGGCCAGGGTCAGCGCCAGCGGGTCGCTCGCGGCCGTGGCCGCCAGAGCCAGCGCCAGCAGGTGCGGCACGTGGCTGATGACCGCCACCGCGCGGTCGTGCTCGGCGCTGGTCGCGGGCACCACCCGGGCGCCGAGCGCGGTGATCAGGCCGGCCACGGTGAGCCAGTCGTCCAGGCCGGTCGCCTCGTCCAGGCACAGCACCCAGGCGCAGCCCGTGAACAGGGCAGGATCGCCGGAGGCGAAACCGGACACGGACTTGCCCGTCATCGGGTGCCCGCCGACGAAGCCTGCGAGCGGGTTGGCCGCCCGGCGCAGCCGGGCCGCGACCGCCTCGCGCACCGGCCCCTTCACCGAGGTCACATCCGTGATCAGGCCGTGGTAGCCGCAGGCCGTCAGCGCGTCGAGCACATCGTCCAGCGCGGGCAGCGGCACCGCCAGCACCACCAGCTCGGCGTCGGCCGCGGCGTCACGGATGGTCGCGGTGATCTGCCAGCGCTGCGCCGCGGGCACCCGGGCCGCGGCGCTGCGGGCCGTGGCCCGCGTCTCCGGGTCCGCGTCGAACCCGAGCACGCGGTGCCCGGCGGCGGACAGGGCGCGCATGAGTGATCCGCCGATGAGTCCGAGTCCGATCACCGCGATGTTCACACGCGCAGCCTGCCACACCGGGAGCGCGGGAGCGTCGGCCCGGTGGGTGCCTCGTTGGGCATGACGTGCTGAAATGTTCAACATTGCGCAATATGACGGTGACCGCGGCGCTGGGCGTGCTGATCTCACCGCTGGCCTTCACCGCCGTCCTGGCCGCGCCGGTGAATCCGTCCCCCGCTCCTTCGGTGACCTTCAACGGGGAGGTGCTCGCCACCGCGTACTGGGGCAGCACCATCTACGTCGGCGGCGACTTCACCTCGGCCACCAGCAACGGCAAGTCGGTCGGGCGGTCACGGCTGGCGGCCGTGGACGCGCGGACCGGCGCGCTGCTGCCCTGGAACCCCGGTGCGGACGCGAGGGTGACCGCGCTGACCGTGGACGGGGGAGGTGTCTACGCCGCCGGTTCGTTCCACAAGGTGAACGGCGTCAACCGCGACAATCTCGCCAAGATCAGCACGTCGGGCGCGGTGCAGAGCACCTTCAAGCACTCGATCTCCGGCACGCCGTACGCGATCGCGGTCGGGCACGGCCGGGTCTACCTAGGCGGCTCCATCACCAGCGTGAACGGCCAGGAGCGCACCCGGGCCGCCGCGTTCGACGCGAACACCGGCGCGCTGGACCCGAACTGGCGGCCGCACGTCAACGACATCGTGCGGGCCGTGCTGGTCTCCTCCGACCGGGTCTACCTCGGCGGGCGGTTCAACGCGGTGAACTGGCTCAAGGGCACCGGCAAGGTGGCCGCGGTCGACCCGGCGCGCGGCGAGGTCGACCTGGGCTTCTGGTCCCACGTCACGGCGATGGTGCACGACCTGGCCCTGGACGGCGGCACGCTGTACGCCGGGATCGACGGCGGCGGCGGCCGGGCCACCGCGATGGACCTGGCCGGCAACGCGCGGTGGACCATCACCACCGACGGCGACGTGCAGGCGGTCGCGGTGCTCGACGGCACGGTCTACCTCGGCGGGCACTTCGACAACGTGTGCCGCGGCGCCAACGTCGGCAACAAGGGCGTCTGCCTCGACGGCTCGGACCGGCGGGTCAAGCTGGCCGCGGTCACCACCGCCGGCGAGCTGCTGCCATGGACCGCGAACGGCAACGGCTCGGTCGGCGTGAACACCCTCAGCGCCAACCGGGACCTGGGGCAGCTGGTCGCCGCGGGGGCGTACACCGCGATCAACGGCAACCCGCAACGCCGCTTCGCGCTGTTCAACCTGGTCAGCCGCCCGGGTTTCCTGGACAGCGGCTGGTGATCCGGCCTTGATCGCAGAAAGGGGCTCCCGCCGACGGCGGGAGCCCCTTTCTACGTCACCGCTACTTGACTTCCTGGATCATCACCGCGATCAGACCGGCGACCACCGGGGAGAGCACGACGAGACCGGCCTTCAGCTCGCCGAACGTGGTCTGGTCGAGCCCGAGCAGCTTCTCCAGCTTCCCCTTGTTCTCCGCCGCCTCGATCAGCTCACCGGTCGGCACCTGGTCCAGGGAGAAGTGCCGCTCCAGGTAGAGCTGCCCGCGCCGGCGCAGGGTCGCCGCGGTCGGGGCGAACATCGTGCCGACCACGAACGACGCGACCACTCCGGAATAGAGCACCACGCCCTTGTCGAGCTCCTCGCCGAAGCCGATCGCGACGGCGTTGACCGCCATCACCAGCAGCACGAGGATGCCGAGCTGGCTCAGCATGCGCGAGCACATCCGGCGCAGCCGCAGCAGCGCGTCCAGCTGCTGCCCGGGGGTGCCCGGCAGCGGGTCGGCGACCACCTGCTTCACCGCACCGAGCGTCGCCGCGCTGGTCATCCCACCGATGATGGCCAGGGCCGACAGCGCGATCCCGCGGTCGGTCAGGTTGTCCACGCCGCCCTTGTTGCCCAGCACGAACGGCGTCGCCCAGACCAGGCCGCCGGCGACCGCGAGCACGGTGAGCATGGACACCCACACCCGCCACCGCACGATGACGTGCAACCGGCGCACCTCGGCCCACCGGGACAGGCCGAACCCGAACGACTCGCCGGCCGCGGCACCCAGCAGTGCGGCGACCACGACGAACGTCATCGGGTGCGGCTTGCTGGTCCAGGCGATGCCCGCCCCGATCAGCGCCCCGACGAGCATGGTGAGCAGCCGGAAGTCGCCGATCGACCAGCCCCGCCCCTCGCGCGCCTCCGCCTCGTGCGCGGCGGCGACGACGTCTCCGGACGCGGCCGGCCGGGCGGGCTCGCCGTAGTCGAACGCCCCGATCAGGCCGCCGGTCCGCGTCACGGCCTCGGTCGCGGGGTGGTGCGGGTCAGGCTGGCGTTGCTGGATCACGCGATACTCTCCCGTCGGCATCGGCTCCACCGGCATGCGGTCACTCCCCGGCGTACGGTGCGAACACCTCGTGCAGCACCTCACGGCTCTTGCTGTCCGGCTCGGCGCCGGTCCACGACCGCTGGCGCAAGGCTTCGTCCATCGTGGAGCCTGATCGTGGCGCGAATCGCGCGACGCGGCTGCCGGACCTTATCGCGACCCCCCGACGGCGACAATCCCCTTCCCCGCCTGGGGTTCGCCGGGCGAGCGCTAGCCTGGCGGGATGAGCGGATCAGGTGGGCTGCGGGCCCTGCTGCGCGGGGACTGCCACGTGCACACCGACTGGTCCGACGGCGGCGACACCCTGGAGGCGATGGTCGCCGCGGCAGCCGCGCAAGGCCACGACTACGTGGTGCTGACCGATCACTCGCCCCGGCTCACCATCGCGAACGGGCTGTCCCCGCAACGCCTGCGCCGCCAGCTCGACGCCGTGGCGGCGGTGAACGACGCGCTGGCGGGCACGGGTTTCCGGGTGCTGACCGGCATCGAGGTCGACATCACGCCCGACGGGCGCCTCGACCAGGAGCCCGAACTGCTGGCACGGCTCGACGTCGTGGTCGGCTCGGTGCACAGCGAGCTGCGGATGGACCGGGCGAAGATGACCCGGCGGCTGCTCACCGCGCTGGCCGATCCGCACCTGGACATCCTGGGCCACTGCACCGGCCGCAAGCTGCCGGTGGCCACCGACTCCCGGCACGCCTCGCGCGGCGGCGCACCCCGGCGGCGCGCACCGAGCAGCTTCGACGTGGACGCGGTGTTCGCCGCGGCGGCCCGCCACGGCAAGGCCGTCGAGATCAACTCCCGGCCGGATCGCCTCGACCCGCCGTCGAACCTGCTCCGCAAGGCGGCGAAGGTGGACGGCCTGCAGTTCGCGATCAACTCCGACGCCCACGCGGTCGCCCAGCTCGGCTGGCTGCCCAACGGCTGCGCCCGCGCCGAGGCCGCCGGCATCACCCCCGACCGCATCGTCAACACCCTCCCCGCTGACGACCTCCTGTCCTGGACCCGCTCACACGGCCAGCCCTGATCGGCCACACAGGCCGCCTTGATCGCCCACACAGGCCGCCTTGATCACTCGACTTGCCAGGCAACTGGGCGAATGCGCGGTCAAGATACGCACGATTGCCAGGCAAGTCGAGCGATCTTGTCGCGTGGCGCGACGGCGCGCGGCGTGGCGCGACGGCGGGGCGCGGCGGCGGGGCGCGGCGGCGGGGCGGGGCCGCGGCGGTCAGGTGGGGCGGTGGCGGTCAGGTGGGGCGGTGGCGGTCAGGTGGGGCGGTGGCGGTCAGGTGGGGCGGCGGCGGGAGAGGGCACCCTGGGCGACGGCCACGCCGAGCAGGACGATCAGCGCGCCGACGGGCTGGTTCCAGTGCATGGACTCGCCCAGCACGAGGATGCCGAGCAGGGTGGCCACCACCGGAACCAGGTAGGTGACGAACGCGGCCATCGAGGCGCCCGCGGCCGCGATGACCCGCATGTTCAGGGCGAACGCGATGCCGCTGCCGAACACGCCCAGCGCGATCACCGAGCCGATGACCGGCCAGGACAGGTCGGTCACCGCGGGCGGCATGCCGGACACCAGCAGCGCGGCCAGCACCGAGGCCAGCGCCGCGACGGTGGTCTGCGCGAACGCCAGCGACACCCCGGACGGGCGTACGCCGCCGAAGTCGCGCCCGGTGACGAAGCGCTTGAGGTACGGGATCGACACGCCGTAGCAGGCGGCCGCCGCCCCGCACATGAGCTGCCCGGTCAGCGAGGACGCCCCGGTGTCGTGCCAGAAGCCGAGCACGATGAGCACGCCCGCGAACCCGATCAGCAGGCCGCCGGCGGAGCGGGCGGTGAACTTCTCGGTGCGGTAGACCAGCACCGCGAACGGCAGCACCCACAGTGCCGTGGTGGCGTTCCAGATGCCGGCGACGAGGCTGTCGACCCGCTCCTCGCCGTACGCGAAAAGGGTGAACGGCAGCGCCACGCCCACCACGCCCGGCAGCAGCATGTGACCCCACAGCCGGCGGTCGCCCGGCAGCCGCTGCCCGGCGATCAGCAGCAGCGCCAG
Organism: Catellatospora chokoriensis; assembly: GCF_011297315.1. NCBI lineage: Bacteria > Bacillati > Actinomycetota > Actinomycetes > Micromonosporales > Micromonosporaceae > Catellatospora > Catellatospora chokoriensis. The sequence goes on from NZ_JAAOTI010000004.1 coordinate 22,354, forward strand.
CAGCGTCAACGCGCCGATGACGATCCGCCCGGCGGCGACCCAGGTCGGGTGCAGCTCCCGTACCCCGATCTTGATGAAAATGAAGCTCGAGCCCCAGATGACCGCATTGGCCGCGAACGCGGGCAACCAGGCGGACCTGGTGGCGGACGCGGTGGTGTCAGGAGCAATCGTGGTGGTCACCCCTGACACACTGCCAGAGTCGGCAGGTCCGGAGCCAGCGGGTTCCGGACATCGCACGGCCGATTTCCGCCACGACTATCTCGCCTGCGCCGAGGCGGGCCGGTCGGCTAGGTTTCCACGCATGGGACGAGTTGATGACCTGGCCGATCGCTATGTCGACGAGTGGGCGCCGCTGAGCCCCACCGGCGCCACCTATGTCGGTATCAGCGGCTATGACGACAAACTGGATGACCTCACCGCGGACGGCTTCGCCGCCGGCGCGGACCTGGACCGCCGCACGCTGGCAGAACTGCGCGCGATCGAGCCCGAGAACGAGCGCGAGTTCGTCGCCCGGGAGGCCATGATCGAGCGGATGGAGCTCGGCGTCGCCCGGTTCGACGCGGGCGAGGTGACCAGCGAGCTCAACGTCATCTCCAGCGCGCTGCACAACCTGCGGGCCACGTTCGACCTGATGTCGACCGACACCGAGGAGTCGGTCGCCAACATCGCCGCCCGGCTCAACGCCTTCCCCACCGCGCTCACGCAGTACCGGCAGACCCTGCTGGACGCCGCCCGCGCAGGCAAGGTCAGCGCGCGCCGCCAGATCGAAGAGGTCGCCAAGCAGTGCGACATCTGGACCAGCACCGACGGTGACGACTTCTACTTCGGCCTGGCCCGGCGCATCGAGGCCGGCGGCGCGCTGCGCGCCGAGCTCGACCGCGGCGCGGCGGCCGCCAACGAGGCGACCCGCGAGTTCGGGGCGTTCCTGCGCGCCGAGCTGGCCCCGCTCGGGCGGGAGAAGGAGGCCGCCGGGCGCGAGCGCTACGAGCTGGCCTCGCAGTACTTCCTCGGCGCGCGCGTCGACCTGGACGAGACGTACGCCTGGGGCTTCGAGGAGCTGCACCGGCTGGAGACCGAGATGCGGACCGTGTCCGCGGCCATCGCCGGCCCCGGCGCCTCCATCGACGAGGCGGTGGCCAAGCTCGACGCCGACCCGAAGTACAAGATCCAGGGCAAGGAGCAGTTCCGCGACTGGATGCAGCAGCTGGCCGAGAAGGCCATCAGCGACCTGAACGGCACCCACTTCGACATCCCCGAGGCCATCCGGCGCATCGAGTGCTGCCTCGCCCCGACCAGCGACGGCGGCATCTACTACACCGGGCCGAGCGAGGACTTCACCCGTCCCGGCCGGATGTGGTGGGCCGTGCCGCAGGGCGTCAACGACTTCTCCACCTGGCGCGAGGTGACCACGGTCTACCACGAGGGCGCTCCGGGCCACCACCTGCAGGTCGCCCAGGCGGCATACCAGGCGGACAAGCTCAACCGCTGGCAGCGGCTGCTGAGCTGGTCCTCCGGCCACGGCGAGGGCTGGGCGCTGTACAGCGAGCGGCTCATGGACGACCTCGGTTACCTGGCCGACCCGGCCGACAAGCTCGGCATGCTCGACGGGCAGGCGTTCCGCGCCGCCCGCGTCATCGTCGACATCGGCATGCACCTGGAGCTGGAGATCCCGCGGGACAACCCGTTCGGCTTCCACCCCGGCGAGCGGTGGACCCCCGAGCTGGGCTGGGAGTTCCTGCGGGCGCACTGCCGGGTGCCCGACGAGAACCTGCGCTTCGAGCTCAACCGCTACCTCGGCTGGCCGGGGCAGGCCCCGTCGTACAAGGTCGGCGAGCGGATCTGGCTGCAGGCCCGCGACGACGCCAAGGCCCGCAAGGGCGCCGCGTTCGACCTGCGGCAGTTCCACTCCGACGCGCTCGACCTGGGTTCGCTCGGCCTGGACCCGCTGCGCAAGGCGCTCGCCCGCCTCTGAGCCCCGCGAACGGGAACGGGCCGGCGGTCTCGACCACCGGCCCGTTCCGTCTCCCGGCGCGAGGGCTGCCGCGCCGTTCCTGTCGTCAGTCGATCAGGAGGTACGTGTCGTCGGTCAGTTCGGACACCGAGCCGTCGGCGTACACGCTGCGCACCAGCAGCAGGTAGACGCCCGACGAGGTCGGCGTCAGGTCCAGGACCGCGACGCCGTCCGGGCCGGCCTCGACCTGGTGCAGCTCGGACTCCCATTCGAACAGGTACTCGTACGCCACCACGTTCGCCCCGCGCGGACGGAAGGTCCAGGTCAGCGGCGTGCCGACCTGCCCCACGTGATACGCGCCGTCGTAGCCGGTCGAGGTGACGTTCGGCTGGTCGTGGACCCTGACCTGGCCGCTCCACACCCCTGCCTTCCCGTCCGCGGTGTAGCTGGAGACGGCGATCTGCCGGTAGCCCACCTCGGTGAACACCACATCGGCCGTGGCACTGCCGTCCGCCCCGGCCTGCACCGTGACCTCGGGGCCGCCGTCGACGCTGTACCGGTACGACGTGATGCCCGCGACGATCGACGAGAGCACGAGCCGGCTGGGCACGTTGACGCCGTTCATCTCGAGCGTCACCTGGGGCCGGGTGTCCCGCGCCAGGAAGAAGTAGCTCTTCTCCGGACCCTGGTTGCCCGCCCGGTCGACCCCGGCGGCGTAGACCGTGTTCTGGCCCACGCGGCCCGGCGTGTAGGTGATGCTCACCGCGGCGCCCGGGGCCGGGGCGTCCACCATCTGGCTGCGCCCGGACGCGTCCCGGAAGAAGTACCGCACCACGTCCTGGTCGCCCTGGGCGTCGAGCGTGAACGTGCCCGGGATGCCCACGCCACCCGTGGTCGGCGGCTCGCCGTTGCTCTCCGGGTACATCTGCGAGCTGATCAGCGGAGCGTGCGCCGGGGCGACCGAGTCGACCGCGAAGTAGCAGGGCGCGGCCCACTCGGACTGGTCGTGCCGGTCGTCCGCGCGCGCGGACCAGGCCACGACCGTGCCGTGCGGGTAGACGTCCGTCGGGATGTACCGCCGGATGTCGCCCACGCCGTAGCTGCCACCCGGGTAGGTGCGGCGCTGCTCTGGCTGGTCGACCGGCCAGGCCGCGAACTCGGCGGTCTCGTCGTCGTGGTCCGGGTCGGTCACCGTCGCCGCGAGCATCACGCCCGCGCTCGAACCCGCGACGATGGTCGGCGCGCTCTGCGTGCCGCACTCGTTCTTGAAGTACAGCCGCTGGTTGCCGATCGTCGGCACGGTATTGGCCGTGAACTGCAGGCCGGGCCGGTAGAAGAAGGTCCGGCCGAACCGCAGCCCGCCCTCGCTGCCCTCCGCGACGCGCAGTTCCAGGGTCAGCTTCGCCTCGCCCCGCGCCTTCGCCGCAAGGACCGTGGCGAGCAGGTCGAACTTGAGGTAACCGGGGCAACCGGTGCCCTCGTTGCGGGCCGGCGTGCCCAGCTTCTCCAGCTCCGCGGGCGGGTTGCGCCACGTCGGGCTGCTGCCGATCGGCGCGGTGCGCCACAGCTCCAACGGCGCCTGCGCGCCGCAGTCGGTCACCGTTTTCTCCTGGGCGAACAGGGTGGCCTGGGTCACCTTCCGGCCGTCGAACCCGGCCAGGTCGAAGGTGAAATAGAACCGCGACCGGTACTTCTCGCCCGTCGCCGGTTCCTGCCGCCCCACCGGCGCGTTGACCGCCTGGTTGACGAAGCTCGTCCGAGCCTGGTCGGACCTGGTGTACGCCCAGGCCGAGGCTGAGATCGACGCGTCCTCGTAGGCCGCGGCGGGGGCCTGGCCGCCGAGCAGTGCGACGGCCGCTGCCGCGGTGAGCGATACGGCCCCCGCCAGCAGTCTTCTTGTTTTCATGGAACCTCCCCGTCGTTCGCGGACCTGTCCGCGAACGACGGGGAGCCTAACAACGCGCCACCTGGCGCGATACACCATTTCGGACCGCGATCAAACCGTGGAGCGGCAACGGGATGCGAGCCCGGTCACGGCGTGGCGAGCGCCTCGGTCGGGGACAGCCGGGCGGCGCGGACGGCCGGGTAGAGGCCCGCGACGCCCCCGATCACCAGGGTGACGGCGAGGCCGCCGAGGGTCGCCCAGGCGGGCACGACCCCGGGCCAGCCCTGGATGAGGGCGTACGCCGTGGTCACCAGCCCGCCCAGCAGCACCCCGCCGACCCCGCCCAATGCCGCCAGCAGCAGCGACTCGGTCAGGAACTGACCCCGCACCTGGCCACGGGTCGCCCCGAGGGACCGCCGCAGGCCGATCTCGGCCCGTCGCTCCAGCACCGAGATGACCATGGTGTTGGCCACCCCGACCCCGCCGACCAGCAGCGCCACCGCGCCCAGGCCCAGCAGCAGCCCGGTGAACGCCTTGTCGGTGGCCAGTTGCGCGGCGAGCGCGTCCGACGGGCGGGACACCTTGACCTCGTTGGGCGCCTCCGGGTTCGCGGTCGCCGCCAGCACCTCGCTCACCGCCACCACCTGGGACTCCGGCGACCGGGTGTACACCGTCGTGGCATGCCCGTCGAAGCCCAGATATGACTCGGCCGCGGGCCGGCCGACCAGGGCGGCGCTGTCCAGCTCGGCGGCCAGCGGCACCGGCCGCAGGATGCCGACCACGGTGAACCAGCGGCCGCCCAGCCACACCTGCCGGTCCGGCCCCGCCTCGGTGACCCCGAGCCGGCTCGCCGCGGTCGCCCCCAGCACCGTCGCCGGGTAGCGGGCCGTCGCCGCGTTCAGCCAGGTCCCGTCGGCCAGTTCCGCGCCGACCGTGGCGGGCAGGTCCAGGTCGACGGCGCGTACGCCCAGGCTGCCGCTCTCCGCCTTGGGGATCCGGTCGGTGCGGTAGACCTTGGTGTCGATCCGGCCCACCGCGGACACATCGGTGACCGGGCCGATCCGCTCGATCATCGTGGCCGCCTCCAGCGGCAGCTTCGCGTCCTGTCCGAACAGGTTGCTGCCGGGGCTGACGGTGAGCAGGTTGGTGCCGAGCCGGTCCAGCGTCTGGTCCAGCTCTGCCCGCGACGAGGCGGAGATGCCGACCACGGCGACCATGGCCGCGATCCCGATGGCGATGCCCAGGGCCGACAGCAGCGCCCGGGTCGGCCGGGTACGCAGCCCGACCGCCCCCACCCGCACCAGATCCGCCCACCGCAATCGCGGCGCGGCCAGCCCCGCCGCCCGCGCGCCCCCATGATCGCTCGACTTGCCCGGCACCTGTGCGTATCTTGACCGTCCTTTCGCCCGGTTGCCTGGCAAGTCGGGTGATCTTGGCGGGGTCATGCGGGGACCTCCGTGACGAGGGCGCCGTCGCGCAGGGCGATCACGCGGGGGAAGGACGCGGCGATCTCCCGGTCGTGGGTGATCACGACCAGGGTGGTGCCGGCCGCGTTCAGTTCGCGCAGCAGGTCCAGGACGGCCTCGCCGGAATGCGAGTCCAGGTTGCCGGTGGGCTCGTCGGCCAGCAGCAGCGGCGGGTCGCCGACCACGGCGCGGGCGATGGCGACCCGCTGCCGCTCACCGCCGGACAGCTCGTGCGGCCGGTGCCCCAGCCGGTGCGCCAGCCCGACGCGGGCCAGCGCGGCGGTCGCCCGCTCCCGGCGCTCCCGCAGCGGCACTCCCGCGTAGAGCAGGCCGTCGGCGACGTTGTCCACGCAGGACATGCCCGTGGCGAGATGGAACTGCTGGAACACGAACCCGATCCGGCTGCCGCGCAGCGCCGACAGCTGCCGGTCCGACAGGTCCGCGAGGTCGTACCCGTCGATCTCGACGCGGCCGCCCGTGGGCCGGTCCAGCGCGCCGACCATGTGCAGCATCGTCGACTTGCCCGAGCCGGACGGGCCGACGATCGCGGCCGACTCGCCACGCTCGATCCGCAGGCTCACCCCGGCCAGCGCGGTCACCCCGCCCGGATAGACCTTCGCGACGCCGGTGAGGGCGATCATCGGGGGCACGCCGGTCACGACGGCATCCCGACGACCGTGCCCTCGGCCAGGCCGTCCCCGCTGACCTCGACCCTTCCGGCCGCGAACAGCCCGGTCTGCACCGCGACGATCCGGCTCGTGCCGCCCTCGACGACCTCGACGCCGTAACCGCCCTCGGCCAGCGCCAGCAGCGCCGCCACCGGCACGGTCAGCACGCCCTCGCGTGTCTCCGCGGTGAAGTCGACGTCGACGGCGGCCTGGTGGAAGCCCTGCACCGCCGCTTTCGCCGCCAGCGACACGGTGACCTCCAGGTTCGTGGTCGGGTCGGCGCCGTTGACGCCCGGTGCGATGACCGTCTGCACCGCGCCGACCTTGCCGGGCACCCGCTTGCCGTCGGGCAGCTCGACCTCGACGGCCGCGCCGACCTCGGCCAGCCGCTCGTCGGCGACCTCCAGCTCCACCACGACCGCCCGGTCCACCCCGCTGCGGGTCAGCACCGGCGTGCCAGGCTGCACCAGGTCACCGACGGACGCGCTGAGCGCGTCGACGCGCACCGGGCCGCTCGCGAAGACGATCCGGCCCGGCTCGACCATGCCCGTCTCGGCCAGGCCGAGGTCCTCCTGCCATTCCCGCACCGCGCTCGCGGTGGACGCGGTGAACTCGCGGTCCACCGTGAAACCGTCGTAGCCGAGCGCCTGCAGGTTCTGCTCCAGCTGCTTCACGTCCGTGCCCTCAACCCCGCTGCGCAGCTGCCGGTATGCGGGCAGGGCCCCGTACAGCAGCAGCACCGGCTGGTCGTCGATGCGGAACAGCGGCTTGCCGCGGCCGATCACCGCATTCTCCCCGGCCAGCCAGGTGACCGTGCCCGAGCTGCGCGCCCCGACGGTGTACTCCGCGCCGTAGCCCAGGGTGCCGCTCTTGGTCTCGGTGTCCGACAGCGTCTGCCGCGTCACCGTGGCCGTCTCGGCCGGCCCGGCCGCGGCGGCCTGCTCGCCGCCGGACAGTTTCGGCAGGCCCACGGCCAGCCCCGCCGCCGCGGCGACCGCGAGCACCGCGGCGCCGCCGATCAGGTAGCGGGCCCTCATTTGCCACCGCCGCCCTTGAAGTCGGGGACGATCGCCCGGCACTTCTCCAGCGCCTTGCTGAACTCCGGGCTGGTGCGCCAGTCGCCGAGCGCGCCCTCCAAGCGCAGCTTGCCGGTGTCGTCGGGTTCGGGGAACTCCTCCACCCCGTTCTCCCGCATGCACTTGGCGAAGGTGCGCAGCTTCTCCACCTGCTGCGGGTCGAGCTGGAGCGCCTCGCCGCCGCCCGGCAGCAGCGTCTTGCACGCCTCCATCGCGGGGGCCAGCTTGTCCTTGTCGACCTTCGCCAGGTCGGCCCGCATCTGGTCACCCGGTTCGGGGTCGGGCATGTCCACGCCGTGCTCGCGCATGCAGGCGGCGAACCGGCGCCCCTGCTCCTGCTTGTCCAGCGCCGCCGCCGAGGCCGAAGCGCCCGGCCGGGCCCCGCCCGCCGTCGCCACACCCTCGTCCTTGCTCGCACCGCACGCCGCCAGCACCGGCACCCATGCCAGCACGGCGGCCACGGCCATCAGTCTCGTCCTCATGCCGCCATCAGACCCGCCGCCGCGTATCCCCCGCGTAACCGCAATCGCCCGCCGCCGGACACCTCGATCTTGGTTATGCGCCGGTTACCGGTGCGCGGGCATCATTGCCGCGTGCGGGTACTGGTGGTGGAGGACGAGGACGTGCTGGCGGACGCCGTGGCCGAGTGGCTGCGGCGCGAGGCGTTCGCCGTGGACGTGGCCTACGACGGGGACACCGCGCACGAACGGCTCGCCGTGCACCCGTACGACGTGGTGGTCCTCGATCGTGACCTGCCGGGGCGGCCGGGAGACGAGCTGTGCCGGGAGATCTCCGACCGGCTGCCGCAGACCCGGGTGCTGATGCTGACCGCCGCCGCGGCCGTGCGCGAGCGGGTAGCCGGGCTGGCGCTGGGCGCCGACGACTACCTGGTCAAGCCGTTCGCGATGGTCGAGCTGGCGGCACGGGTGCACGCGCTGGCCCGCCGGGCGGTCGTGCGCAACCCGGCCGTGCTGCAGCGGGCCGGCATCCTGCTCGACCCGGCCCGGCGCACCGCCGAGCGCGACGGCCGCGACCTCGGCCTGGCCCGCAAGGAGTTCGCCGTGCTGGCCGAGCTGCTGCGCGCCGACGGGGCGGTGGTCTCCGCCGAGCAGCTGCTCGAACGGGCCTGGGACGAGCACATCGACCCGTTCACCAACGTGGTACGGGTGACCGTGATGAAGCTGCGCCGCAAGCTCGGCGAGCCGCAGCCGATCGAGACCGTCGCCGGAGTGGGGTACCGCATACCGTGAACAGGCTGACCATCCGCGCCCGGCTGACCCTGCTCTACGTCGTGCTGTTCACCGTCGCCGGGCTGGCCCTGCTGGCCATCACCTACTTCCTGGTGCGCTGGCAGATGGACGCCGACCCGTTCGACAGCAAGATGATCGTCACCGACCTGCTGAAGACCGGCGGCGACTTCAAGGCGCTGCGCGAGCTGCTGCAGGCCAAGACCGAGGAGTCGAACCAGGCGACCCTCACCACGATCCTCACCCAGGGCGGCATCGCGCTCGCCCTGGTGCTGACCGCCGCGACCGGTGTCGCCTGGGTGCTGGCCGGACGCGCTTTGCAGCCGCTGCACCGCATCACCGCGACCGCGGGCCGGATCGCGGCGAGCGCCGGGGGCCGCGGTCTGCACGAGCGGATCGCCCTGAACGGGCCGAAGGACGAGGTCAAGCAGCTCGCCGACACGTTCGACGCGATGCTGAGCCGGCTCGACCACTCCTTCGACGGGCAGCGGCGCTTCGTGGCCAACGCGTCGCACGAACTGCGTACGCCGCTGGCGCTGAACCGCGCGCTGGTGGAGCTGGCCATCACCCGCCCCGAGGCGAGCGCCGACGCGCAGCAGCTCGGCGAGGCGCTGCTGAAGGTCAACGAGCGCCACGAGCGGCTCATCGACGGGCTCCTGATGCTCGCCGACAGCGAGCACGAGGTGGCCGAGCAGACCCCGGTCGACCTGGCCGACGTCGCCGAGTACGTGCTGGAGGCGCTGCCGGCCGGTGGACCCGCGGTGACCAGCCTGCTCGACCCGGCCCCGGTCACCGGCGACCCGGTGCTGCTGGAGCGGCTGGTGCAGAACCTGGTCGAGAACGCGGTCCGGCACAACGTGCCCGACGGGTGGCTGCGGGTGGAGACCGCCACCGTGGACGGGCGGGCCCGGCTCGTGGTGGTGAACAGCGGGCCGGTCGTGCCGGCGTACGAGATGGAAGCGATCTTCCAGCCCTTCCGCCGCCTCGGCCGCGAGCGCGTCGGCGGCCCGTCCCGCGGCCTCGGCCTGGGCTTGTCCATCGTCCGCGCCATCGCCCAGGCCCACCACGGCGCCGTCACCGCCACCCCCCGCCCCGGCGGCGGCCTGACCCTCACCACCACCCTCTGACGATCACTTACCTGCCGCGGCCGTGATCGTGGTGGCGGTGACGGTGGTGTCGGCGGTGGTGCCCTGGACGGTGACGTCGGTGCCGGCGGCCAGGTCCTTGAGGGTGATCTTGTCGGTGGTCTGCACCGTGGTGGCGTCGCCGGTCTTCACGGTGAGCAGGCGGCCGTCGGAGGTCTCCAGGTAGACGGTGGTGCCGTCGACCAACTTGACCTTCCCGGTGATCGGCGCGGCGGCTGCCTGCTGGCCGCCCGGGAACGCGCCCTGCTGGCCGCCGGAGAACGCGCCGGTGCCGCCGCGGAAACCGCCGGGCCGGTTGCCGGTCGCCCCGCCGGTGGTCGCGGCGGCCGCGGTGGTGCCGAAGTTCTTCTGGACCTGGACGCCGGCGAGGAAACCGCCGAGGGCCAGCACGAGCGCCAGCATGGTGCCGGTGCTACGGGTCAGCCACGGGCCGCGGTTGGCCTTCGCCAGGCCCGCGACCAGGTCGTCCATCGGCGCTTCCACGGTGACGTCCGACTCCCGGGTGCGGATAGCGTGCTTCATTGAGGTCAAGCTCCTTACTCGTACCGCAGGGCGTCGATGGGGCGCAGGCCGGCCGCCCGGCTGGCCGGGTAGCTGCCGAAGAACAGTCCGATGGCCACGCAGACGCCCAGCGCCAGCACCACCGAGTCGGGCATGATCACCGGCTTGATGCCGACGATCTCGAAGTTCGCGCCGATCAGCGCGGCAGCCACGCCCAACCCGCCGCCGAGCAGGCTGAGCAGCGTCGCCTCGATCAGGAACTGGCTGAGGATGACGCGGCGCGGCGCGCCCAGCGCCTTGCGGATGCCGATCTCGCGGGTCCGCTCGGTCACCGAGACCATCATGATGTTGGTGATGCCGATGCCGCCCACCACCAGCGAGATCCCGGCGACCGCGCCGAGCAGCACGGTGAAGGTCTCCGCGGTCGCGGTGCGCGTCTCCAGCAGCTGAGAGGCATCCCTGATCTGGTACGGCGTGCTGCTCGCGCCGTCCGCGACGTGCATCTTCGCGTTGAGGATCGCGGTGATCTCGGCCTTCGCGGCGGCCACGGCGTCCGCACTCGCCGCCTCGATGGTGATCGACGAGACGGGACCGTATCCGGTGAGCGAGCGCTGCACCGCGGGCAGCGGCGCGATCGCCACGTCGTCCGGATCGTTGAAGCCGGTCGAGCCCTTCTTCGCCAGCACCCCGATCACCGAGTAGATCTGCCCCGCGATGCCGATGCGCTGCCCGACCGGGTCCACCGTCGTGCCGAACAGCTCCTCGGCGGTCGTCGGCCCGAGCACCACCACCCGCGCGGCCTGGTCGACGTCCTCCTCGGTGAAGCCCGACCCGCTCGCGACCACGCTGTTGGACGCCGAGAAGTACGACGGGTACGTGCCGATCACCGAGTTGACGTCGTACGAGGCGTCGCCGAAGGTCAGCGTCTGCGCGCTGTTCACCACCGGCGACACGCTCTTGACGTCCGGCGCGGACTCCTTGTCCTGCAACGCCTTGACGATGTCGAGGGTCAGGTCGGTGCGGTAGCCGGTGTCGCCGCCGCGGCCGCCCTGCACGGTCAGCGTGTTGGTGCCGAGCGCGGCGAGGCTGTCCTCGACCTGCTTGGCCGAGCCGGTGCCGACCGCGACCAGGAGGATCACCGCCGCGACGCCGATCAGGATGCCCAGCACGGTCAGCCCGGACCGCAGCTTGTTCGCCGCGACACCGCGCAACGCGAACCCGAAGATCTCGAAAAAGCTCATGCCATGACCCCTACCGGTGTGATCTCGCGGCGGCGTACGTCGGAGACGACCAGGCCGTCGACCAGGCGGATGGTCCGGTGCGCGTGCGCGGCGACCTCGTCCTCGTGCGTGATCAGCACGATGGTGCGGCCCTGCCCGTTCAGCCCGTCCAGGATGCTCAGCACGTCCTTCGTGGAACGGCTGTCCAGGTTGCCGGTCGGCTCGTCGGCCAGCAGCAGCGCCGGCTGGCTGACCAGCGCCCGGGCCACCGCGACCCGCTGCTGCTGGCCGCCGGAGAGCTGGTTCGGATCGTGCTCGGCCCGGTTGGCCAGGCCCACCATGTCCAGCGCGGCCAGCGCCCGCTCGCGGCGCACGGCGGGTTTGATCCCGGCGTACGCCAGCGGCAGCTCCACGTTGGCCAGCGCGCTGGTCCGGGCGATCAGGTTGAACGACTGGAACACGAACCCGATCCGGCGGTTGCGCACCAGCGCCAGCTGCGACTCGTTCAGCTCGCTGACGTCGACCCCGTCCAGCCGGTACGTGCCCGAGCTGGGCACGTCGAGGCAGCCGAGGATGTTCATCAGCGTCGACTTGCCGGAGCCCGACGAGCCCATGATGGCCACGTAGTCGCCGGGCGCGACGGTCAGCGACACCCCGGCCAGGGCGTGCACCGCCGTCTCGCCCTCGCCGTACGTCTTGACCAGGTCGACGACCTCCAGGACGGGCCGCTGCGCCCGGCCGGGGGCGGTCATCGCCCACCACCGCCGCCCGCAGGCCGGTTGCCGCCGAAGCCGCCACCGGTGAAGCCGCCCGGCCCGCCGCCCGGGAACTGCGGCTGGTTGCCGGTCCCGCTGGTCACGGTGGCCAGCACGACCTGCTCACCCACGGTCACCCCGGAGACGATCACCGTGTACGCGTCGCCCTTGAGCCCGATCTCGACGGCCCGGGTCTCCTGCACGCCGTCCTTCACCACGATCACCGTGGTCCGGCCGCCGGCCGTGCGCACCGCCGCCGCGGGCACGTAGACCGCGTCGACCACCTCGTCCACGGTCACCGACAGGCTCACCGTCTGCCCGAGCCGGGTGCCCTCCGGGATGCTGTCCAGCAGCACCTCGATCGGGTACGTCACCGTGTTGCCGCTGGAGGCGGTCGGCGAGATCGCCGACACCTTGCCGGTCGCGGTGGCCCCGGTCAGCGCGTTCCAGGTGACCGTCGCGGACTGCCCGACCTTCAGCCGGGTCGCGTCGGCCTCGGCGACACCGGCCGTCACCTGCAGCTTCGTCAGGTCGGCCAGCTGCACGAACCCGGAGCCGCTCGACGACGAGGACGAGGAGTTGTTGCCGCCACCGCCACCGGACGAGCCGCCCGAGGAGCCGCCGACCGCGCCGCCGACCGCCACGACCGTGCCGGCCATGGGTGCCTTGAGCACCGTGCCCGCGACCGTACGCTGGGCCGCGGCGACCGCGGACGCCGCCTGGTCGACCTGGTTCTCGGCGTTGGCGATGCTGCTGTCGTCACCGCCGTCCTCGGCCCGGTCCAGCGCGTCACGGGCCGCGTCGAGGTTGCGCTCGGCGGTGGCCAGGCTCTCCTTCACCTCGGTCGCGTCCACGGTGGCCAGCACCGCGCCCTTGGCGACCTTGTCACCGACCTTCACCTTGATCGCGGTGACGGTGCCGCCGGTGGCGAAGTCGGCCGACATCGTGTTCGCCGACCCGATCGACCCGTCGGCCGTGACCGTCGCGGTCACCTTGCCCTGGGCCACCGCCACGGTGCGTGTCGTGTTCGCCTGGGCCGGCGCCGCGTCTCCGCTGATCAAGAAATACGCCCAGGTGCCGCCACCTACCAGCAGCAGCCCGAGAGCGCTGTTGATCAGTGTGGTCCGCCCGAGCGGGATGCCTCGCCGCAATCGCATGGCACGCATCGTCGCGACCCGCCCTCGACGCGACCTCCGGCCAACCTCGGAATGAGCTTGGAGCCGCCGCCACACCGCGGGAGTCTCCCGTCTCAGGCAGCCGGTTCGCCCGGCCGTCAGCACCGGCCGGGCTGCTCAGCCGGCGAGCGGCAGCAGGACGCGGAAGGTCGAACCGACGCCCGGGGACGTGGCCAGTTCGATGCGGCCGCCGTGGGCCTTCACGATCGCCGAGGCGATGGCCAGGCCCAGGCCTGCACCGCCGTGGCTGCGGGCACGGTGCGGGTCGGCCCGGTACAGCCGCTCGAAGATGCGGGCCGCGTGCTTGGGCGGCACCCCCGGCCCGGTGTCCTCGACTTCCACCACGGCGACGGGCACGTCCGGGTCCAGCTCCGCACCCACCGAGGCGACCACCGGACCGATGTCGCGGGCCAGCGGCAACTCGAACACCTCGTCGGCGGGCTCGCCGCCGCGGTGGCTCACCCGCAGGGTGACCCGGGCCTCGGGCGTGGTGTGCTGGAGCGCGTTCGCCACCAGGTTCGTCACCACCTGGCGCAGCCGGTGCTCGTCGCCCTGCACCGTGACCGGCTCGAAGCCGGCCAGTTCGACGGTGCGGCCCGGGGTGCGCACGTGCGCGTCGCGGACCGTGTCGGCGGCGACGGACAGCAGGTCGACCCGGGACTGCTGCAGCGGGCGTTCCTCGTCGAGCGCGGCCAGCAGCAGCAGGTCCTCGACCAGCAGGCCCATCCGGGCAGCCTCCTGCTCGATGCGGGACATGGTCTCGTCCAGCTCGGGGCCGGGCGGCGAACCACCGCGGCGGTAGAGCTCCGCGAAGCCGCGGATCGAGGTGAGCGGGGTGCGCAGCTCGTGCGAGGCGTCCGCGAGGAACTGCCGCAGCCGCTGCTCCGACGCCGCCCGTGCGGTCACCGCCGCCTCGATGCGGCCCAGCATCGTGTTGAGGGCGAGGCCGAGCCTGCCGGGCTCGGTGTGCGGGTCGGGGTCGGGCACGCGGGCGGTCAGGTCACCACCGGCGATCTGCGCCGCGGCATGCTCCATGTTGGTCAGCGGTCGCAGCCCGATCCGGACCACGCTGTACGCCGCGAAGCCCAGCCCCAGCAGCACCAGCCCGCCCACGGCCAGCACGACCAGCAGCACCAGGTTCGCGGTGTTCTGCAGCCGGTCGAGCGAGATGGCCGAGACGCGGTACCTGCCGTCCTGGCTGCTCCGGCTCACGGTCACCCGGAAGTCCTGCCCGGAGGGGCTGGCCACGGTGAACACCTTGCCCGCGTCACGGCCGGCGCCGACGTGCGCATTCTCCTTGAGCTGCGCCAAGGTGAGCTGGGGCCCTTCCCATGCCTTGATGCCGTTGCTCAGGCGGCAGATGAACTGCCCCTCCGCGTCGTAGAAGCTCACGATGGTGTCGCCCTGGCCCGGCGGCAGCGCACCGCCGCCACCCGCGCCGAACCGCCCCTCGCAGACGACATCGTTGGCCGTGGTCGACGCGCCGGCCGGTGCGGTCGGGGTCGGCCGCGCGATGGTGGGCGACGCCGTGGCCGCCGGCCCTGGCTGGCCGGTGCCCAGCCCCGAGGGGGTCCGGGAGGCGTCCGGCCCGGTCGGCGGTCGGTTGCCGAAGCCGCCGGGCCAGGGGCCGCCGCCGAAGCGGTTCAGCTCGCGCACGTCCTCGTCGAGCTGCTGCGCCAGCGTGTGGCGCAGCGTCGTGGCGGCGACGAAGTCGGTGATGAGCAGGGCCACCCCGGCGAGCGCGACCACCGCGACCACCATCCGGGTCCGCAGGGTCCACCGCCGCCACGGTGGGCGGATCATTCCTGGCCACCTCGGGGCAGGCGCAGCGCGTAGCCGACGCCGCGCACGGTGTGGATCAGCGGCGGGTCCCACTTGTCGACCTTCTTGCGCAGGTAGTAGACGTACGACTCGACGATGCGGCCGTCGCCGCCGAAGTCGTAGCTCCACACCCGGTCCAGGATCTGCGCCTTGGAGACCACCCGGCCCGCGTTGACGAGCAGGTAGCGCAGCAGGTTGAACTCGGTCGGGGACAGGTCGACGAGCTTGCCGCCCCGCCGCACCTCGTGGGCGTCCTCGTGCAGCTCCAGGTCGGCGTAGCGAAGCACGCCGCTGTCGGCCTGGTCGCCGCCGGGCCGGCTGCGCCGCAGGATGGCCCGGATGCGCAGCACGACCTCCTCCAGGCTGAACGGCTTGGTGACGTAGTCGTCCGCCCCGACGGTCAGTCCGGAGATGCGGTCCTCGACGGAGTGCCGGGCGGTCAGGAACAGCACGGGCACCAGCGCGTTCTCCGGCCCGCGCCCGTCGGCCCGCAACTGCCGGGCGACCTCGAAGCCGTCCAGGTCGGGCAGCATCACGTCGAGCACGACCAGGTCCGGCTGGAACTCCTCGGCCGCGATGAGCGCGTCCCGCCCGGTGTGCGCGACCCGCACGTCGAACTCCACCAGCCGCAGCGTCGCCGACAGCAGCGCACAGATGTTGGCCTCGTCGTCGACGACGAGCACCTTGGTCCGTACCCGCTCCTGCTGCTGCGTCACTGCCGGCTCCCTGCCACCTCGGTCCTGCCTGTGAGCCCGTTGTATCCGCCCTACCTCGAAGAACCCTGGGAGCCCCCTCGAAACCCCGTGAACCCACCCCACCCCCCATGATCGCGACGATCTTGCGTGAACTGTTGCCGATATGCCCGTTTCGCGTGTGTCATACCCGCAGTTCCCGCAAGATCGTCGGGGTTGGGGGGTCAGGAGCGGGCGTTGAGGCGGACGGGTTCGTTTTCGGTGAGGCCGGAGAGGATTTCTACGTTGCCGTCTCCGCGTAGGCCGATGGCGATGGTGCGGGGGGTGCCGTCGGGTTGCTTGACCTCGCCGGTGCTGTCGCCGGTCACGCGGACGGCGGACTGGGGCAGGAGGAGGCCCTCGGCGCGGGCGAGGACGACGCCGGCGGTGGCGCTCTGGCCGATGAGCAGGCCCTCGGGGGCGCCGTCGAAGGCGAGCAGCACGTGGTAGCGGACCAGGGTGCCGGAGGCGGTGCCGGTGGCGGCCACCTGGGCGATGGTGGCGGGCAGCGTCTCGTCGGGGCGGTTGCCCAGCGTCACCATGGCGGGCTGGCCGACGGCCAGGCTCACCGCGTCGGCCTCGGCGAACTCGGCCTCGACCATCATCGTGGCGACGACGCCGAGGGTGATGAAGGTTCCAGTGCTCACCGCGTCCCCGGCCCGGCCGCCGACGCTGAGCACCTTGGCGGCCACCGGAGCCGTGATCGTCGTACCGGCGAGGTTGCGCTCGGCCTTGGTCAGGTCGGCTTCGGCCTTGTTCACGGCGACCTGTGCGGAGTAGATCGCGTCCCCGCCGCGGCCGCCGTTCGCGCCGCCACCGTTGGACGGACCGCCGTTGGACGAGCCGCCTGACGTGCAGCCGCCGGTGCTGGGCGCGGGCGTGCGCGAGGGCGCCGTTGAGGGCTTGGGCGAGGCCGAGGGCTTGGCCGAGGCCGACGGAGACGGCGACGCCGATGCCGATGCCGACGGGGTGCTGGACGGCGACGGCGAGACACTGGCCGTCGCGGTGGCGATGGGGGTGGCGGTGCCCGAGGCGGTGGTGGTCGCGCTGGTCACCGCGGTCGCGCTGCGTGCGGCGGTCAAGCCGGCGGTCGTGGCCGCAGTGGTGGTGGCCGTGTCCGGCGTGCCGGTCGCCTGGTGGGCGATCAGCGCTGCCGTCACGGCGGTGACGGAGCTGTCGCCGGTGGTTCCGTACGCGGCAGCACGCGCCGTGGTGCAGCCGGTGGCCGTGTCGGCGGTGTCGGTGGCGTCCTGGGCGTCGGTCAGGGCCTGCTTCGCCTCGGCCAGCGCGTTCGCGGCGTCGTCGCGGGCCTCGCGGGCATCGGCGGCGTCGATCGTCGCCAGGTCCTGCCCGGCGACCACCTCGTCGCCCGGCTTCACCAGCACCCCGGTGAGCGTGCCCGCGACGGAGAAGGCCAGCTCGCGGGTGGCGACGGGGGACACCTTGCCCGATGCCGCCACCGACGAGGTGACCTCGCCCCGCTGCACCGCGACCGTCGCCGGGGCCGCCGGGGCCGGGTCACCACCCTGCACCGCGACCACCGTCACCACCGCGACGGCGATGAGCACCGCCGCGCCCGCGGCCACCCATCGGCGCCGTCTTCCGCGCACCACGAACGTCATGGGCGGGAGTCTCGCGGCCGCCGCTCGGTGATCGCTTCAGCTAACCTCGGAGCCACCTCAAAGCCGCCACTCCCAGCCCATTCTGAGGTTCGGTCGAGCAAGCCCCGAGCCGCGGCGCGCACGCTCGCGCCCGTGAAGACGCCGATGAGACAGACCCGCGCCGCCCTCACCGCCGCCGTCGCGATCGCCGTGCTCGGCCTCGCCGCGGCCTGCGGTTCCGCTGACGATCCCGCAGCCGGCCAGGCCGGCTCCGGAAACCCGGCGAACGGCTTCGCCGCGTACGCCGCGTGCCTGAAGGAGCAGGGGATCACCCTGCCGGAAGGCTTCGGCCAGGGTCAGGGCAGACCGTCCGGCATGCCGACCGCCCGGCCCTCGGGCTTCCCGAGCGGCCGGCCGACGGCACGCCCCAGCGGGCAGCCGGGTGGTGGTTTCGGCGGCCCCGGCGGGGGTATGCGGGCACCGGAAGGCGTGGACGCCGAGAAGTGGCAGCAGGCACAGCAGGCTTGCGCGTCGGTGCGCCCCAGCGGCGGACCCGGTGGAGGCTTCGGTGGCAACCGGGGCGACAACGGGGCCAACGCGGCGTACCGCAACTGCCTCGCAGAACGCGGTGTGGAGTTCACACCCGGGCGGCAGCTCGCGACCGCCGATCCGAAGGTGGTGGCGGCGATGCAGGCCTGTGCCGTGCTTCGCCCCTCCACCGCGCCGAGCCCGGCGGCGAGCTGACCGCATCTCCCAGCCGGCCGGGCTGGTGGACCGGAGCCGGTCCAGGCGGTGCTGTCCCCCGTGCAGCACCGCCGGACCGGCTCCTCGAAGACGAAGGGCGCTCACCGCGGTGAGCGCCCTTCGTCATGCGGGTCAGGCCGGTGGACGCCAGGCCACTCCGCGCATGAGCTGATCCGCGCCGAGCCAGACGGCGTTCATCAGGCGCGTCGCCGTACGCCCGGGGTCTTCGTCGGGGTGGTCGGCCAGCCAGTCGGCGAGCGACTCGCTCGCGCCGACCAGCGTCAGCGCCATCGCGGTGAGGTCATCGGGTTTGACCTGCCGCCCCTCCAGCCGCAATGCCCCGTCGAGGCGGTCGGTGATCACCTCGACGACCGTCTCCCGCATCGCGGCGACCTCCACCGAGAACGGCTGCTGGGTGCGGGCCTGCCGGTAGAGCACCGACCAGCCGTCGCGGTGCGCGCCGACGAACTCGAAGAAACCTTTGAGCCCCCGCCACAGTTGCTGGTCCGGGGGGAGGGTGGGATCGGCCGCCGCGGCCAGGCCGCTGACCAGGCGCGCGGACTCGCGGCGCAGGCAGGCGATGAACAGTTCCTCCTTGGTGCCGAGATACGCGTACACCATGGGCTTGGACACGCCGGACAGCTCGGCGATCTCGTCCATGTTGGCGTGGTGGAATCCCCGGCGGGAGAACACCAGCACCGCGGCGTCGAGCATCTGCTGCTCGCGCTCCGCCCGCGGCACCCGGCCGCGCGGGGTGTCCCCGGCGCGCGGGCTCGCCGGCGCGTCGTCACCTGGAGGAAGTGGGTTGCTCTGCACCTTGCCAGCCTACCTACTCCGTCGTAAGGTTACGCACGAGTAAGTTCCAATGGTTATGGAGGACATCATGGCCGACTTCGACCTGTCTGACTTCAGCTCCCTCGACCCGGCGCAGTTCGCCAGCCTGGTCAAGAACGCTTCCGACGCGCAGCTGAACGAGGTGCTCGGCGGCGACCTGCGCACGAAGGTCCTGGACGAGATCTTCCGCCGCATGCCCGGCCTGTTCCGCCCGGAGCGCGCGGGCAACACCGAGGCGGTCATCCACTGGATCATCACGGGCGCCGCCGACGGCGGCTCGGACACCTACGAGCTGGTCATCGCGAACGGCGCCTGCACCCTGTCGGAGACCCCGTCGCACGAGCCCAAGCTCGCCGTGACCGTGGGCCCGGCCGACTTCCTCAAGGTCGTCTCCGGCAACGGCAACCCCGTCATGATGTTCATGACCGGCAAGCTGAAGGCCAAGGGCGACCTGGCCCTGGCCGCCAACATCGCCAACCTCTTCAACATCCCCAAGGCCTGACCTTCCATGGAGTTCTCGCTCGATCTGAACGAGGAGCAGCGGGATCTGCGGGACTGGGTGCACGGCTTCGCCGAGCAGGTCGTGCGCCCGGCCGCCGCGGAGTGGGACGAGCGGGAGGAGACTCCCTGGCCCGTCATCGCCGAAGCCGCGAAGATCGGCCTCTACGACTTCGAGTTCCTGGCCAACCTCTGGGCCGACCCGAGCGGGCTGTCCATGTGCATCGCCAGCGAGGAGCTGTTCTGGGGTGACGCCGGCATCGGGCTGGCCATCATGGGCACCTCCCTGGCGGTCGCCGGGATCTTCGGCTCCGGCACCCCCGAGCAGATGGCCGAATGGGTGCCGCAGTGCTTCGGCACCAAGGAGGACCCGAAGGTCGCCGCGTTCTGCTCGACCGAGCCCGAGGCCGGCTCCGACGTGGGCGCCATGCGCACCCGCGCGGTGTACGACCAGGCCACCGACGAGTGGGTGCTGACCGGGCAGAAGGCGTACGCCACCAACGGCGGCATCGCCAACGTGCACGTGGTGACCGCCGTCGTCGACCCGGAACTGGGCTCGCGCGGGCAGGCCGGCTTCATCGTGCCGCCCGGCAGCAAGGGCCTGCACACCGCCCGCAAGCTGCGCAAGCTCGGCATCCGCGCCTCGCACACGGCCGACGTGTTCCTCGACGAGGTGCGCGTGCCCGGCAACTGCGTGCTCGGCGGCAAGGACAGACTCGACGAGCGGCTGGCGCGGGCGCGGTCCGGGCAGCGCTCCTCGGGGCAGGCCTCGATGCGCACGTTCGAGCTGTCCCGGCCCGCGGTCGGCGCGCAGGCGCTGGGCATCGCCCGGGCGGCGTACGAGTACGCGCTGGAGTACGCCAGGACGCGGGTGCAGTTCGGCAAGCCCATCGTGGAGAACCAGGCGATCGCGTTCGCGCTGGCCGACATGCGCATGGAGATCGACGCCGCGCGGCTGCTGGTGTACCGGGCGGCCTGGATGGGCCGCAACAACCGGCCGTTCACCGCGGGCGAGGGCTCGATGTCCAAGCTCAAGGCGGGCGAGGTCGCGGTGTCGGTGACCGAGAAGGCGCTGCAGATCCTGGGCGGCGCCGGTTACCTGCGCGAGCACCCGGTGGAGCGGTGGTACCGGGACGCCAAGATCTACACGATCTTCGAGGGCACGAGCGAGATCCAGCGCCTGGTGATCGCCCGCGCCATCACCGGAGCCTCCTTGCGCTGACCCTGCTGCCGGGCCGGGAGGCCGCGAAGCGCGAAGATCGTCGTTTCGTGTCAGGAAGTGCGGTGAGGCCGCAGGTTCTGACACGAAACAGCGATCTTTTGCCCGGCACCCGGCGCCCGGCAAGCCATAGACGGCGGTCTGCTTTTGCAGGCCGCCGTCTTCACTTTTTAGTTACCGCTCAGTAATATCCGGGTAACCCTGGCGATCGAACGAGAGGCCTCACCGTCGTGGACCTGCTCTTCATTGTCCGTACCCTGGCCCGCCGCGGGCTGCTCAGCCCCGGCAGCCCGACCCGCGTCGCCGACCAGCTCAACACGCTGCGCCGGTGGGGCTTCACGCTCGCCGGCGAGCTGCGCGCCGCCGAGGCCCGCGACCCGCACCGCCCCGCGATCATCGACGAGCACCGCGGGGCGATCACCTACCGCCAGCTCCTGCACCGCGCCCAGCGCCTGGCCGTCGCGCTCGGCGGCACCCGGGGCGTGGCGCCCGGCGTGCGCGTCGGCCTGATGTGCCGCAACCACGCCGGCCTGATCGAGGCCATGGTCGCCTGCTCACTGCTCGGCGCGGACGCCGTCCTGGTCAACACCGCGCTGTCCGCGCCGCAGCTCACCGCGGTGGCCGAGCAGCAGCAACTGCGCCTGCTCATCCACGACCGCGAGTTCGCGCCGGTCGCCGCGGCCGCGCCGTGCGAGCGGCTCGACGAGTCCCGGGTCGACGCGATGCTGGCCGAGACCCCGCCGCAGGGCCGGTGGACCGACGTGAGCCGGGCCGGCCGCACCATCGTGCTCACCTCGGGCACCACCGGCGCGCCCAAGGGCGCCCGCCGCCCCACCCCGCCCGGCTTCGGCCCGCTCGTCTCCATCATCGACCGCATCCCGCTGAAGGTCGGCGAGCGCATCCTGATCTCCGCACCCCTGTTCCACACCTGGGGGTACGCCGCGCTGCAGCTCTCCCTGGCCATGCGCGCCACCGTGGTGCTCCAGCGCCGGTTCGACCCCGTGGCCACCGCGCACGCCGTCGACGTGCACGGATGCACCGCTCTGTTCGCCGTGCCGGTGATGCTGCAGCGGCTGGTCGAGGCGGGGGCGGTGCCCGCGAAGCCGCCGCGCGTCGTCGCGGTCAGCGGATCAGCCCTGCCCGGCGGCCTGGCCACCCGGTTCATGGACACCTGGGGCGACTGCCTCTACAACCTGTACGGCTCCACCGAGGCGTCCTGGGCGTCCATCGCCACCCCCGCCGACCTGCGCCGCGACCCCGGCACCGCGGGCCGGCCGCCGCACGGCACCCGGATCGCGATCCTCGACCCGACCGGCCTGCCCGTGCCCCGCGGCCGCGTCGGCGAGATCCACGTCGGCAACGAGATGCTGTTCGAGGGATACACCCGCGGGCCTGGCGTCCCGCCGCCGCCCGGCGACCGCCCCGACGGCATGCTCGGCACCGGCGACCTGGGCCACCTCGACGCCGACGGCCTGCTGTACGTGGACGGCCGCGCCGACGACATGGTCGTCTCCGGCGGCGAGAACGTCTTCCCGCGCCCGGTCGAGGAGCTGCTCACCCAGCTCCCGCAGGTCCGCGAGGCGGCCGTGATCGGCGTGCCCGACCCGGACTACGGCCAGCGCCTGGCCGCCTACCTGGTCCTGCACCCCGGCCAGCACCTGGACACCGACGAGGTCCGCGAGTACGTACGCCACTACCTGGCCCGCTTCAGCGTCCCCCGCGACGTCCACTTCGTCCCCGAGCTCCCCCGCACCGCGACCGGCAAGGTCATCCCCCGGCTCCTGCGCACCATGTGACCCCCACCGCCCCCACCACGCTCCGCGGCTCTCCACGATCTGCGGCGCACCGGGACGAAGGAAGGGCACCTTCTTAACGCAATGCGTTGTAGAAGGTGCCCTTCTTAACGGTCGATCTGCGTTGGTGCAGGTCAGAGTTACTGCTGGGGCAGCGGTGAATGCGGTCGGCGTCAGCGCCAGGGGGAGACGACGCGGCCCTCCTCGGCCGCCAGCGCGATGTCGGTGCGGTACTGGCTGCCCGCCAGCTCCACGTGCGACACCAGCTCGTACGCCGCCGCGCGCGCCGCGTGCAGGTCGTGCCCCGTCGCCGTCGCGCACAGCACCCGGCCCCCGGCCGAACGCAGCACGCCGTCGGCATCGCGCTTCGTGCCCGCGTGGATCAGCCCCGCCGCGCCGGTGATCTCGTCCCCGGTGCGCGCGCTCGCCGGATACCCGGCGCTGGCCAGCACCACGGTCACCGAGAAGGCGTCCTGCCACTGCAGCTCGGGATGGCCCGCCAGCTCGCCGGTGGCCGCCGCGTACAGCAGGCCGCCCAGCGGGGTGTCGAGCAGCGCCAGCACCGACTGCGTCTCCGGGTCGCCGAAGCGCGCGTTGAACTCGATCACCTTCGGGCCGCCGTCGGTGATCGCCAGGCCGATGTAGAGCAGACCGGAGAACGGGGTGCCCGCGTCGCGCATCTGCTGCAGCGTCGGGTGGGCCACGGTCGCCATGACGTGGTCGACCAGGTTCGGCGGCGCCCACGGCAGCGGCGCGTACGCCCCCATGCCGCCGGTGTTCGGCCCCGCGTCGCCGTCGCCGATGCGCTTGAAGTCCTGCGCGGGCAGCAGCGGCACCGCGGTCACGCCGTCGGTCACCACGAACAGCGAAACCTCGGGCCCGTCGAGGTACTCCTCGATGACCACGCGCCCGCACTCGGCGGCGTGGGCCAGCGCGGCGTTCCGGTCGTCGGTGACGACGACACCCTTGCCCGCGGCGAGGCCGTCGTTCTTCACCACGTACGGCGCACCGAACGCGTCCAGCGCCCGCGCCGCCTCCTCGGGCGTGCTGCACGTGAAGGCACGCGCGGTCGGCACCTTCGCGGCGGTCATGACCTGCTTGGCGAAATCCTTGGAGCCTTCGAGCCGGGCCGCACTGCCGGACGGCCCGAAACAGGGGATGCCCTTCGCCCGCACCGCGTCGGCTACCCCTGCCACGAGCGGCGCCTCCGGCCCCACGACCACGAGGTCGGCCTCGACCTCCACCGCGAGCCCCGCCACCGCCTCCGGCGACAGGATGTCCACCTCCCGCAGCTCGGTCGCCACCTCCGCGATCCCCGGACTCCCCGGCGCCGCAACAACGGCCGTGACCCCCGGATCCCGCACCAACCCCAACACCAGGGCGTGCTCCCGCCCCCCACCGCCAACCACCAGTACCCGCACGCCCCCAGCCTACCTTCCGGGTTGATCATGAACTTATGGACGTGTTCGACGGCGTGTCCCTACCCTGCCACCGTGATCGATCTCTGGGCACCGGCCAGGGCGCGGCGGACCACGGTGGGGATGCGGTCGGGGACGAGGGTGTCGGACCAGGTGAAGCGGAGCACGGTGAAGCCGGCGTTGGCCAGGTCGTTCTGTCGGTGACGGTCCCGGAACACCGCCTCCGGCCTGCCGTGCACCTGCTCGCCGTCCGCCTCGCCGATCACCCGAGCCCGGCGCCACAGCATGTCGGCGCGGCCGAGCACGGCTCCGTCCGCCCCTCGGATCACCGACTGCAGTTCGTCCGGCGCCACGCCCGCATCCGCACAGCGCAGCCGCGCCCTGGTCTCCAGTGGCGACTCCGCCCGGCCGTCCGACTGCCCGATCCAGTCCCGGGCGGCCACCACACCCCGGCGGCCGGCGATCAGCCGATACACGTCCGGCAGGTCGAAGTCGGCGAAGAGGCCCTGGTGCAGTGCCGAGTCGAGCACCGACACCGCCGCGTAGCGGTCCGTGCACAGCAACAGATCCGCCACGGTACGCAGCGCAGACGTGACCCTCATCCCCTCGCGCTCGACGAGGTCCGCTTCGTCGATGACGAGCTGGTGGGGCACGAGTCGCCCGTCACCCAGCCGCTTCGGCACCGCCCGGTCGCCGGGCAGACTCAGGTGGACGGCCCGCTCGTCCTGCCGAAGGCCGTGGATCCCATGCAGCAGGGCAGCGCTGTGCCGCACCACCACCGCGTGCGGTCCACAGGCGAGCTGCCCCGCCCGGACCAGCACACGAAGAGGAAGCGACGACCCGCGAAGATCCGCGTCGACGAGGTACACGCCCCTGCTGACGGCCGTCCACACCCGGCTGCGGACGAGCCATTTCACATGATCCGCAGTGATGCCCAGCCTTCGGCACTGCGCTGCGGTGATCAGCCCGTCCTGGGCTTCGGAGATCTGCTGTACGGCAAGCACAGGGGTTGAGCCTGCGGGCCGAAGCCCGCCTACTCAACCCCTGTGGACAAACCTGTGGACAACCGCCGTTGACCGTGGACGACCACGGTCCCAAGGTAGGGACACGCCGTCGAACACGTCCATAAGTTCATGATCAACCCGGGAAGGGTGTCAGGAGACGGCTGACAGCATGTCGTGGCGGACCACGTTCTCGTCGCGGCCGGGGCCTACGCCGATCATGGAGATGCGGGTGCCGCAGAGCTCTTCGAGGCGTTCGATGTAGCGCTGGGCGTTGAGGGGGAGTTCGGCGAAGTCGCGGGCCTTGGAGATGTCCTCGAACCAGCCGGGGAGGTACTCGTAGACGGGTTTGGCGTGGTGGAAGGCGGTCTGGGTCATGGGCATCTCGTCGAGGTGCTCACCGTCGACCTCGTAGCCGACGCAGACCGGGACCTGCTCCAGGCCCGACAGGATGTCGAGCTTGGTGACGACCAGGTCGGTGATGCCGTTGACGCGGACGGCGTAGCGGCCGATGACGGCGTCGAACCAGCCGCAGCGGCGCGGGCGGCCGGTGGTGGTGCCGTACTCCCCGCCGGTCTTGCGCAGGTGCTCGCCCATGTCGTCGTGCAGCTCGGTCGGGAACGGACCCGCCCCGACGCGCGTGGTGTACGCCTTGATGACGCCGATCACGGAGCTGATCCGGGTCGGCGCGATGCCCGCGCCCACGCAGGCGCCGCCCGCGGTCGGGTTCGACGAGGTGACGAACGGGTACGTGCCGTGGTCGAGGTCGAGGAGGGTGGCCTGCGCGCCCTCCATGAACACGGTCTTGCCGTCTTCCAGCGCCTTGTTCAGGATCAGGCGGGTGTCGGCGATGAACGGCTTGAGCCGCTCGGCGTAGGTCAGGTATTCCTCGACCACGGCGTCGACGTCGAAGCCCTTGCGGTTGTAGACCTTGAACAGGATCTGGTTCTTCTCGCGCAGCACCAGCTCCAGCTTCTGCCGGAGGATGCCGGGGTCGAGCAGGTCCTGCACCCGGATGCCCATGCGGGCGACCTTGTCGCCGTAGGCGGGGCCGATGCCGCGGCCGGTGGTGCCGATGCGGGCGGTGCCGAGGTAGCGCTCGACGACCCGGTCCAGCGCCCGGTGGTGGGGCATGACCAGGTGCGCGTCGGCGGAGATGAGCAGGCGGGACACGTCCACGCCGCGCTCGGCGAGGCCGTCGATCTCGGCCAGCAGCACCTTCGGGTCGATCACGACGCCGTTGCCGAGGACGATCTCCGCGTTGGGGTGCAGCGCGCCGCTCGGCATCAGGTGGAGGGCGAACTTCTGGCCGTCCGGGGTGACCACGGTATGGCCGGCGTTGTTCCCCCCGGAGAAGCGGACGACGTAGTCCACTCGTGATCCGAGCAGGTCGGTAACCTTGCCTTTGCCCTCGTCGCCCCACTGGGCGCCGAGAAGCACGATCGCTGGCATCTTTCCTTCGCCTCCTAGGCGAGCCGCGGGCCGCCCACGGCTGTGGTGACCCCGGGGTGCCAGGCTAACAGCTTGATCGGGCGCGCATGCCCGGGCAAGGCCGGAACCCGAGAGGACGACGCACTGTGTATGACGTGGTGCTGCTGAGCATGGCAGAGCCTGAGGGCGGCTGCTGCGGTTCCGACGGCTGCGGCGACGGTCACAGCGACGCCCCGCGCCCCCGGGTGCCGGTGCTGCACTGCGCGGACGCGCTGCGCGCCGCCGGGGCGCGGGTGGACACCGTGGTGGCCTGCTCGGACACCGAGATCGACGAGGTGCTGTCCCGGCTCGACGGGCCGCCCCGCGAGGACGGCCTGACCTGGCCGGACGCCGACGGCAAGACCCGGCTGGTGATCGCGGTCACCGACGACGGGCAGCTGCGCCACGTGCTGCGCCGCCTGGTCCGCCGGTATGCCCCGGCCCCGTCGAAGCGCCCCGCCGAGCTGCCCGCCGGGCGTACGGTGCCGGATCTGCCCGCGCTCGCGGTGCTGCCGATCGACGCGGCCGCGGTGGACTTCGCCGCGCAGCTGGGCCTGCCCCGGGACCCGGCCGCGGTGGCCGCGGCGGTGCTGGGCGACCGGACGCGGCGGCTGGACCTGCTGCGCCACGACGGCGGCTCGGTGACGCTGGACGGGGTGCTGCTGGCCGGCTCGACCGAGGACGGCCAGCCCGTGCAGTGGGCGGGGCGGGTGGAGGTCGACGACGCGGTGCTGACCGACGGCGCGGAGCCGCTGCTCGCGGTCGCCGTCGCGAACGGCTCCGGGGCCACCCTGCTGGACGGCCTTCCCCTGCTCACGGCCGTGGACCCGGCCGACGGTGTGATCGACGTCGCGGTCGCGGTGCCGGTCCGGCACAAGCCCCTATTCGGCGCGCCCCGGCTGCGCATCGAGGTGCGCCGGGCACGCGGCCGGGCGGTCTCGGTGACCCCGCGCGACACGCAGGTTCCGTTCGCCGACGACGGGGTATCGGGCGAGCTGACCCGCAAGCGCTCCTGGTGGGTGGAGCCCGCGGCGTGGGCCGTCTATACGGGCTGACGGGACCTCCTGCGGGGTGTGCGCACTGACTAGGCTGCAGGGGCAGACGGCACTGGGGAGTGAAACGCGATGACGGAATGGGAGTGGCCGCCGGACGAGATCAGCGGCCCCGCGGAGGACAGCAAGCCGATCGTGCGCGGCCAGGGCGCCCGGGCGTCCGCCGCCGTGCCGCGCCCGGACCAGCCCGCCTCCGGCGCGCCCATGGCCGGCGTGCCGATGGCGGTTCCGGCCCCGCAGGCGGGCATCCCGCTCGCGGGCCCGCAGCCGGTGGCGGGGGGCGCCGACCTGACCCGGACCATGCAGGTGCCGCTGCCGCCGCTGCCGCAGCGCGAGCGCACCGCGGTGCCGCTGCCGCCGACCGCGGTGCCGGTGCAGCCGCACAGCGCGCCGATCCCGCTGCCCCCGCAGCAGGTGGGCCCGCCGATCCCGCCGCCACCCGTCCCGGCCCCGCCGACGCAGCCGGCCCCGCAGGCCGTGCCCGCGCCGCCGGCCGAAGCCCGTGCGGCGGTGCCCCTCCCCGCACCTGAGCAGGGCCAGGACCCGGCTGAGGATTCGGCCGCCAGGCCCGCGACCGCCCCGGTGCCTCCTGCCCGTGCGGCCGTCACGGCCGTGCCCCCGCCGCAGACCGCGCCGGGCGTATGGCCCGTGTCGCAGGCGCCGCACATCCCGCCGCTGCCGACGACGCCCGCCGCGCCCCCGCCGCCGCAGTTCGGCGGGCCGCAGCAGCCCGGCCCCGGCGGTGGCGAGGTCTACCTGCCCACGGCCGAGGAGTTCGCCCGCCGGCGGGCCACCCGACCCGCCGATCCGGTCGCCCACATGGGCATCCAGGCGGCGCTGCGCAAGTCCACGTTCGGCCTGCTCAACCTGAGCCCGGGGCAGCGCGAGCAGGAGATCCGGCGCGCCACCGACCTGGTCCGGCGCAACTTCGGCGGCCTGCGGCAGATCACCGTGGTCAACCCGAAGGGCGGCGCGGGCAAGACCGTGGCCGTGCTGCTGCTGGCCATGACGTTCGGCCGCAAGCGCGGCGGGTACGTGCTGGCCTGGGACAACAACGAGACCCAGGGCACCTTGGGCATGCGGTCCCAGCAGGACTTCCACTCGCGTACGGTGCGCGACCTGATGCGCGACCTGCACCAGTTCCAGGGGTCGCAGAGCCGCGTCGGCGACCTGTCGCAGTACGTGCGCTCGCAGGGCGACGGCATGTTCGAGGTGCTCGCCTCGGACGAGTCCGCCACCGCGGGCGAGATGCTGACCGCGCACGCCTTCGCGGAGATCCGCGAGGTGGTCAGCCGCTTCTACAAGCTGATCATGGTGGACACCGGCAACAACGTGCGGGCCGAGAACTGGCAGGCCGCCATCGACGCGACCGACCAGCTCGTGGTCACCATGTCCGCCCGCAACGACTCGGCGGAGACCGCCGCCCGGATGCTCGACCACCTGGAGCAGACCGGCCGCAGCCGCCTGGTCCGGCAGGCCGTCACCATCGTCTCGCTGCCGCCGAGCCGCCGCGAGCTGGACATCCCCGCGATCGAGCGGCACTTCGCCGCGCGCACCCGGGCCGTGCTCATCGCGCCGTACGAGCGCATGCTCGACTCCGGCGAGCCGATCGACTACGGGCGGCTCACCGAGGAGTCCCAGGACGCCTGGCTGCGCATCGCCGCGGCTGTCGCCGAGGGCCTGTAACCGATCCGCCGGGGCACGGGCGGGCGCCGGGCCGCGAGGAGCGCGGCCGCACGCGCCCGCCCGTGCCTCAGTCGTTGAGCGCGTCGAAGGCGGACGGGTCGCAGTCGCGGAGGAACTGCGCGCAGCGGGCCGCCTCGTCGGCCTCGCCGATCTCGGCGGCGGCCACGGACAGGGCGTGCAGGCAGCGCAGGAAGCCCTGGTTGGGCTCGTGCGACCAGGGGACCGGGCCGTGGCCCTTCCAGCCCGCGCGGCGCAGCTGGTCCAGGCCGCGGTGGTATCCGGTGCGGGCGAACGCGTACGCCGGAACGGGCTGCCCCGCGGTCAGCGCGAGCTGCGCCAGCGCGGCCCAGGCAGCGCTGTACGTGGGATACGCCGCGGCGACGGAGGTCGGGTCCGCGGCGGCGGCCAGCGCGGCGGCGGCAGCCTCGTCGGTGGGCAGCAGCGTGGCAGGAGGTTCGGGCATCAGGTTCTGCATACGGACATTCAACCCGGCCGGGGTGCCGATGTCCCCGCGCTGCGCTGAGGGTTTCGTCACGGGCATACTCGCCTGATGTCTGCTGCTACCCCGTTGGAGATCGAATCCCAGGAGGAGCTGGCCGAACGGCTGGCGGAGAAGAGCCTGGCCGGGCTGACGGTGCAGGGCCTGCCCATCACCGCCGACCTGTCCCGGATCAAGGTGACCGACGCGGTCTTCATCGGCTGCACGTTCCCGAGCCTGGCCGCGGAGGCGGCGCTGGTGCGCCGGGGCGCGCACGTCGTGCCGGTGGCCGACTGGGTGCCGTACCCGACGCATCCGGCGCGCCTCTACACCGCTGCCGACCTGACCGCGGGGTTCGCCGAGGGCGGCTTCGCGGGCATGTACGACACCCGGGTCTACCGGCACTTCGTGGCCGAGGGCGGCCCCAACGCCGGGGTCCGGGAGGCGCTGGCGCAGCGGCTGCACGACCACGGCATCGACAACGCGCTGCACGACGCCCTGGCGGCGATCTCGCCCCGGCGGCGCATCGGCATCATGGGCGGCCACGCCGAGGTCCGCGGCAGCGACGCGTACCGGATGGCCGCGGCGATCGGCCACGCGCTGGCCGGGCACGGCCGACTGGTGCTGACCGGCGGCGGCCCCGGGGTCATGGAGGCCGCGAACCTGGGCTCCTACCTGGCCGCCCACCCGGCGGCGGTGCTGGACGAGGCGATCGGCAGGCTGGCCGCGGAGCCGGACTTCCACGCGCACGACCCGTACACGAAGGTCGCGCTGCACGTGCTGGCCGAGTTCCCGGCGGCCGACCCGTGGGCGGGCGGCCTGTCCGTGCCGACCTGGCTCTACGGCCACGAGCCGGCGAACGTGTTCGCGGGCCAGATCGCGAAGTACTTCTCGAACGCGATCCGCGAGGACGTGATCCTGAAGGCGGCCCGCGGCGGCATCGTGTTCGCCCCCGGCCGCGCGGGCACCGTGCAGGAGGTCTTCCAGGCCGCCACCAAGACCTACTACGCCACCGACGGCGAGAGCGGCCCCTTCGTCTTCCTCGGCCGTCGCTTCTGGACCGAGGAACTGCCCGTGACGGAGTTGCTGCGCACCCTGCTCGGCGGCGCGGCGCTGGCGGAACTGGTCCACGTGACCGACGACGTGAACGAGGCCCTGGCCATCCTCTGCAACTGACGGCTGGATGATCGTTCGACTTGCCTGGCACATGGCCGGATGGCGGTTCAAGATACGCATATCTGCCAGGCAAGTCGGCCGGTCATGGCGCGGGGTGGGGGCTACGCGACCGGGATTCTGCGCCAGAAGCCGACCGGGAGGTTGACCTCGGGTTCGCCGGTGAGGCCGTTCTCGTCCATCGCGTTGAACAGGGCGACGCGCAGGTCGCCGAAGAAGAATTCGAGCGCGTGCAGCACGTGCGGGCGCCAGGCGGTCGGGCTGATCCGTTCGATGAGGTTGACCCGGGTCAGCGGGCGGCCGCGGGCCGACAGGATCGCCGGGTGGGTGTCGGCCCACCAGTCCAGGCGCAGGCCGGGCCAGTCGAGCTGGGCCTGCAGGTCGATGGTGTCCCAGCTGATCGCGCACTCGTCGAACTTGCGGTGGGTGATCTCGATGTTGGCGTCGGGGAAGCCGAACACCACGGGGCCGCCGGTGAACCAGGCCTCGGCGTCCAGGTCCCACACCAGCCAGGAGCCGACCAGCGGCTGTCCGATGACGCGGGCGAAGCGGTTGCGGTGCGCCGCCGCCAGCGCACCGGCATCGTGGTGCCAGACCGGGTCGTACCCGTCGATGCCCAGCACGTGCGGACCTCCTGCCCTGAGACGCGGATTCGGACGATCGTACCGATTCCCGTCAGGTTAGGCGGGGACCCGGGTCGACACGCGCGCGGCGAAACACGCCGGGAACGTGAAACGCGGTCGTGACCTGCAGTCGAGCCGCAGATCACGACCGCGTTCAGCGATCTTGTGCCAATCCGTGGGCCCGGAGCGGCCCGCGCGTGGCGGATTACTTGATCCGGGTGCCGGTGGAGCGCAGGTCCTGGCAGGCCTGGGCGACCCGGGCAGCCATGCCGGCCTCGGCGGCCTTGCCCCACGCGCGCGGGTCGTACTGCTTCTTGTTGCCGACCTCGCCGTCGACCTTCAGCACGCCCTCGTAGTTGCGCAGCATGTGGTCGGCGACGGGGCGGGTGAACGCGTACTGCGTGTCGGTGTCGACGTTCATCTTGACCACGCCGTAGTCGACCGCGTCGCGGATCTCCGACAGCAGCGAGCCCGAGCCGCCGTGGAACACCAGGTCGAACGGCTTCTCCTTGCCGTACTTGGCGCCGACCTGCTCCTGGATCTCCTTGAGGATCTCCGGGCGGAGCTTGACGTTGCCCGGCTTGTACACGCCGTGCACGTTGCCGAAGGTGAGGGCGGTCATGTAGCGGCCCTTCTCACCCAGGCCCAGCGCGGCAGCCGTGGCCATCGCGTCCTCGACGGTCGAGTACAGCTTCTCGTCGATCGCGCCGACGACGCCGTCCTCCTCGCCGCCCACGACGCCGACCTCGATCTCGAGGACGATCTTCGCGGCGTGGGTGAGGGCCAGCAGGTCCTCGGCGATCTGGAGGTTCTCGTGCAGCGGCACCGCGGAACCGTCCCACATGTGCGACTGGAACAGCGGGTTCTCACCGCGGGCCACGCGCTCCTTGGAGATGGCCAGCAGCGGGCGGACGAAGCCGTCCAGCTTGTTCTCGGGGCAGTGGTCGGTGTGCAGCGCGACGTTGACCGAGTACTTCTTGGCGACCTCGTGCGCGAACGCCGCGAAGGCCACCGAACCGGTGACCATGTCCTTGATGGTCGGTCCGGACAGGTACTCGGCGCCGCCGGTCGAGACCTGGATGATCCCGTCGCTCTCGGCCTCCGCGAAGCCCTGCAGCGCGGCATGCAGCGTCTGCGAGGAGGAGACGTTGATCGCGGGGTAGGCGAACGCGCCGGCCTTGGCGCGGTCGAGCATCTCGGCGTAGACCTCAGGGGATGCGATAGGCATCTGTGAACGCTCCTAGCGTGCGTGCAGTGACGCGGATGGCCGCGGCGGTGCGCGTCGCCGCGCCCGATGGCTGCGGGAAGACCGCGATGTCCTCGTTACAGGAGTATTGCCTACGTCACCTGACCTGGCGAATCGACCCCACCCGCCCCCGTCAGCCCTCGTCGCCGTCCGGCACCAGCAGGCTGAGTGCCCAGCTCACGATGCCCATCACGATGGCGCCCCAGAACGCGGGCCAGAACCCGTCGATCTCGAAGGGCAGCTTGAACACGCTCGCCAGCCAGTCCACGAGCAGGAACAGCGCCGCGTTGACGAACAGCGCGAACAGCCCCAGCGTGATCACGTAGAAGACGCAGCCCAGCAGGTGGATGACGGGCTTCAGGATGGCGTTGACCAGGCCGAAGATCAGCGCGACCACGATGAGGGTCAGGATGCTGCGCGTGGTGGTCGCCGCGGTGATCTCGATGCCCGAGACGACCAGAGTGGTGACCCAGAGCGCGACTGCGTTGATCACCCAGCGGATCAGAAAGCCCATATGGTCATCTTCTACGCCGAAACCCACATCTGCTGGCGAATATCGCAGGCGAGTCATACCGTGAAGCAATGACCGAGAACGTGGCAGGGAACGCGTACGACGTGCCCGAGGCCGACGCGCTCGAGCAGTCGACGCCGGCGGATCCCCTGGCGGACGCCGAGGACCGCAACAACGCCCTCCCGCAGGAGCCACTCGGAGGGCCGGACGAGCCGGTGCCGCCGGCCTCCGAGTGGGACAAGATCGAGCAGAACGTGGTGGTCGTGCCCGCCGACGAGGACTACTCCTGAAGCACCCAGCTCGGGTACTTGATGACGAACTCACCCATGGCGTCGTTCCGCAGCGCCGCGAGCAGGTCTGGCGCAACCTTCGGATCGAGCTGCTCGAACGCCTGTCCGCCGGACGTGCCGCCGTGGAACGTCGGCTGGCTGATGCCGATGATGCCGGCCGCCTCGACCCGGTCCAGCCGCATCGCCAGGCCGAGCAGGCTCAGGTCGCCGGTGTGCAACGTGATCCCGGGGGTGCGCACCAACTGGTTCACCTTGCCGATGTCACGCAGGACCGCCAGGTCACCGGCCCTCTTCGCGAGCCCCAGCAGCACCCGCTGGCCGATCCGATCCCGGTCGTAGGCACCGTGGGGCGTTCCCCAGCGCTGGCGGACCAGGTCCGCCACCTGGGCCCCGGAGTAGTCCTGGCAGCCGGCCGGGTAGGCCTTTCCGGTGTGCTGCGAGGTCACCAGCCGGGGCAGGCAGACCGGCAGGCCGCCCAGGGTGTCGGTCACCGACCGCAGCGCAGAGAACTCCACCTCCGCCACGGCGTCGGCCCGCACGCCGGTGAGCCGTTCGACGGCCTGCCGGACTCCCTCGGCGCCGCCGTAGAAATACGAAGCGTTGATCTTGTTTTTGCCCTCGCCGGGAATGTCGGTGGCGACGTCCCGCTCGATGGAGACCAGGTAAGCCTCGCTGCCGTCCGCGGGCAGGTGCACCAGCATGATCGTGTCGGCGCGGGAGTCCGTCATGGTGCCGCGCCGGTCGAGCCCGAGCAGCAGCAGGTTCAGTGGGCCCTGCGGAGCCGCCACCGGCGAACCCGTGCCCCCCAGCTGCGCCGGCAGGGACAGCTCCCCCCGCCACAGCTGCACCGGCAGGGCCAGCGCCAGCGCGACGACCACGGCGGCGGCCCCGGTGCGGGTCGCCGTGCGGCGGCGGCGACGCCGGGCGGCCAGCGTGTCGATGGTCCGGCGCAGCGGCTCCAGTGCGGGCGCCTGCTCCTCGTGGCGGGCGAACGCTCCGCGCAGTTCTTCCTCGATCATCGGACTCCTCCCAGGCTCAGCTGCTCCGCCGACGCCCGCAACCGGGTCAGCGCTTTCGAGATGTACCCACGGGCCGCGCCGACGGAGCAGCCGAGCATCTCGGCGATCTCCGCATCCGGCAGGTCCTCGTAGTAGCGCAGCACCAGCGCCGCCCGCTGCTGCCGCGGCAGCGTCGCCAGCACGGACCAGATCAGGTCGCGGTCCGCCGAGCGCTGCGCATGATCCACGGGCACGGCGACCGCCTCGTCGGCGTCGGGCCGCAGGAACACCCGGCGCAGCCAGGATCCGCGCCGCCAGTCCACGTACTGGTTGATCATCATGCGTTTGACGTAGCGCTCGGGCGCGTCTGCCCGAGCCACCCTGCGCCAGTTGAGCTGGACCCGGACCATCGTCTCCTGGACGAGGTCCTGGGCCGTGTGCTGGTCACCCGTGAGCATCACCGCGTAGCGCGCGAGCGCGCCCAGCCGCGAGTTGACGAATTCCTCGTACGTCACAGCCACCTCCTCGACTCACAGGACGTGTCCGGGTGTTCAGAACATTGCCCGGTACTGTTGTGCGGCGTGACCGTAGTCGACACTCTCCAGGCCCTGGCCGCGCCCCCGCTGGCCGCCGCCGACTTCAATCCCCTGAATCCGACGGACTGGTTGAACCTGTTCGGACCGGCCGCGCTGTTCGGCGTCTGCTTCATCCTGTTCGCAGAGACCGGCCTCATGGTCGGCTTCTTCCTGCCCGGCGACTCGCTGCTGTTCATCGCGGGCGTCTTCGCCTCCGGCTTCCTGGAGTCCAAGGGCGTCCAGCTGCCGATCGGCTGGCTGCTGGTGCTCGGGCCGATCTGCGCGATCATCGGTGCCCAGCTGGGGCACTGGCTGGGTGCGAAATACGGCCCCAAGATGTTCAACAAGCCCGACTCCCGCCTGTTCAAGCAGGAGTACGTGCGCAAGGCCGAGCACTACTTCGAGAAGTTCGGCCCGCGCAAGGCCATCGTGCTGGCCCGCTTCATCCCGATCGTGCGCACCTTCATGAACCCGGTCGCGGGCGTGCTGGGCATGCCGGCCAGGCAGTTCTTCGTGTGGAACGTGGTCGGCGCGATCCTCTGGGTCGACGGCATCCTGCTGGCCGGCTACCTGCTCGCCGAGCAGATCATCAGCGCGATCGGCGGCCCCGAGCACATCGACAAGTACATCCTGCCGATGGTGTTCCTCATCGTGTTCCTCTCGCTGATCCCGGTCTTCATCGAGATCATCCGCGAGCGCAAGGCCAAGAAGCGCGGCATGCACGGCGACGAGACCGTCGTCATGAGCAAGGTCGACATCGGCTGACCAGAGCGCAGAAAGAGGGGGTACGGCCGACGGCCGTACCCCCTCTTCACGTCCTGCTCAGGCAAGAAGCGCCTTCAGGCTGAGCCGTCGCTCCCTCAGGCAAGAAGCGCCTTCAGGAAGATCGCTTGCATCTGGCTGGGGTCGGTGACCTGGAACGCCGCGCCGCCGGTGGTGTCGGCGAGCGCCTGCAGGTCGGACAGCTTGACGTCCGGGCCGAGGCCCAGCAGCACCACCCGGACCGGCTTGGTCACGTCGGCCAGCTTCTCCAGCTCGCGCTGCATCGCGCGCAGCTGCATGCCGGAGCTGTCCCGGCCGTCGGTGAAGACCACCAGCGTGTTGCTGCGGCTCGGGTCGAAGCCCTTGATCAGCTCGCGGTAGCCGTCGAGGATCGAGGCGTAGAGCGGGCTCACGTCGGTCGGCAAGGGCGCGGCGTGCTGGACGGCCCCGTTCAGCTTGTCGCGCTGCGTCTTGGTCAGCTCGGCGAGCGGCACCAGGGGCGCGTGGCCCTGGCCGGCGAAGGCCCACAGGCCGACCTCGCTGTCGTCGGTGAACAGCCGCAGGCCCTTCTCCGCGGCGCTGCGCAGCACCTGCATCCGCACCGCCGTGTTGCCGCCGCCGGTCATCGTGCGGCCCATCGACGAGGTGGCGTCGACCAGCGCGATCACGCGGGACGGCGTCTTCGCGGCGACCCAGACCGTCATCGCGCCGCGGACCTTGTTCATGTCGTTCAGCGGCTGCACGAAGACGTTGTTCGAGGTGACGCCGTGCCCGGTGGGGAAGCCCGTGGAGGCCTCGCCCTCCGGCGAGCGCAGACCCTTCTCGGCGAAGACCGACTTGTACTCGCCGCTGCGCAGCGCCTGCGAGAACAACGCCGCCGCGGCGGCCAGCGGGCGTGGCTGGCGGGCCCGCACGGCGAACGGGAAGTCCAGCGTCGGCGCCTGGGCCAGGGTGATCGCGGCCATCGGGGCCTTGGGCGTGGCGGCGTTGTAGGCGATCACGGCCTGCTCGCTGACCGGCGCGCCGGTCATGCCGGCGGCGTACGCCTTCCACAGCGCCCCGGTGTCCGCGACCGGTCCGCCGATGCCGCGGTACACCGCGACCAGCGCGGGCAGGTCCGCCTCGGAGGCGACGACCGCGTCGGACAGCATCATCGCGCCGACCATGCCCGCGGTGTCGCGGCGCGGCTCGACCACACCCAGCTTGAGCGCGGGCGTCTTGCTGAACAGCATGCTCTTGAGCAGCGTCGCGTCGACGCCCGCACCGAGCTTGTCGGACAGGCCCCGGGCGACGGTCTCCGGCACGGCGAGCACCACCGGGCTGGCGGCCACGGACGGGGCGGTGGCGTCGAAGATGTCCTTGTCCACCGCGCGCACCCGGCCCAGCCAGTACGACGAGTCGGGCACCCAGACCACGGGCAGCTCGGAGTCGGACGGGGTCGGCGCGGCCTTGCCCGCCACGTCGACCGACCCGCCGGCCCAGGTGCCCAGCGAGTTGGCCAGCTCGTAGGACGGCTTCTCGACGACCTCGACGCGGACGCAGTCCTCGCCGACCATCGGGCTGGTGGCGCTCCAGCGGGAGCCGATCTCGGTGAGGGCCGGCGCGACGGCCGGGTCGGCCGCCACGGTCAGGGTGATGCCGGCGCTGCCGCAGCCGTCGGCGTCCGCGCTCACCGAGCGCAGCACGACGGTGGCCAGGCCGCACACGGACAGGGCGCTGACGATGATGACGGGAATCCGTACGGCACGGCGACCGAACAGGCCGGTCCGGCGGGCGGGTGCCTCGGGGGCATCCCAGCCGTGCCGGATATGGCGTCCAGACATGGGTGACTCCCAGTGAGGGGGGCGGCGGCGCCGAGCCCCGCGGCGGGGGTTACCGGGGGCGGCTGCACGCCTGACTGGGCGTCAGCTTAGATGCCTGTCAGCCGACTGCAACCAGGTGTGGACAAATTTCACTCACGGTTGCGGCGGCCTGCGCTCCGTGATCGTTATGGGCGTCCATGGCTACGAAAAGCGCCATGGGGCGCACACTCCGTGACGGAGTGCGCGCCCCACGGCGCTTCAGGGCCTTGCCAGGGTCAGCGAGCCTTCTTGGTCGCGCGCTTGCGCGGCGGCGTCAGCAGCTCGGCGACGGTGGCGATGGCGGACGGCACCAGGCTGTAGTAGGCCCACACACCGCGCTTGTCGCGGTTGAGCAGGCCCGCCTCGGTGAGGATGCGCAGGTGGTGGCTGACCGTCGGCTGGGACAGGCCCAGCGGAGCGGTCAGGTCACAGACGCACGCCTCGCCCTCGGGGGCAGACTGGATAAGGCTGAGCAGCCGAAGACGGGCCGGGTCGGCCAGCGCCTTGAGGACGCCGGCGAGGCGCTCCGCGTCGGCACGCTCGATCGGCTCACCAGCGAGGGGCGAGATTTGAGGCAGCGGGGTTTCCACCAGAGCTGTTCCCACGTGATTTCTTCCTTCCAACAACAGCATCGATCCACCTACATATTAGCAGGTACAGATCGGAGTTCCGTTAGGCCGACAGGCCAAGGTCCGCCAACGTATAGGCGGCTCGGTACGACAGTCCGGCAGCACGCACCGTATCGCCCGCGCCTCGATCGACAATAACCGCAACACCGATGACCTCGGCACCCGCCTCCCGCAGTGCATCAATAGCGGCAAGAACACTACCGCCAGTAGTCGAGGTGTCCTCGACAGCGAGCACGCGGCGGCCGGCCACCTCGGGTCCTTCGATGCGGCGCTGGAGTCCGTGCGCCTTGCCGGCCTTGCGCACCACGAACGCGTCCAGCGGACGCGAGGCGGTGTGCAGCATGGCGGCGGCGACCGGATCGGCGCCGAGCGTGAGACCGCCCACGGCGTCGAAGTCCCAGTCCGCGGTCAGCTCGTTCAGCACGCGCCCGACCAGGGGCGCAGCAGCGTGGTGCAGGGTGATCCGGCGGAGATCGACGTAGTAATCCGCCTCCTGTCCGGAGGACAGGACCACCTTTCCCCGAACCACCGCGAGGTCAGTGATGAATTTACGCAGGTCGTCGCGGTCGGACATGGCACGGACACTACCCGCCGATCCTGAGAGCTCGATCTAGGGGGGTGCGTTGACCTCCCCACACGGCTCAGCTGTCGGATTCGGTGTCCCGGCCGGTGCGCACCCGGGCGCCGCGCGCGAGCCGCCGCAGCAGCCGCGTCGGGGTGTGCCGCATGAATCCGACAAGCACTTTGTATTTCCAGCTCGGAACGCTCACCGTGCGGCCCCGCCGCAGGTCACGCAGGCTGTCCGAGACCACCTGAGGGGCTTGCAGCCACAGCCACTCCGGCGTCTTCGTCATGTTGATTCCGGCCCGGTCGTGGAACTCCGTACGGGTGAATCCCGGGCACAGCGCCATCACCCGTACGCCGTGGTGCGCCACCGAAAGAGCCACCGACTCGCTGAAGTTGGTGACCCACGCCTTACTGGCCGGGTAGGTGCTACCAGGCATCGCCGCGCCGAACCCGGCCACCGATGAGACATTGATGACATCTCCGCGGCCGCGCGCCGCCATCACGGGCAGCGCCGCGTGCGTCAGCCGCATCACCGCCTGCACGTTCACGGCCAGCAGGTGCAGCTCCTGCTCCACAGTGGATTTCAGGAACGGCGTGTTCAGCGACAGCCCCGCGTTGTTCACCAGCAGGTCCACCGGGCGGGCGGTGTCGCGCAGCCGCGCCTCGACTAGCTCGCAGCCCTCCGGGGTGGCCAGATCCGCCGAAATGACACTCGCCCGCACGTCGTATGTCCTGCTCAGAGCCTCGGCGAAGTCGGCCAGCCGGCCGGTGTCGCGGGCCACGAGCACCACGTCCCACCCGTCGGTGGCCAGGCGCACCACGAACGCTCGCCCGATCCCGGCGGTCGCGCCGGTCACCAGCGCGGTGCGCCGGTCACCAGCGGGCTCCGGTGTGGCCTCGGGTGCCGCCGCGGCGGCGGGCACGGCGGTGCCGGCGGAGGAGGCTGCGGTGGAGGAGGAAGAGGAGGACATCGGTTCACCTCAGGCGGTCGTCGGCGGGGGCACCGCGGGGGTGTCGGGGCCCGGCGGCAGCGACCGCGTCCGGCTGAAGAACTCGTTCGCAGCCGGGAGGGCGAGCAGCACCGCAGTGGCAATGTAGCC
Organism: Catellatospora chokoriensis; assembly: GCF_011297315.1. Taxonomy (NCBI): domain Bacteria; kingdom Bacillati; phylum Actinomycetota; class Actinomycetes; order Micromonosporales; family Micromonosporaceae; genus Catellatospora; species Catellatospora chokoriensis. The sequence goes on from NZ_JAAOTI010000004.1 coordinate 62,104, forward strand.
GAGAACCTGGGCCGCCGAGGAGAGCCCGGTGAGCCCGGCCCACCAGCCGGGGAAGGAGTCGACGAGGGCCTGCGCCCCGCGGGTCACCGACGGGTCGCCGCCGCCCTGCACGGTCACGTTGCCGGAACCCAGGCTGGCCGCCCCGGAGATGCCGCAGCAGGAGACCAGGATGCCGAGGCCGCAGGCGATCCAGGTGAGGATGCGGGCGACCCGGTTGCCCTGCCAGACGCCCCAGGCCAGGGCCAGCAGGATGATCGCGGCGACCACCAGGACCAGGGCGCTGATCACGAGGCCGACCTTGAGGCTGTTCTCCAGGGTGTGCAGGTCGGCGGAGTTCACGCCCTCCAGCACGGCCCGCACCCGGAACCGGTTGAGCACGCTGTTGATCGCAGCCAGGTGCAGCAGCGCGTTCACCAGGTTGAGCAGGGCGAGCAGGGCGAGGATCGCGGCTGCCGCGGTGACCACCGCGGGTCGGCCGGCCGGCGGTCTGGGCCCGGCCGGGGACACCGGCTCCACCGGAAACGAGGCGGATTGCGTCATTGGCGTACCCCCGATGCGGCCCGAAGATTGCTCCAGATCGGAAGTTACCCGCACTACCAGGGACTATGTGCCTGATTGGGGATTTCGCCGACAGCACGCGGGGCCGGCGCGACCCGCGCCGGCCCCGCGGTGTGGCAGGTCAGACGGTCGGGTACGCCGGCGGCGTCCACTCCGGCGCCGGCTTGCGGAAGTAGGCGTTCGACGGCGGCAGCGCCAGCATGATGATCACAGCCAGCATCGACAGCAGCAGCACCACGCTCAGCAGCGTGCTCACGGTCGTGGACCAGGCCGGCATGGCGTCGGCGAGCCGCTCGGTCACCTCCGCCTGGTCGATGCCGCCGGTGTTGGAGGCGCCGAAGCTGCTGCCCACCGACTGGAACGCCAGGCCGAACCCGACGCAGCACAGGCCGATGCCGGCCAGCACCCAGGTGGTGATCCGGGCCCACTGCTTGCCACGGCCCACGAACAGGCCCAGCACGACGAAGAGCACGGCGAGCAGCACGTAGACGCCGGCTCCGGCGTAGGAGCCGATCATCGCGGCGGCGGCGCTGGTCTCCGCGAGGTTGGCGTCCATGCCCGCATCACGGTAGATGCCCTCGATGAGGCCCTCGGGCATCGACGCGAACGTGTACACGGAGATCGCCGAACTGATCACCAGCACGGCCGAGATGACGTAGAGCAGCAGGGCGGACACGGAGACCGTGCTCGGACGCGGGCCGGAGCCCGGCGCGGCGGGGACGAGGTAACCGCTCGGAGGTGGCGTGTACGACATGCAGCACACCGTAATCGCCGGCCGCCACGAGCGCCTGCGACCTCAGATCGATCGGTGCTCACCCCTCAGGAGGAGACGTCGCCCCCGCCCGCCCGGCTCAGGCCAGCTTGAGCGCGTCCCCGTCCCGGTCGATGAGCACCGTGTCGCCGTCGCGGATCTCCCCGGCGAGCAGCGCCTTGGCCAGCTTGTCGCCGATGGCCGACTGCACCAGCCGCCGCAGCGGGCGGGCGCCGTACACCGGGTCGTAGCCGTGGCCGGCCAGCCACTTGCGGGCCACGTCGGAGACCTCCAGGGTGAGCCGGCGGTCGGCCAGCCGCCGCCGCAGCCGGCCCAGCTGGATGTCGACGATGTGGGTCAGCTCGTCCGGGGTCAGCGCGTGGAACACCACGATGTCGTCGAGCCGGTTCAGGAACTCCGGCTTGAAGTGCGTGCGCACCATCGCCATCACCGCGTCGGCGCGCTGCTGCTCGTTCAGCGCCGGGTCGGTGAGCGCGTGCGAGCCCAGGTTCGAGGTGAGGATCAGGATCGCGTTGCGGAAGTCCACGGTGCGGCCCTGGCCGTCGGTGAGCCGGCCGTCGTCGAGCACCTGCAGCAGCACGTCGAACACGTCCGGGTGGGCCTTCTCCACCTCGTCCAGCAGCACCACCGAGTAGGGGCGGCGGCGCACCGCCTCGGTGAGCTGGCCGCCCTCCTCGTAGCCGACGTAGCCGGGCGGGGCGCCGACCAGCCGGGCCACCGAGTGCTTCTCCGCGTACTCGCTCATGTCGATGCGGACCATGGCCCGCTCGTCGTCGAAGAGGAACTCGGCCAGGGCCTTGCCCAGCTCGGTCTTGCCGACGCCGGTCGGCCCGAGGAACAGGAACGAGCCGGTGGGCCGGTCCGGGTCGGCGACGCCCGTGCGCGCCCGGCGCACCGCGTCGGAGACCGCGCCGACGGCTTCCACCTGGCCGATCACGCGCGAGCCCAGCGACTGCTCCATGCGCAGCAGCTTCTCGGTCTCACCCTCCATCAGGCGGCCCGCCGGGATGCCGGTCCAGGCGGCGACGACCTCGGCGATGTCGTTGGCGCCGACCTCCTCCTTGAGCATCGCGCCGTTGGTCTGCAGCGCGGCCAGCTCGGCCTCGGCCCGGGCCTGCTCGCGCTCCAGCGCCGGGATGCGCCCGTAGCGCAACTCCGAGGCGCGGCCGAGGTCGAGGTCGCGCTCGGCCCGGTCGGCCTGGTCGCGCACCTCCTCCAGCTGCTCCTTGGCCGCCGAGATGGCCTGGATGTGCTGCTTCTCGTTGCGCCAGCGGTCGGACAGCGCGGCCATGTGCTCGCGCTTGTCGGCCAGCTCGGCGCGCAGCTTGGTCAGCCGCTCGGCGGACGCCGGGTCGGGCTCCTTGGCCAGCGCCATCTCCTCGATCTCCAGGCGGCGCACCTGGCGCTCGATCTCGTCGACCTCGGTGGGCCGGGAGTCGATCTCCATGCGCAGCCGGGAGGCGGCCTCGTCCACCAGGTCGATCGCCTTGTCCGGCAGGAAGCGGTCGGCGATGTAGCGGTCGGACAGCCCCGCCGCGGCGACCAGCGCTCCGTCGGTGATGCGCACCCCGTGGTGCACCTCGTAGCGCTCCTTCAGGCCGCGCAGGATGCCGATGGTGTCCTCGACCGTCGGCTCGCCGACCACCACCGGCTGGAAGCGGCGCTCCAGCGCCGGGTCCTTCTCGATGTTGTCGCGGTATTCGTCCAACGTGGTCGCGCCGACCATGCGCAGCTCACCGCGGGCCAGCATGGGCTTGAGCATGTTGCCCGCGTCCATCGAGCCCTCGCCCTTGCCCGCGCCGACGACCGTGTGCAGCTCGTCCAGGAAGGTGATCACCTGGCCGTCGCTGCCCTTGATCTCCTCCAGCACGCTCTTGAGCCGCTCCTCGAACTGCCCGCGATACTGCGCGCCCGCGACCATCGCGCCCAGGTCGAGGCTGACCAGCTTCTTGTCACGCAACGACTCGGGCACGTCGCCGGCCACGATGCGCTGGGCCAGGCCCTCGACGATCGCCGTCTTGCCGACGCCGGGCTCTCCGATCAGGACCGGATTGTTCTTGGTACGCCGGGAGAGCACCTGGATCACGCGGCGGATCTCGGCGTCGCGGCCGATCACCGGGTCGACCTTGCCGTCCCGCGCCCGCGCGGTCAGGTCCACGCCGTACTTCTCCAGCGCCTGGTACTGCTGCTCGGGGTCGGGGCTGGTGACCCGGCGGTCGCCGCCGCGGATCTGCGGGAACGCGGCGACCAGGGCCTCCTCGGTCGCACCGGCCTGCTTGAGGGCCTTGCCGACCGCGCCGCCGACCCGGGCGAGGCCGGCCAGCAGGTGCTCGGTGGAGACGTACTCGTCGCCGATCGGGCGGGCGATCTGCTCGGCGGCGTTGATCGCGTTGACCAGCTCCCGGGACAGGCTCGGCTCGGCCACGCTCGACCCGCGGGCCGACGGCAGCTGCTCGACCGCGCGCGCGGCGGCCCGGCGTACGTCGGCGGGGTTCGCGCCGACGGCGCGCAGCAGCCCGGCGGCGGTGGACCCGCCGGTGTCGAGCAGGGTCAGCAGCAGGTGCCACGTCTCGACCGTGGCGTGGCCCCGCTGCTGCGCCGTCGCGGCCGCTTCCGTGATGACCTCGCGGCTCTTCGTGGTCAGACGCTGAGTGTCCATACGCTCCCTCGGCTGATGGTCTCCGAACCAAAGTTGAGCCTACTGCACTCAACTTATTCGGGCCAGTCTGGAGGGTCGCGCCGGCGGCTACCGCAGTGTGACCTTCGCCCAGGTGCGCTGCCAGCCGTGGCCGGTGCCCAGATAGAACTCGCCCGGCGCGTCCTGCTGGGCGAACAGCGTGCCGTCGGCCAGCTCGGTGACCCAGCCCAGCCGCGGCGTGCCGGGAATCTCGACGTAGCGGTCGGCGAGGTAACCGACGGCGTCCGGCCCGGCGATGGCCAGCAGCCCGTCGCCGGCCGGGGCCACCGAATACATCTGGTTCGGCCGCTCCCGCAGGCCCTCGATCGGGCGGGCCCGCCAGGCGCCGTCCACCAGCTGCCAGATCAGCGGCAGGCCGGTGGCCTTGAGCACCGAGCCGCGCTGCAGCGAGGTCCCGCCACCGGCGGACATCATGTCCTGCTCGCCGACGAGCCACGCGTCACCGGTGGGGGAGACCCGCACGGACAGCATCCACAGCTTGCGACCGGGCTGCTCCGGCACGGCCAGCCGCTGCCAGGTGCGCCCGCCGTCGACGCTGCGGGCGGTCTCCCTCGTCGGCTCGAATCTGGTCAGCCAGATCGCGCCGTCGGGCGTGGCGACCGCGCCCGCGCTCTGATAACCGTCGGGCAGCGGCACCGGCTCGCCCGTCCGCCAGTCGCGCAGCACCGGCTCGTCCGCGGCGAAGTCCACGCCGTAGCGGACGCCGGTGGCGGCGTGGTAGTCGGCCGGGACCGTGCGGCTGAAGGTGAAGGTCAGGCCGCCGTCGCGGGACAGGTGGTAACCGTCGGCCACCTCGCCCCAGATCATCATCTGCTGCGGGCCGACCACGTACAGCTGGATGCTCTTGTCCTCGGCCAGCGGCATCGGGCGGGCCTGCCAGGTGGCTCCGGCGTCCGCGGTCGCGAACAGGCGGCCCCGGCAGGGCCCGCTGCCGGGGCAGTCGGTGAAGACGGCGTAGCCGTGGCGGGCATCGGCGAACTCGACGAACGGCCGGTAGTCCGGTGGCACGCCGACGTCGGCCGAGCGCTCGGTCACCTCGGCCCGGGCGGGTGGGGACCCGGTCGCGCCGGGCAGCGCGGCGGAGGGCGCCTCGCCGCGCGGGGTGCAGGCCGCGGTCAGCGCGAGCCCGAGCGTCAGGACGAGCAGCGGCCGTAGCCGGCCCGCGAACCGATTCACGCTGGTGGAAGTCATACCCGGTCGAGCCCTGAGCCGGCGGCCCGGTTCCCGTGGACGGGGGGTGCGGCCGTCGATGGCCCGCCGTCACCCTCCCCTGACGCCCAGCGGGCGTGCGGGGTTGGTCGCAATGCGTAACAGGTTGATGAAAGTCCTTGCCTTGACCTTCCCTTGACCTGGGAGAGCACGCTAGCGTGTCGCGGCAGCAGCGCCGCTGACTTTGGCCGCGTCTTCCACAAATCCCGCGTCATCACAGCGGAGGAGATAACGATGAGCGCTCCCCCGGCGGTGTTCCGAGGATTCGCCAACCCGGTCGACCCCACCCCCAACGAGTTGCGCACCTGGGCGTACGCGCCGAACTCCGTGCCGCTCACCGCCATGCCGCCGGACTGGGACCTGCTCGTCTCCGGTGACCGGCTCATCGGGACCCTGTTCGACCTGGCGATGGACACCAGTTGTCCGGCCCGCCGCTTCACCATGCACTGCCTCTACATCTACGCCGCCGACGCGATCCGCACCGGCTTCAAGGCCCACCCTCGGCGCAAGCTGCGCAAGATGGTCGAGGAGGCCGAGGAGGAGGGCGACGAGCAGATGGCGATCTGGGCCCACAACACCCGCGTGCTGCTGGCCCGCCCGCAACTCTTCGACTACCACGACTGGTGCGAAGGCGGCCTCGTCCGCCACTCGCGCAGACTTCAATAGCCGATGGCTCTGCGGCCTTGACTGGAACATTCACCGACGGCTCTGCGGCCTTAATCGACGTCATGCTCCGCGTTCGCTCCGCATGACGTCGAGCGGCCGGCAACCGCCCTCGGCTACGCACACACGGCTCCCCGCGGCACCTGACCGCGGGGAGCCGTGGCGCGATACGACTATTTCTTGTCCATCTTGTCGATCGCGTCTTTAGCCATGTCCTGGGCCTTGTCGACGTGACCGGCATACTTGCCGCCGGTCTTGCTGTCGACCGCGTCGCCGGCCTGGTCGACGGCCTTCTTGGCCTTGTCCTGCATCTGCTTGGCCTTGTCCGAGGCCTGGTCCGCCTTGTCGTCGATGCCGAGGGCGTCCTTGGCCTTGTCCAACATGCCCATTTAATCCCCCTCCGGGCCAGTCCGACAATTCGGACTGTTCCCGTATCGAGGATACCGGCCGGCGACCTTGCGAGCTCAGGCTTCGGCTGAACGCGGCCGCCACACGACCAGCGCCGTCGACGTGCGCGTGCTCGGCAGCAGATCGGTGCGCGGGAACGCGGAGATGGTCTCCAGCTGCGCCAGCCGCCGCTCGGCATACGCGAGCTGCTGCTGAGCCTGCTCCAGCCGCTCACGCAACTCCAGCACCAGGCGCTCCAGGTCGATGATCCGCTTGACGCCGGCCAGGCTGACGCCCTCCTCCTGGCTCAGCCGCTGGATCTCGCGCAGCAGTTCCACGTCGCGCAGGCTGTAGCGGCGGCCGCCGCCCGCGGAGCGGCCCGGCTCGACCAGACCCATCCGGTCGTACTGCCGCAACGTCTGCGGGTGCATGCCGGCAAGCTGCGCGGCCACCGAGATGAGCAGCACCTTCGCCTGTTCATCCACTGTGGATCACCTCCGTTCCAGGTGGTCCCGCCGCACCGGCGGGGCCAGCTCGGTGAAGCGCGCCAACGCCTCCCGGGCTTCCTCGGAGAGCTGCTGCGGCACCACTATCTCCACGGTAACCAGCAGATCCCCGCTGTGGCCATCACGTTTGGGCACACCCTTGCCGCGCACCCGCAGCAGCCGCCCACTGGGCGTGCCGGCCGGCACCTTGACCTTCATCATGCCGTCCAAAGTGGGCACCCGGACCTCCGCGCCGAGCACCGACTCGGCGAAGGTGACCGGAACGGTGACGGTCAGATCGTCGCCGTTGCGGCCGAACATCGCGTCCGGGCGCACGATCGCGCGGATGTAGAGGTCGCCGGGGGCGCCACCGCGCTCGCCCGGCTCGCCGCGCCCGGCCAGCCGGATGCGCTGCCCGTCGGAGACGCCCGCCGGGATGCGTACGGTCAGCGTGCGGGTCTTGGTCACCCCGCCGGTGCCGTGGCACTCCGGGCACTTCTGGTCGACGACCGTGCCCACACCCTGGCAGTCGCGGCAGGCCTCGGAGAAGCCGAACGCGCCCTGGTTGCGGTTGACCACGCCGGTGCCCTGGCAGTGCGGGCAGGCCCGCGGGCGGGTGCCCGGCTTGGCCCCGTCGCCGTGGCAGGTGTCGCACACGCCCAGCGTGCGCAGCGTCAGCGGCTGGGTGGTGCCCTGCACCGCGTCGGCGAAGTCCAGGAAGATCTCGGCCTCGACGTCGCGGCCGCGGGCCGGACGGGCCGGAGCCCCGGTGCCGGCCCCGCCGGAGAAGATCGAGCCGAACAGGTCGGAAAAGCTCGCGCCGCCGAACCGCTGGTCCGGACCTTGCCGCCCGCCGCCCTGGCCGAACAGGTCGTTCACGTCGAAGTGCTGGCCGCCCGCGCCGCGGGCGCTGCGCCGAAACGCGCCGGCCTCGAACAGCGAGCGCATCTCGTCGTACTCACGCCGCCGGTTCTCGTCCGACAGCACGTCGTACGCCTCGGACACCGCCTTGAACCGTTCCTCCGCGGCGGTGTTGCCGGGGTTGTGGTCCGGATGCAGCTCACGAGCGAGCCTGCGGTACGCCTTCTTGATCTCGCTGGACGTGGCGTCCTTGGCCACTCCGAGCACGGCGTAGAAATCCTTCTCCAGCCAGTCTTTCGAGCTCATCCGTCCCCCTCCCCCTGTCGTGATCGAAGCTCCCTCCCCGCGCCCGGGATCGGGCGGGGGAGGGAGCCCCGGTCATGGTGTCATTCCGGTGCGGCGACAGCCACCATGGCGGGGCGCAGCAGGCGCTCGCCCAGCAGGTAACCGCGGCGCATCACGTCGATGCACGTCGGCTCGGTCACGTCGGCGGACGGCAGGTGCGCCACCGCCTCGTGCCGGTTCGGGTCGAAGGTGTCACCCTTCTCGCCGAACGCGGTCAGGCCGAACTTCGCCACCACCGCGCCGATCTGCTCGGCCACCGCGCCGAACGGCCCGCTCAGGTCGCCGTGCTCACGCGCCCGGTCGAGGTCGTCCAGCACCGGCAGCAGCGCCGACAGCACCTGGCCGGTGGCGAGCTCGGCGGAGACCGTGCGGTCGCGCTCCACCCGCTTGCGGTAGTTGGCGTACTCGGCGGTCACCCGCTGCAGGTCCGCGGTGCGCTCCTCGAGCGCGGAGCGCAGCTGCGCGAGTTCCGCGCCCAGCGCCGCGGGCGCCGCCTCGGCCGCGGGCGCGGCCGTCGCGGTGACCGGCTCGGCCTCCACGACCTCGCCCTCCACCGCCTCGGCGGCGTCCGGCCCGGCCTCGGCCGCCGCCTCGGGCTGCGGGGCGACCGGCACCTCGACGGTGTCCTGCTCCCCGGCGGCCTGGTCGGTGACGTCCGCGGTCGGATTCTGCTCGGTGCTCTCCGGGGCAGGGGTCTCCTGCGCCGGAGCGGGCTCGGTGTCGGCCGCCGGGGCGGCCGGCGTCGCCGGCTGCTCGGACATGGTCGCTCCGCTCGGGCTGATCTTCCGCTTGTTCTTGATCACGATGCGCTCGCCGGCGGGAGACTGCTCCTCCGCCGGCGAGGCACCCTGTGCTGCTCCGGTCACTTCTTGCCCTCGTCGTCGATGATCTCCGCATCCACGACGTCGTCGTCCGCGCGACCACCGGCCGCCGGGCCCTGCTGCTGGCCCGCACCGGCCGCGGCCTGGCTGTCGGCCTGGCCGTACAGCGCGGAGCCGGCCGCCTGGGAGACCTGGGCGAGCTTCTCGTGCGCCGACTTGATCTTCTCCAGGTCGGTGCCCGCCAGTGCGCTGCGCAGCTCGCTCAGCGCGTCGTTGATGTTCTCCTTGGCGTCGGCGGGCAGCTTGTCGCCGCTCTCGGCCAGGAACTTCTCGGTCTGCCACTGCAGCGCCTCGGCCACGTTGCGGGTCTCGGCCTCCTCGCGGCGGCGGCGGTCCTCGTCGGCGTGCTCCTCGGCGTCGCGGCGCATGCGCTCGATGTCGTCCTTCGGCAGCGACGAGCCGCCGGTGATCGTCATCGACTGCTCCTTGCCGGTGCCGAGGTCCTTCGCCGAGACGTGCACGATGCCGTTGGCGTCGATGTCGAAGGTGACCTCGATCTTCGGCACGCCGCGCGGGGCCGGCGCGATGCCGGTCAGCTCGAAGGTGCCGAGCTTCTTGTTGTACGCCGCCATCTCGCGCTCGCCCTGGAAGACCTGGATGAGCACGGAGGGCTGGTTGTCGTCCGCGGTGGTGTAGACCTCGGAGCGCTTGGTCGGGATGGTGGTGTTGCGCTCCACCAGGCGGTGCATGATGCCGCCCTTGGTCTCGATGCCCAGGCTCAGCGGGGTCACGTCCAGCAGCAGGACGTCCTTGACCTCACCCTTGAGCACGCCGGCCTGCAGCGCGGCGCCGACGGCGACGACCTCGTCCGGGTTGACGCCCTTGTTGGGCTCCTTGCCGGTGAGCTGCTTGACCAGCTCGGTCACCGCGGGCATGCGGGTGGAGCCGCCGACCAGGATGACGTGCTCGACGTCGGACAGCTTCACGCCCGCGTCCTTGATCGCCTGCTCGAACGGCGCCTTGCAGCGGTCCAGCAGGTCCTGGGTCATCCGCTGGAACTCGGCCCGGGTGAGCGTGACGTCCAGGTGCAGCGGGCCCTCGGCGCCGGCCGTGATGTACGGCAGGTTGATGCCGGTGGTGTTGGCGGCCGACAGCTCGATCTTGGCCTTCTCGGCGGCCTCCTTGAGGCGCTGCATGGCCATCTTGTCGGCGCCCAGGTCCACGCCGTACTGGCCGCGGAAGGTCTTCACCAGGTGCTCGATGATGCGCTCGTCCCAGTCGTCGCCACCGAGGTGGTTGTCGCCGGAGGTCGACTTGACCTCGACGACGCCCTCGGCCAGCTCCAGCAGCGAGACGTCGAACGTGCCGCCGCCGAGGTCGAAGACCAGGACGGTCTGCTCCTTGGAGCCCTTGTCGAGCCCGTACGCCAGCGCGGCGGCGGTGGGCTCGTTGACGATGCGCAGCACGTTGAAGCCGGCGATCTCACCGGCCTCCTTCGTCGCGGTGCGCTGCGCGTCGTTGAAGTACGCCGGGACGGTGATCACGACGTCGGTCACGGTCTCGCCGAGGTAGGCCTCGGCGTCGCGCTTGAGCTTCTGCAGCACACGTGCGGAGATCTCCTGCGGCGTGTACTTCTTTCCGTCGATGTCGACGGTCCAGTTGGTGCCGACCTCACGCTTCACGGACCGGATGGTCCGGTCGGGGTTCGTCACCGCCTGGCGCTTGGCCACCTCACCGACGAGCACCTCACCGTTCTTGGCGAACGCCACGATCGAGGGCGTCGTGCGGGAGCCCTCGGCGTTCGCGATGACGGTGGGTTCGCCACCCTCGAGCACGGCCATACAGGAGTTGGTCGTACCCAGGTCGATGCCGACCGCACGTGCCATTTTCGTGTTCCTCCAAGATCAAGGTTGCCGCAGATTCAAGTTGAGTCCGGACGGCTCAATAGTGACATGAGACCGCGAAGTGTCAAGCGGAAGGTTGAGTCGGTCACACTCAAGTTTGACGGTGTCCTAGTGAGTTGTCCCATTTCCGCTTACGCTTCCCCTGTGTATGACCAACGAGTAACCGAGGAGGGCGCGGCGCGGACCGGCCCTCTGCTCGCGGTGGTCGGCGGGCCGACCGGCGCGGGCAAGTCCACGCTGGTCAACAGCCTGGTCCGGTCACCCGTCAGCGCCACCGGCATCCTGCGCCCGACCACCCGCAAGCCCGTGCTGACCTGCCACCCGCGCAGCGTCGCGGCGACCCACGTCGCCGGACTGCACCCGATCGCCGCCCCCGCCCTGCCCTCGCACGTCGCGATCGTCGACGCGCCGGACCTCAACGCCATCGACCAGAAGAACCGGTCGGTCACCGACGCCGTGTTCGAACAGGCCGACCTCTGGATCTTCGTGACCACCGCGAGCCGCTACGCTGACGCCGAGGCGTGGCGGCACCTGAGGGCCGCGCAGCAGCGCCGGGTCGACCTGGCGGTGATCCTCAACCGGCTGCCCACCGAGGCGGCGGACGAGATCCTGCCGCACCTGACCCAGCTGCTCGGCGAACCGGTGCCACTGTTCGTGGTCGCCGAATCGGCGCTCGACCGGCAGGGCATGCTCTCGGACCGAGTGGTCACCCCGATCTGGGAGTTCCTCGACAAGACCGCGAGTGCGAAACTTGCCGAGTCAAGATGACACCGGACGGCCGCTCCCGCGGACGACGAGGGTTCAGGTCGGCACGGCGTCGGCTGAGGAGAGCGTGAGGAGGGACCAGTGACCCACTCCACCCCCGGCAGTGAGTCCGTCACCACCAAGCTCGACATGGTCCAGCAGTTCGTCGACCTGGCGGGCGAGCACCTCGCCGGCGAGCCGGCGCTGGAGAACGCGCGGACGGTGGTGGAACGCTCCGCCGACCGGCTGCGGCTGGCCCGCGGGTTCACCACCATAGCGCTGGCCGGCACCACCGGCAGCGGCAAGTCCAGCATGTTCAACGCGTTCACCACGATCGACCGGTCGCCCGCGGGCATCCTGCGCCCGACCACCTCCGAGCCCTACGCGTGCGTCTGGGGCAGCCTCACCTTCGCCGACGAGCTGCTCGACTGGCTCGGCGTCTCCTCGCGCCGCCGGTTCACCCGGGAATCGGCCCTGGACGCCAACGACGAGGTCGGCCTGCGCGGCATGATCCTGCTCGACCTGCCCGACGTCGACTCCGTCGAGCCGCGCCACCGCGCCGAGGTCGACCGGCTGCTGCACCTCGTCGACGTGGTCATCTGGATCTGCGACCCGCAGAAGTACGGCGACCAGCTCGTGCACGAGGGTTACCTGCGCCAGCTCGCCAGCTCGCGCGACGGCCTGATCGTGGCGCTCAACCAGACCGACCGGCTGCAGCCCGCGCAGCTGCCCAAGGTCGGCGCCGACCTGCGCCAGCTGCTCGACGAGGGCGGCCTGTCCAAGGTCCCGCTGGTGCCAACGTCGGCCACCGGCGAGGTGCCGGCCCTGCCGCCGGCCAAACGCGGCCCGATCAAGCCGAAGCCCGGCCCGTTCATCGCCGAGCGCTCCCCGCGCGGCCACTCCGGCGTCTCCGCGCTGCGCGCGCTGCTCGAACCGATCATCCTGCGCGGCACGCTGGCCGAGGAGTCCGTCGACCGCGACCTCACCGCGAGCATCGCCGACCTGTCCAAGCTGGTCGGCGGCCCGGCCAGCCCGCCCTCGATCAACCCGCTGGTCCGCGGGCTGTCCTCGGCGGGCACCGATTCCGCGCGCATCGAGCAGACCATCCAGGCGTACGCCGGCAGCGCCGCGGTCGGCCTGCCCGGCCCCTGGGCGAAGGCGGTCACCCAGGCGGCCCGGTCCCGCCTGCACGAGCTGCCCGCCGCGCTGGGCCAGGCCGTCGCGTTCGCCGACGCCCAGCGCCCCCGCCGGATGTGGCTGCCCGGCGGCAAGAAGCGCGCCGATCAGAAGACCGAGATCGTCCTGCGCGCCGAGATCGACAAGGTCGCCCTCCGGTACGTCGTCGAACCGGTCCGCCGCGCCCTCGCCGCCTACGAACGCTCCCGTACGACGCTGAGCTGAGTTCCCGATCTAGATGATCTGTCGCTGCTCCGGCGGCGACAGATCATCTAGATCTTTTTGGCGCCGCGTCGGGACGCCACGCTTTCCCGGAATTCGCGCTGATCGCGCGGGCGGCGGCCGGCAAGATTTGTTTCTGCGGACGCTGGACGTCGCTATGACCACCTCCAGCGTCCACAAAAACGGATCAACGCCTGGACCCACCACGGTGGTGGTGGCGCTGGGCCTTGGTGGTGCGGTGTTCGGCCTTCGCCTTGCCCCGATGAACTTTGGCCTTGCTGTGGGCGGCCTTGCTGCGCACGGACTTGCTGTGGGCGGTCTTGCTGTGGGCGGCCTTCGCCTTGACCGCGTGACGCCGGGCGTCGGCCCCGTGCTCCCGCTGGGGCCGGGCTTCGCTGCGGTGGCCCATGGGGGTCGCGGACCGCACCGGAACGCGTGAGTTCAACTCCGCGGACACGCGTGACTTCAGCGCACTACCGGCGAGCAGCCGTGACTTCAGCGGACCGCCGGTGGATGCGCGTGAGTTCAGCGGGTCGCGCGCGCTCGCGTGCGGGAGGCGGACGGCGGCGGGGCGGCGCACGACCGGCCCGGCCGGGCGCACCGGTGCGACCTGCACCGCGCTCGGGCGATGTGCCGGAATCGGCCGACGGATCGGACCGGGCCGCGCACCCGGTTCGCCGCCGGTGCCATGACCGCCAGGTCCGGTCGGCCGGGCCGGGCCACCGGATCCGCCGCCGGGCCAGCCCGGCCAGCCCTGACCTGTCGGCCGACCGGGACCGCCCGGCCAGCCAGGGCCACCGGGCCGGCTCGGCCCGTCCGAACCCGGCGGGCGGCCAGGACCTCCCGGCCAGCCAGGACGACCCGGCGGGCTGCCAGGGTGGTCGTGCCCGCCGGGGTGGTCGTGCCCGCCGGGCGCGCCAGACCCGGGATGCCACGGACTGCCCGGAAACGAAGGCCCGCCCGGAAAGGCGGGTCCGCCAGGGAAGGAAGGTCCGCCAGGGAAGGAAGGTCCGGCAGGGTCGGCGGGGCCTCCGGGCGCGGGCGGTGCGCCCGGTGTGCTCGGCTGCGCCGGGCCGGTCCGGGGCGGGAGCGGCCGGGCGGCGCGCCAGATCGGTCGGATCGGCAACGTGGTGGTGGGCCGGCGGCGTTCGAGCGCGGGTACGGCGACGTCGTCGGGTCGGTCGTCATGGTCGTCCTCGTCGTGCTCCCTCGCGGGTCCGGCGGGCTGGGCCAGCCCCGGGTCGGCCTGCGGGGCGGGCCGCACCGGCCGTTCCGGCAGCCGGAAGGGCGCCTGGGCGAAGTGGTCGCCGGGCACCACGAAGGGCTCGACCGGACCGGCCAGGCGGGCGCCGAAGTCGGGGTCGACGCCTTCGACACCGGCCCGCAGCACGATCCACGTCGGCACGGCGGTGATCCCGACCAGCAGCGTGACCAGGAGTCCGTACCGGCGGGACGGGGATCGGCGGGCGGGCGGGGCGGGCCGGGTGCGGAACGCCTCCGGCACCGCGGGGGGCGGTGGCGGCGGTGGCGGAGATCCGAACAGGTCTTCCAGAAAATTGTCGTCGGGCATCGAAGTGCTCCTAGGGCACGGGGGAATTCGCCCAGAATGCCCCAGCCAATGCCATGATCCGGGTATTTGGGGTATACGTAGACCCAGGTTTTTCCGCCGACGGTTGCCAATATCACCTGCCCGGCCTGTGACTGCCGCCACCGATACGGCAGTATGGGGGCCAGGCGGCAGCGTGGCCGTGGTCACCGCGTACTCCGGTCCACTACTGCCGCAGCCAGGCGTCTTCTGCCCCCACGAGGGACATGACGTGGCGCCACCGATGCGCGGCAGACACACCCCGTCGCCGACGCACCACTGACAGGGAGAACACGGATGACCAAGGTCGAGCGCGCGGCAGCCCGCCGCGGAGGAAAGCGCTCGGGACCCCCCGAGCCGGAGTTCGTACAGCTCCTCACCCCTGAGGGCGAGCGAGTCTCACACCCCGACTACTCCGTCGACTTCACCGATGACGAGCTGCGCGGCCTGTACCGCGATCTGGTCACGGTGCGCAAGCTCGACGCCGAGGCGACCGCCCTGCAGCGGCAGGGTGAGCTGGGCATCTGGGCCAGCCTGCTGGGCCAGGAGGCGGCGCAGGTCGGTTCCGGCCGGGCGCTGCGCAAGCAGGACATGGCCTTCCCGACGTACCGGGAGCACGGCGTCCTGTACTGCCGCAACATCGACCCGATCATGCCGCTGGGCCTGTTCCGCGGCGTGGACCAGGGCGGCTGGGACCCGGTGGCGCACCGGTTCAACATGTACACGATCGTCATCGGCGCGCAGACGCTGCACGCGACCGGCTACGCCATGGGCATCGTCAAGGACGGCAAGGTCGGCGACGACGACGAGACCAGCGAGGCCGTCATCGCCTACTTCGGCGACGGCGCGACCAGCCAGGGCGACGTCAACGAGGCGTTCATCTTCGGCAGCGTGTACAACGCGCCGATCGTGTTCTTCTGCCAGAACAACCAGTACGCGATCTCCGAGCCGCTGGAGCGGCAGACCCGCATCCCGCTGTACCAGCGCGCGGCCGGCTTCGGCTTCCCCGGCATCCGGGTCGACGGCAACGACGTGCTGGCGACGTACGCGGTGACCCGCGCGGCGCTGGACAACGCCCGCCACGGCCAGGGCCCGACCCTGGTCGAGGCGTACACGTACCGGATGGGCGCGCACACCACCTCCGACGACCCGACCCGCTACCGCGTGGCCAGCGAGGTCGAGGCGTGGCAGGCCAAGGACCCGATCGTGCGCATGCGCAAGCTGCTGGAGAAGCAGGGTCTGGCCGACGAGGCGTTCTTCGCCGCCGTCGACGAGCAGGCCAAGGTCGAGGCCGTGGCGCTGCGCGAGCGGGTGCTGTCGATGCCCGACCCGGACCCGGCGACCATGTTCGACCACGTCTACCCCAACGGTTCGCCGCTGATCGACAAGCAGCGCGCCGAGTTCGAGTCCTACCACGCCTCGTTCGAGGGGAGCCACTGATCATGGAGACGCTTACCCTCGGCAAGTCGCTCAACCTGGGCCTGCGCCGCGCGATGGAGGACGACAGCAAGGTCCTCATCATGGGCGAGGACGTCGGCAAGCTCGGCGGCGTCTTCCGCATCACCGACGGCCTGCAGAAGGACTTCGGCGACGAGCGCGTCATCGACACCCCGCTGGCCGAGGCCGGCATCGTCGGCACCGCGATCGGCCTGGCGCTGCGCGGCTACCGCCCGGTCGTCGAGATCCAGTTCGACGGCTTCGTGTACCCGGCGTACGACCAGATCGTGTGCCAGGTGGCGAAGTTCCACTACCGGTCCCGGGGCAAGGTCAGCCTGCCCATGGTCATCCGGATCCCGTTCGGCGGCGGCATCGGCGCGGTCGAGCACCACTCCGAGTCGCCCGAGGCGTACTTCTCGCACACGGCCGGTCTCAAGGTCGTGGCGTGCAGCAACCCGTCCGACGCGTACTGGATGATCCAGCAGGCCATCGCCAGCGACGACCCGATCATCTTCTTCGAGCCCAAGCGGCGCTACTGGGAGAAGGGCGAGGTCGACACGGCCGCGCCGCTGTCCTCGGCGTACCCGCTGCACAGCTCGCGGGTGCTGCGCTCCGGCGCGGACGCGACCCTGCTGGCGTACGGCCCGATGGTGCGCACCTGCCTGGACGCCGCGACCGCGGCGGCCGAGGACGGGCGCAACCTGGAGGTCATCGACCTGCGTTCGCTGTCCCCGCTGGACATGGCCCCGGTGTTCGAGTCGGTCCGCAAGACCGGCCGCGCCGTGGTCGTGCACGAGGCTCCCGGCAACATCGGCCTGGGCGCCGAGGTCGCGGCCCGGATCTCCGAGGAGTGCTTCTACTCCCTGGAGGCCCCGGTGCTGCGGGTCACCGGCTACGACATCCCCTACCCGGCCTCCCGGGTGGAGGAGGAGTTCCTGCCCGACCTGGACCGCGTGCTCGAGGCCGTCGACCGTTCCTTCGGGTTCTGAGGGGGCTGACCTATGGCGATCAACCAGTTCCCCCTGCCCGACCTCGGTGAGGGTCTCACCGAGGGCGAGATCCTCAAGTGGCTCGTCGCCGAGGGCGACGTCATCGAGCTGAACCAGCCCATCGTCGAGGTGGAGACCGCCAAGGCCGCGGTCGAGATCCCGGCGAAGTGGGCCGGCACCGTCGTCAAGATCTTCGTGCCTGAGGGCACGGTGGTCGAGGTCGGCTCCCCGATCATCTCGATCGACACCGGCGGCCCGTCCGCGCCGGTCGCCGACGACATGTCCCAGGGCGCCGCCGCGCAGGCCGAGAAGGCCGCGGAGGCGACCGGCGGGCTGATCGGCGAGACCACGGCGTCCGGCCGCACCGCGGTGCTGGTCGGCTACGGCCCGCGGGTCACCGCCGCCAAGCGCCGCGCCCGCAAGGACGCGCCTGCGGCTCCGGCCCCGGTGGCCGCGGCTCCGGTGGCCGCACCGGCCCCCGCGCCGGTCGCGCCTGCCCCGGTGGCTCCGGCTGCCACGGCGCCGGCGACGAACGGGCACGGTGTGCTCGCCAAGCCGCCGGTCCGGATGCTGGCCCGGACCCTGGGCGTGGACCTGTCCACGCTGACGGGCACCGGCCCGCAGGGCTCGATCACCCGCGACGACGTGCAGGCCGCGCTGGCGGCCCCGGCCGCCGCCGCGCCGCGTGCGCAGGTGGTCATGATCCCGGGCGAGCGCGAGACCCGGATCCCCATCAAGGGGGTACGCAAGCTCACCGCCGCCAACATGGTCGCCTCGGCCTTCACGGCTCCGCACGTCACCGAGTTCCTGACGGTCGACATGACGCGGTCGATGAAGGCGCTGGAGCGGCTCAAGGCCGACCGGGAGTGGCGCGACGTGCGCGTCTCACCGCTGCTGCTGGTCGCCAAGGCGGTGCTGCTGGCCGCCAAGCGCCACCCGATGGTCAACTCGTCGTGGGACGAGGCGGCGCAGGAGATCGTGGTCAAGGACTACGTGAACCTGGGCATCGCCGCGGCCACCGAGCGCGGCCTCATCGTGCCGAACATCGCCGACGCGGGACGGCTGTCCCTGCGGGAGCTGGCCGACGCGATGACCGACCTGGTGGCGACGGCGAAGTCGGGCAAGACGCCGCCGTCGGCGATGTCCGGCGGCACGTTCACGATCACCAACGTGGGCGTGTTCGGCGTGGACACGGGCACCCCGATCCTGCCGCCGGGCGAGGCCGCGATCCTGGCCTTCGGCGCGGTGCGGGAGACCCCGTGGGCGCACAAGGGCAAGGTCAAGCTCCGCCAGGTGACCACGCTCGGCCTCTCGTTCGACCACCGCATCATCGACGGCGAGCTGGGCTCGAAGTTCCTCCGGGACATCGGCGCCTTCCTGGCCGACCCCGAGGCGATGTTCCTCGCCTGGACCTGATCTCTGATGGGACGATCTCGCGTGGACCGCGGGCACGGCGCACCCGTGCCGGAACCGGCCCGTGCGAGATCGTCCTGAGGAGCCGAACGTCATGATCCATGACACTGATCCGTTCGCGACCCCGGAGTCGGCGCGCAGCAACGTGCGCCGGCTGCGGGGTCGTTTCGGCATGACGGTGTGCCTGTGGACCGCGCCGGGGCCGGCCGGGCTGACGGTGTCGTCGACGCTGGTCGCGGACGGCGACCCAGGACGGCTGCTGGGCATCGTCGACGACGAGTCGGAGCTGTGGCCGGCGATCAAGCGGGCGGGCGTGTTCGCGGTGACACCGCTGGGGGAGCCGCACCGGCAGCTGGCCGACCGGTTCGCCGGGCTGATGCCCGCGCCGGGCGGGCTGTTCAAGCAGGAGGCCTGGACGCAGACGCCGTACGGGCCGATCCCGGTGGGCGCGGGGACCTGGGCCGGCTGCCGGCTCGACGGCTCCCGGCCGTTCGGCTGGGGCCTGCTGGTCGAGGCGAGCCTGGTGGAGATCACGCTCGGTGACGCCGTGCCACCGCTGCTGCACCACCGTGGCAGGTACACGACACTGTCGTGATCAAGGCGGTTCACGGGGCAACCGGCCTGTGACCTGCCGCGCCACGATCATCGCGTACCCGGGGGTTGTCGCAGACGCCTCGTAGGCTGGTTCTCATGTCCCAGCAGACGCCTGACGAACCCGAGGCCACCCCCCAGGCTGGGGACGGCGGGGCCGCGGACGCGTCCTCGACGCCGCAGGCCACGCCCGCACAGCGCCCCACCGGCCGGGCGTCGGTCGGCCGTGCCTCGGTGACGCCACCCCCGGGCGGCTTCGCCAACCTGCCCACCGGCCCCTATCCGTCAGTCGGCGGGTCATCGGGCGACAAGGGCACGCCGTCCGCGCGCGTCTACGGCCGTGCCGCCTCCAGTGGCTCGTCGGATGGCAAGGCTGCGGACGACAAGGCGGCGGGCCGCGGTGCCGCCGCACGGGCCACGACCGGGCGGGCCGCGGTGCCGACCGGACCGTCGGGCTCGGCGCGGCCGTCGTCCGCCTCGTCGCGCGGGCGCGGCGCGAGCTCGGCGCGGGTGCCGGTGGCGGGCGCCGGCAACACGTACGGCGCCGCCAAGAAGAAGATCCAGCCCAAGTGGGGCCGGATCGCGCTGGTCGCCGTGATCGCGCTCGCGCTGTGCGGCGGGCTCGGCCTGGGCGGCGCATGGCTCTACGCCAAGAGCGTCGAGGGCGACCTGGCCCGCACCGACCCCTTCTCGGCGCTCACCGGCGGCCGGCCGGAGAAGGTCAACGGCAGCCAGAACATCCTGCTGGTGGGCAGCGACTCGCGAGACCCGGACGCGCCCACCGACCAGGGCGGGCAGTGGCGCACCGACACCATGATCATCATGCACATCCCGTCCTCCCAGGACCGGGCCTACCTCATCTCGCTGCCTCGAGACCTGCACGTCTACATCCCGAAGGACGCGTCCGCGACCGACTGCGGCACCCGCAAGGCGAAGCTGAACGCCGCGTACGCGTTCGGCGGCATGCCGCTGCTGGTGAAGACGGTCGAGTGCTACACGTCGGTGCGGATGGACCACGTGATGCTGATCGACTTCGGCGGCTTCACCGAGGTGGTCGACGCGGTCGGCGGCGTGGACATGAAGATCGAGAAAACCATCACCTCGATCCACAAGCCCAAGCGCACCTTCACCAAGGGCACCATGCACCTCAACGGCGCGGAGGCGCTGGACTACGCGCGCCAGCGCAAGCAGTTCCCCGACGGCGACTTCGCCCGCATGCGGCACCAGCAGCAGCTGCTCAAGGCCCTGCTGGACAAGGCCGCCAGCGGCGGCATCCTGACCAGCCCGAGCAAGCTCAACGACTTCCTCGGGGCGGTCACCAGCGCGGTCACGGTCGACCAGGAGTTCAAGCTGATCGACATGGCCATCCAGTTCCGCGGCATCCGCAGCGACGACCTGATCTTCCTGACCAGCCCGCACAAGGGCAGCCAGATGGTCGGCGGGGAGAGCGTGGTCGTCTCCGACAAGGAGAAGGCCATCGCCCTGTACGAGGCGGTCGGCAAGGACGCCATGAAGCAGTGGTACGAGACCAACGTCAGCCCGCCGCCGTCGCCGTCTGTCAATAACTAGCAACGAAAATTACTCACAAATCGGTCTAAATCCATCCGATTTGGTCTATGCGTCCTCGCGGTGTCGCAGGCCGAGCTATTACAGTGGCCCGGTCTACGACTCACCAGACCCCCGGGGGGACGCGTGGCGAACAAGCAGCGGCGAGGCGGTGCGAGCAACACCGTGCCGAGCCAGCGGAGTCGCCGGCAGTCCGCGGACCCCTATGCGGACGCCTACGACGAGCCCGCCGGCCGAAAGACCGGGCACTCCCTGAGCAAGGGCAAGGCCAAGGGCAAGGGCCGGAAGAAGACGAAGCGCGCCGCCCCGCTCTGGGCGAAGCTGACGCTGACCGTCGGCGCCCTGCTGATGATGGTGGCCGGCGGCGCGATCGTCGGCATCAGGTCGTTCGAGGGCAACCTCACGGAGAACGTCTCCGTGGTCGACGTCCTGGGCGACGCGGGCAAGGTCGACAGCGGCCCGGCGGGCAACGACCTCAAGGGCCCGATCGACATGCTGCTGCTCGGCATCGACACGCGTGCCACCCAGGACGTCGACAACGCCCGCGCGGACACCGTGCTGCTGCTGCACATCCCGGCCACGCACGACCAGGCCTACCTGATGTCGATCCCGCGTGACACCCAGGTCGACATCCCGAGCAACCCGAAGACCAAGTACGGCGGCGGCAGCGACAAGATCAACGCGGCCTTCTACTTCGGCGCGCAGAACGGTGGCGGCCGCGCCGGCGGGCTGGCCCTGACCGCGAAGACGGTCACCAAGCTGACCGGTGTCACCTTCGACGGCGCAGCCGTCATCGACTTCGGCGGCTTCAAGAAGATCATCGACGCCCTGGGCACGGTGAACGTCTGCGTCGAGGAAGACACCAAGTCCAGCCACTACTTCATGATCGACGGCAAGCCGAAGTACGTCGCCGGCTCGGGCAGCGACAACAAGTCGGTGGAGCACAGACTCGGCCTGATCGGCAAGGAGTACGTGCACAAGAAGGGCTGCCGGGAGAAGCCGGGCTGGGAGGCCCTGGACTACTCGCGCATCCGCAAGTCGCTCGACGACGGCGACTACGGCCGCCAGCGCCACCAGCAGCAGCTGATCAAGGCGATGGCGAAGAAGGCCGGCTCGAGCGGCGTGCTCACCGACCTCGACAAGATCAACGCCCTGATGAAGGCCGTCGGCGAGTCCATGATCCTGGACACGCACGGGGTGCCGCTGATCGACTTCATGTTCTCCCTGAAGGATCTGGCCGGGGCCGACCTCGTGCTGCTGAAGACGAACGCGGGTTGGTACAACAGCTCGGGCAGCGGCGGTGAGGCGATCAGCTCCAGCACGATGCAGATGTTCCGGGCCGCCAAGAACGACACCCTGGGGCAGTTCACGCTGCTCAACCCCGAGTTCGTGAACAGGGAGAAGTGACCGCGCCCCCACCACGGCGACCGACACGACGCACCGGACCTGGAAAGCCACGTGGCCACATCGACCCTCGACACCGACGAGCAGCACGGCACGACTCCGCTGCAGGACCCGGAACAGGCCCCCGAACAGGGTGACGCGGACCCGCCCGCTGCCGAGACCCCCGAACGCGAGAAGCGACGCCGCGCACCGCTGGCGGCCAAGCTGGCGATCACGTTCGGCGCATTGCTGATGATGACCTCCGGGACGGCGATCATCGGGGTCAAGTCGGTCGTCGGCAACCTCGAGAGCAGCATCCAGGTGTCCCGCAGCGACGACCTCGTGGACCCGGAGGCCTCGGCCGAGCCCGCCGCGCCGACAGGCAAGGCGTTCGTCGGGGCCTTCAACATCCTGCTGCTGGGCATCGACACGCGCGAGGGCCAGGAGGCGACGAACGCCCGCTCCGACACCATCCTGATCCTGCACGTGTCGCAGAACCACGACCAGGCGTACCTGATGTCGGTGCCGCGCGACACGGACGTCCCCGGCACCGACCAGCGCATCAACGGCGCGTTCACGAACGGGCTGGGCAGCAAGGGTGACTGGCGGGGCGGGCTGAAGTCGGCGGCCAAGGCCATCAGCAAGCTGACCGGCGGCATGACGTTCGAGGCGGCGGCGGTCATCGACTTCGGCGGCTTCAAGACGTTCATCGACGCGCTCGGCACGGTGCCCATGTGCGTGGAAGCGCCGACCAAGTCGATTCACCACTTCGTCGTCAAGGGCCAGCCGAGATACATCGGCGGCATCGCGAACGACCACGAGGCGGACAGCTACGCCCGCCGCACCGGCAACCCGCGGTTCCTGCACCAGCCGGGCTGCTCGGAGATGGCGGGCTGGCAGGCCCTGGACTACGCGCGCCAGCGTTACCTGCCGGACGACTCCGGTGACTACGGCCGCCAGCGCCACCAGCAGCAGCTGATCAAGGCGATGGCGAAGAAGGCCGGTTCCGTCGGCGTGCTGACCGACTTCGGCAAGGTCAACGAGCTGATCTCCGCGGTGGGCAAGTCCATGCTGCTCAGCCTGCCCCAGGGGATGGGCGTCACCGACTTCCTGTTCACCATGAAGGACCTGGCGGGCACCGACCTCGTGCTGCTCAAGACCAATGCGGGCACCTACGAGAGCGTCATGGTCAACGGCGAGTACCAGGGCGAGGGCCTCGACAAGACGACCAAGGACATGTTCCGCGCCGCGAAGAATGACAAACTGGGCAACTTCGTGTTTCTGCACCCTGAGGTCGTCAACAACGAGAAGTAATTTCGGATTCAACGCCTCCCGGAGTGAGCGGTCCATACGCTGAGAGTGAGGATTTCTTGCTCCCGGGGAGGCGGCATGGCCAGCTCCGTGTGGCGTTCCGACGGCGGCGGGAGGGATTCGACCCGGATCACCGGCGTCGGCTGGCCTCCCCCCACGGCGGCCGCACCCGGGCACGCCTCGCCTCGATCCGGACTCGGCTGGCCGGAGACCGCACGCGAGCGCCGCAACACCCACCACGCCGCCCGGGCGTTTCGCACGACGAGCCCGCCGGTCCCGCCGCGCCGCCGTACCCGGCGCTGGCCCCAGGCGCTGGCCGCGATCCTGGTGGGTCTGGTGCTGCTGGCCGGCGGCGGGCTCGTCGCCGGGCAGGCACTGGTCCACCGTTACGAGTCGAGCATCAGCCGCGACGTGCTGCTCGATCCGAGCGCCCGGGACACCGGCGACGCATACGTGGGCTGGCGCCGGCTCAGCGGCCCGCTGAACTACCTGCTCATCGGCTCCGACCTGCGCTCGGCCAACCCGGACGCGGGGCAGCGCTCGGACACCATCCTCGTCGTCCAGGTGGATCGCGAGCTGAACCACGCCTACGTCATCTCGATTCCGCGT
This sequence comes from Catellatospora chokoriensis, assembly GCF_011297315.1. Lineage (NCBI taxonomy): Bacteria > Bacillati > Actinomycetota > Actinomycetes > Micromonosporales > Micromonosporaceae > Catellatospora > Catellatospora chokoriensis. Next base: position 85,833 of record NZ_JAAOTI010000004.1, read on the forward strand.
GACCTGCGGGTGGAGATCCCCGCCTTCGGCGGCACCGCGTTCGGCGGGGCGCGGCAGCGCATCAACGCGGCGTTCGAGTTCGGCGGCGGCGGCAGCGGTGGGGTGCAGCTGCTGTCGGCCACCCTGACCCAGCTCACCGGGATGCGCTTCGACGGCGCCGCGGTGGTCGACTTCGGCGGGTTCACCCAGGTCATCGACAGCCTCGGCGGGGTGAACATGTGCGTCGACACCGAGCTGCGATCGATCCACACCAAGCGCCTGTTCACCGTCGGCTGCCGGCAGATGAACGGTGCGGAGGCACTGGACTACTCGCGGCAGCGCTACGGTCTGCCCGGCGGCGACTTCGACCGGCAGCGCCACCAGCAGCAGCTGGTGAAGGCGATCCTGAGCAAGGCGCTGGACAGCGGGGTCACCCGCAATCCGGTCAAGCTGGACCAGTTCATCCGCGGCATCGGGCACTCGCTGACCCTCGACACCGGTGAGGCAACACTGACCGATCTGATCGTTGCGCTGCGCAACATCCGGCCCGACTCGCTCACCGGGATCCGCGTGCCGTCATACGTGCAGAGTGTCGGCGGGGTGTCGTACGTGCTGCTGCGGGACGGGGCCGAGGACCTGTTCCGCGCCATGCGCGACGCCGACCTGGCCACCTGGGTGCAGCAGCATCCGGAATGGGTCAACTCGATCTGACCTCTACATGCGGAGCCCGCTACGCGGCCTTAACCGGTCGTCCAGCCTCCGCTGCGCTCCGGCTGTACACCGGACGGCCACTCCGACGGGCTCCTGAGCCGAGCCTGACCTCTACACTTGCAGGCGTGTTCGCTGCGCAGATCCCCACCGCCACCGTTGCCGAGGTGCCCGCCGGCGCCTTCCTGCTCGACGTCCGCGAGGACGACGAGTGGGCCGCCGGCCACGCGCCCGAGGCTGTCCACCTGCCCATGATGCAGATCCCGACCCGGATGTCCGAGGTGCCGCAGGACCGGGCGGTCTTCGTGCTCTGCCGGGTGGGCGGGCGCTCCGGACAGGTCGTGGCGTACCTGCGCCAGCAGGGCTGGGACAACGTCACCAACGTCGACGGAGGCATGATCGGCTGGGCCGCCGCGGGCCGCCCGGTGGTCACCGACGAGGGCCTGCCGCCGCAGATCATCTAGCCGTGCGCGAACGACCCGTCCCACCCGAGGAGAAGGCGTTGAGCCGCACCCCCGACCCGTCCCCGCTGGTGTTCGCCCACCGGGGGTCGTCGGCCGCGCTGCCCGAGCACACGCTCGGGGCGTACGCCCGTGCGCTGCGCGAGGGCGCCGACGGCGTCGAATGCGACGTGCGCCTGACCCGTGACGGGCACCTGGTCTGTGTGCACGACCGGCGGCTGGACCGGGTCAGCGACGGGCGCGGGCCGGTGGCCGCGTACACGCTGGCCCAGCTGCGGTCCTTCGACTTCGGGTCCTGGCACACCAGCGGGCAGCCGGCCGGCGTGCTGACACTGGAGGAGCTGCTCGACACGGCGCGCCAGGCCGGGCGGCCGGTGCGCCTGCTGATCGAGACCAAGCACCCCAACCGCTACGGCAAGGCGGTGGAGTACCGGCTGCGGGCGGTGCTGAACCGGCACGGCCTGACCAGCGCCTCCCCCGACGCGCCGGTGCGGGTGACGGTCATGTCGTTCTCCCCGCTGGCGGTGCGCCGTTCTCGCGAGCTGCTGCCGACGCTGCCCACGGTGCAGCTGATGGACCTGCTGCCACCGGGGCTGCGGATCCGGCGGCTGCCGTTCGGCACCCGCATCGCAGGACCCGGTCTGGAGCTGGTGCGGCGGCGGCCCGACCTGGTGCGGCGGCTGAAGGCCGGCGGCCAGCAGGTCTACGTGTGGACCGTCAACGCCACGGACGACGTGGACCTGCTGCTCAAGCTGGGGGTCGACGGCATCATCACGGACCGCCCGGCAGAGGTGCTGGCACACCTCGGTCGTTGAATCATCACTGATCGGTCACAGCGCTGGCGCGCACCGGCTCCGGCAGGCAGGATCCTGCATGTGGAGGTGGCGTACCGCGAGCTGACGCTGGGCATCGCCGCGCTCATCAACGACCCCGTGACCGGCCGTGGCGGCCTGCCGGCCCTCGACCGCCTGCTGCACCTCGGCCAGTACGCGCTGGGCGTGCCCGGCATGGCCCTGTCCGAGCTGCACGACTCCGGCGGCGCGGGCCGCGTCATCGCCGCGACCGGCAGCGCCGACTGGGCGCTGGGCCGCCCGGTCCAGCCCGAGGTCGTGACCGCGGTGCTGCGTCCCGGCCCGACCACCTATCGGGTGGAGCTGGACGCCATCGACGACGCGGCCTCCGACCAGATGGTGTCGCTGGGCAGCCGGTGGATCCTGCTGCACCGGATCGACATCGACGGGCGCACACCCGCCGTGCTGGGCGCGTTCATGCCGGACGACCGGCCGGCCGGCCCGGATCAGCTCGCGGTGATGGCCCTGCTCGGGGCGACCGTGGGCCGCCTCTACACCGAGCGGGCCGGGCTGCCGGTGCAGCACGCCGGGGACGATCTGGCCGACCGCGAGCTGTTCATCGCCGTCACCAGCCACGAGCTGCGCACGCCGGTCACCGTCATCAAGGGGTACGCGGACACGCTGCGCGACCACTGGAGCCAGCTCGACGAGAAGGCCCGCCGCGAGGCGGCCCGGGTGATCGGTCAGCGCAGCGACGAGCTGGCCCGCCTGGTCGACCGGCTGCTGGCGGCGAGCACCGACACGGCGGTCGGCACCCTGTCGCCCGGCCCGTTCGACCTCGTCGAAGCACTTCGCCACGCGGCGGCGAACCTGCCCGCCGATCTGCGCCGCCGGTTCCGGCTGGAACTGCCCGAGCGGTTGCCGCTGGCCTACGGGGACCGCGCCACCATCCCGAACGTGCTCACCGAGCTGGCCACCAACGCCGACAAGTACTCCGCCCGCGAGCAGACCGTGGTGCTGACCGCCGGCGACGACCGGCGCACGGTGTTCTTCCAGGTACTCGATCGGGGGATAGGGATCGCCCCCGAACAGGTTCACCAGGTGTTCGAGCGGTTCTGGCAGGCGGACAGCGGCGACGGACGGCGGTACGGTGGTGCCGGTCTGGGTCTTTATCTCGTCCGAAAGACTATTGAACGACAAAACGGATGGGTGTCCTTACGTCCCCGGGATGGGGGAGGTACGGTCGCAGAGGTACGGCTGCCGCGAGGTGACGTGAAGAGGGATGCACGCGCATCCGGGGAGGCATGATCGTGTCGATGGCTGTCGCTGAGCGAGCCTGGTGCGTGGTGGTGCCCCACCACGCGCGCGGCGCGCAGCAGGCGCGACACCGCCTCGCCGCCGCCCTCGCCGGAGCCGTCACACCGTCCCTGCTCGCCGATGTCGTCTCGGTCGCCGCGGAGCTGGTCGGCAATGCCGTGCGCCACGCCGAGCCGCTCCCGGGCGGGGTGGTCCGGCTCGCCTGGCGACTGCGCACCGTCGAAGCCAAGCAGGTCATCGAGGTCCGCGTGACCGACGGCGGGGCGCAGCAGCTGCCCCGGCCCCGCACGGCGGGAGCCGAGGACCCGGACGGCCGGGGCCTCACCATCGTCGATGCGCTCGCCGTCCGGTGGGGTGTCGAGCGGGACGGTCTCGGGCAGAGCGTCTGGGCGGAACTAAGCTGACCGGTGATCCGACGCCGAGCTTAGGAACGGTCGATGAGTAAGAAGAATCGCCTCGAGAAGAAGCAGCAGCCCAAGCAGCCGAAGGTGCGTGACGTCTTCGTGGCCCGCCCGTTCGCGGGACTGGCCGCCGAGACCGAGCTGGTGGCGCTGCGCGAGCTGGTGCCCGCGGCGACCGCCCCGCTCACCCTGGCCCCGGACTACGTCGAGAAGTACGGCGACCGGAAGGTCACACTGGCCACCATCCTGCCGATGGCGTGGCCCGCGCTCACCAAGCCCGACGGCCGCATCCTGCTCGGCCTGCAGCGGCACGAGCGCTCCGGCGACGTGAACCGCGACCTGGCGGTGGCGCTGCTGTGCGCACTAGAGGGCGAGCCCGGCGCGCCGGTGAACGTGCCCCCGCTGCCCGGTGAGGGTCCGCGCCTCGCGGACCTGCTCGTCGACGCGCCGCTGGAGATCACGGTGCACGACGGCTTCGACTTCTGGCTCGACGCCGACCAGGAGCGTGACGCCGAGGTGTCCGCGTCGCTGGACGCCGCCAACGCCTCGGTCTACCCCACCGTGCGGATGGCGGCCGCGCCCGCCGCGTACTGGTGCCGGGTGCCGGAGAAGTCGCACGTGCGCTGGGTGCTGCCCGACAGCGAGGACGTGGCACTGAACGCGCTGGCCCGGCTCAGCGCGGCGGGCGAGCTCAAGCTCACCGAGGAGACCAAGTTCGCCGGCATGTTCCGGGCGCACGGCCTGCTCGTCCCGGTGTGGGACCTGCCCTCGGCCCCCGAGGCCGGGGCCTGGGAGGAGTCGCTGGCCGCGGTCGCGGCACGGTACGCCGCGGCGAAGGCCGACGACTCCCCGCTCACGCCGGACCAGCGCCGCGCGCGGCAGGGCCTGCTCGGCCGCCAGCTCACCCTGCGCTGACCTGCCCTTTCACGTACGTTTACGCCCGCCCGTGCTGCTCCGGTGGCACGGGCGGTGCCGTGTCCCACGATGTGCTCACCCCACGTGCGACGGGCACGTGAGAATCACGCCGTCGCGTGGACGGCGGACCGGCCGCATGAGCCCCAGGGAATGAAGCTGAATCGGACATTCATCCATTCATTCGTGCTGAGTGCCAGATTTGTCCCCTGACACATCGATGAGCGAACACGTACGGTAAGGGACACCTAACTCAATGCGTGTCTGTTCCACCCGGAGGCACACCATGACCGTCTATCCCGATCGTGCGCCCTTCCTGCGCCCGACCTTCGGACGCTCCCCGAGCCTGCCGGTGCCGTCAGGACCAGACACCGCCCAGCCGCCCGCCTCCCCGGTGGACTGGGCCCGCCGCCGCCGCGCCGACCGCGCCGTGCGGCGCATGTCGGCCGCCGAGGACCGCGCGGTGCACCGCCTCGGCCGCGACTGGCACGTCATCGAGTGGCCGCACGCCCTGCTCACGAGTCAGGCACCGGCCGCCGCCCCGGCCAAGCCCCAGCCTTCCAACGCAGGCTTCCTGGCCATCGGTCCCGGCGGCATCTTCAGCGTCTGCATCGCGCAGCACGGGCGCAGCCGCGTGCTCATCGCCGGTGACGTGGTGCAGATCAGCGGCCGCCGGCCGCCGTACATCTCGCAGGCCAGGCGGGACGCCAAGCGCGCCGCCAAGGCCATCTCCGCCGCGGTCGGCCAGGACATCAAGGTCTTCGCCGTGCTCGCGTTCGTCGGCAGTGGACCCATCAGCGTCAACGGCCTGCCCAAGGAATGCATCGTCACCTCGTATCGCGAGCTCGACAAGGTGCTCGACTCCACCGGCCGGCGGATCACCGGCACGACCGCCGAGAAGCTGTCGCAGGTGGCCCGCAACCCCGCGATCTGGGTCAATCAGCCATACGCCGCGGGCAGCGGTTACACCTGGCATCCGGAGGGTGCGACCCCCGGTGACAAGGGCACTGCGCGCGGGTAACGTGAGCAGCGATGACCCACATCGAGCTCTCCCTCTCCCCGTTGGAGCCGATCGCCGTCGACCCGCTGCACAGCTGGTCGGTCCCGGTTTCCTCGGCTGAGGAGTCGTGTTTGGTCATCGACGCCGACGGTGTCATCGTCGCCGCCTCCACGCCCTGGGTCCGGCTGCTCTCGGTGGAGCGCCCCAGTGAGCTGGCCGGCCACCACGTGCTCAACGTGCTGTGCCTGATCGACTTCACCGCCGCCGGCAACGAGCTGGGAGAAGCAGAGCGCGAGCAGATCCCCCCACTGCTCGCGCTCACCTCCAAGCGGCCCGCGCGCGGCCTGCTGCGGGTGCGCGCGCCGCAGGGGGCGCCCAGCCGCACCCTCGACGCCGTGGCCACCCCGTTGTGGCAGGGCGGCCAGGTCGTCGGCTCGCTGAGCTTCTTCGCCGCGGTATGACCGCGGGTACGGCCGACGCGCGCTAGTCTCGTTGCCCATGCCCCTGCGTCCAACCCGTCCGTCCAACCCGGCCCTGCCCCTCGCCACCGCGTGCCTGGTCGGCGCGGCTCTGCTCAGCGGCTGCGGCGTGCCGCCCGAGCTGCAGCCCAGACCCGACACCGTGCCGCAGCCGTCCGGGTCACCCGGTGCGGCGACCCTGCTCCCCAGCCCCAGCCTGCCGCCCAGCTTCAGCCTGCCGCCCTCGGCCCCGCCGAGCAGCCCCGGCCCCTTCCCCGAACTGACCGTCACCGACTGCCAGGGCCGCCCCTCCGGCGAACAGGTCGTCGCCGCCGTGCGCCGCAAGTCGTCGATCCTGCCGGCCTCGGGCACGATCACCGTGACGAGGCCGCCCGTCTGCGCCGGCACCTGGCAGTACACCGAGCTCACCGTGCCCGGCCGGGAGCCGCTGCAGGTCGTCACCAAGGGCGCGCCCACGGCGCTCGATCTGGTCACCGCGGGCACCGACATCTGCACGGTCGAGGTGCGCAACTTCGCCCCACCCGGCATCCGCATCGCCGCCGGCTGCTAGCAAGGGAGGAACGGCAAGGACCAGGGCAGCGACCACAACCGCATTCGGCCGCCGACCGCACCCGCCAGGAGCGGAAGTCCGCGCAGCGGACGAGCGACCGGCGGGTAAGGGAGGCTTCCGAGGCCGAACGCCGTGGGCGCGGAGGCGGCCACCAGCAGTTCAGCCGAATGCCGCGCCCGCGGAGGAGGGCGCCAGTGGCTACGCTGGGGCCATGCCTGGAGTCCCGCCCACTCGCTTCGTCTATCTCGGCCCCGAGAGCACCTTCGCCGAGCAGGCACTGCTCACGATCCCGGCAGCCGAGCGGGGAATCCGGACGCCGGCCCGCAGCGTTCCCGAGGCACTGGAGGCCGTGCGGGCAGGTGACGCCGACTCGGCGCTCGTGCCGTGGGAGAACTCGATCGGCGGCGCGGTCGGCGTGACCCTGGACGAACTGGTCGACGGCGACCCGCTGGTGATCACCCGCGAGGTGGTCATCCCGGTGGAGTTCGTGCTCGCCGCCCGGTCGACCACCGCGCTGGCCGACGTGCGGTCGATCGCGGCGCATCCGCAGGCGTCCACCCAGTGCCGCGGCTGGCTGCGGGCGTACGCGCCGGACGCGACGGTGGTCGACGTGCTGTCGAACGGGGCCGCGGCGGCGGGGGTGGCCGCGGGTGACTTCGACGCCGCGATCTGCGCGCCGATCGCCATCCAGCGGTTCGGCCTGCGCCGGCTCGCCGACAAGATCGCCGACCACCCGGACGCCGCGACGCGCTTCGTGCTGCTGTCCCGGCCGGGCACGCCGCCGGACCCGACCGGCAACGACCTCACCTCGCTTGCCGTGTGGATCTCCCACGACCGGGTCGGGGCGCTGCTGGCGGTCCTGACCGAGCTGGCCGTCCGCGGGGTGAACCTGACCCGGATCGAGTCCCGCCCGACCGGCGAGCGGCTCGGCCGCTACGTTTTCTTCCTCGACTGCACCGGTCACGTCGCTGAGGCACGGGTCGGCGAGGCGCTGCAGGGCCTGCGGCGGATCTGCGCCGGGGTGCGCTTCCTCGGCTCGTACCCCCGGGCGGGCATGCCCGGCGCGGCCCCGGAGCGGCCGGTGCCGCCGCCGGCCGGACTGTCCGACCCGGACTACACCGACGCCGCCGCCTGGCTGGGCCGGCTGCGCCGGGGCGAGCTGTCCTGACCATGCCGGTCGAGATGAGCCGGGAACGCTTCGAGGAGCTGGTCGCCGACGCCCTCGACGAGGTCCCGCAGGAGCTGCTCAACCTGATGCGCAACGTCGTCATCCTGGTGGAGGACGAATCGCCGCCCGGCGAGCCCGAGCTGCTCGGCCTGTACGAGGGTCACGCGCTCACCGCCCGCGGCTGGGACTACGCCGGGGTGCTGCCCGACCGGATCACCATCTACCGCCACCCGATCCTGCGGATCTGCGACACCGACGACGACGTCGTCGAGGAGGTCGCGGTCACCGTGGTGCACGAGATCGCGCACCACTTCGGCATCGACGACGACCGCCTGCACGAGCTCGGCTGGGGCTGACGCTGCGGATACCCCGTGATTTCCCCGATCTTCACCCTGACCTTTGCCGGTGAGTCACCAACACGACGCTGTTTCTTGTGCAGGTCAACTACGCTCGGTGCGTTTCTCCGCCCCCGTTCTATGGAGGATGACGACATGCAGAGCGCACTCTTCGCTGCCGAGAACCTGGAGAAGGAGTCCGCGACTCCTGGTCTGACGCTGCAGAACTCGAAGATGCTGAAGATCGAGCTTAACGGCGAGGTCATGGCGCGCACCGGTGCGATGGTTGCCTACCAGGGCCAGGTGCAGTTCCAGGCGCTCGGCTCCGGTGGCGCGGCCAAGTGGCTCAAGAGCAAGATCACCGGTGAAGGTGTGCCGCTGATGAAGCTGACCGGCCGTGGTGACGTGTTCCTGGCCGACCGGGCCTCCGACGTGCACCTGATCGACCTGGGTCCCGGCGACGCCCTCAGCGTCAACGGCACCAACGTGCTGGCCTTCGAGTCGACGCTGAACTACGACATCAAGATGGTCCAGGGCATGGGCATGTTCTCCGCGGCCGGCCTGTTCAACTGCGTCTTCTCGGGCCAGGGCCGGATCGCCATCACCACCAAGGGCACCCCGGTCGTGCTGACCGTGGACGCGCCCACCTACGCCGACCCCCAGGCGGCGATCTGCTGGTCGGCCAACCTGCAGACCGGTTACCACCGCGCCGAGCAGCTGGGCATCGGCACGCTGCTGGGCCGCAGCACGGGTGAGGCCTTCACCATGAGCTTCCAGGGCCAGGGCTTCGTCGTGGTGCAGCCGTCCGAGGAGCCCCCGGCGGGCATCGCCGGCGGCAGCGGCGGCCAGCAGCAGCAGGGCGGCCTGCTGGGCGGCCTGCTCGGCCAGTGAGCAGGCGCACGGGTTCGTGACGGCAGGCTCCTCCTTCGGGAGGGGCCTGCTTTTTCATCTGTGCGTGGCATGATGCGCCCATGTCCGAGGAACTCGATGTGTTGGAGTTCGGCCCGGCCACGGCTGCTCCGGCGACCCGCCGCCGCCCCGGCTGGCGTGCGATGACGACAGACACCCGGTTGACCACCGGCCTCGCCGTGCTCGGCGGCGCGGCGGCGGTCGCGTCACTGGTGGGCGAGTGGCAGATCATCGACACCACCCGCTCCGGCGACGAGTACTTCGCCAGCATTCCGCACGTGACCAACTCGGTCTGGGCGGCCACCGGCGGCACGCCCTACCTGGGCGGGCTGATGCTGCTCGGCGCGGCCACCGCGGTGGCGCTGTTCGGTCCGGTCGCGGCACGGGCGACCGCGCGGGTGGCCGCGCTCGGCACCTCGGCCGTGCTGGTCATGGTGCTCGCGGCTGCGGCGAGCGTGCTCAGCTCGACCAGCGAGCTGCCGCGCACCTTCGGCGGGTTCATGAACTCCGAGCTGCTCTCGCGCTTCAGTTCCAGTCCCGGCCGCGGCATGTGGGCGGCGCTCGCCGCCGTGGCCCTGCTGGGGCTCGCCATGCTGTCCGCGCACCGGCACGAGCCCGCGCCGGCGGTCGGCCGCCATGCCGCGGTCGAGGACGCCGAGCGCGACGACCACGGGTCGGGCGACATCGAATTGACGGTCACCACCGCCGCGCCGTTCTTACGGCAATACTGACGCGAAGCTCCGAACGCGGGCCGGTACGCTTTTCGACGTGATTGATCTGCGTCTGCTCCGCGAGGACCCCGAGACCGTACGAGCCAGCCAGCGCCTGCGCGGCGACTCGGTCGACTCCGTCGACGACCTGCTGCGCGCCGACGAGGCGAGGCGGTCCGCGGTGGCGTCCTTCGAGGCGCTGCGGGGTGAGCAGAAGCAGCTCGGCAAGCAGATGCCGAAGGCCGTCGGCGACGAGAAGGCCGCGCTGCTGGCCCGCACCAAGGACCTCGCCGCCGAGGTGAAGGCGGCCGAGGCCGCGGTCAACGAGGCCGAGCAGGTGCTGCGGGCCGCGCAGTTCGCCATCGCGAACGTGGTGCAGGAGGGCGCGCCCGGCGGCGGCGAGGACGACTACGTCGTGCTGCGCGAGGTCGGCGACCGTCCGGTCTTCGACAACCCGCGCGACCACCTGGCCCTGGGCGAGCTGCTCGGCGCCATCGACACCGAGCGCGGCGCGAAGGTGTCGGGCGCCCGCTTCTACTACATGACCGGGGTTGGCGCGCTGCTGCAGCTCGGCCTGCTGCAGATGGGCCTGTGGCAGTCGGTGGAGGCAGGGTTCACCCCGATGATCCCGCCGGTGCTGGTCAAGCCGGAGTCGATGGAGGGCACCGGCTTCCTCGGCTCGCACGCGGCCGAGGTCTACCACCTGCCCGCCGACGACCTCTACCTGGTCGGCACGAGCGAGGTGCCGCTGGCGGCGTACCACAAGGACGAGATCCTGAACCTGGCCGCCGGGCCGCAGCGTTATGCCGGCTGGTCGAGCTGCTTCCGCCGCGAGGCGGGCTCGTACGGCAAGGACACCCGCGGCATCATCCGGGTGCACCAGTTCGACAAGGTCGAGATGTTCTCGTACTGCGACCCGGCGGAGGCCGCCGAGGAGCACCTGCGCCTGCTGGCGTGGGAGGAGGAGATGCTCGGCAAGCTGGAGCTGGCCTACCGGGTGATCGACGTGGCCGCGGGCGACCTCGGCTCGTCGGCGGCGCGCAAGTTCGACTGCGAGGCCTGGCTGCCCACCCAGAACCGGTACATGGAGGTCACCTCGACCTCCAACTGCACCACGTTCCAGGCGCGCCGCCTGAACACCCGCTTCCGCGACGCCGACGGCCGCACGCAGACCGCCGCGACGCTCAACGGCACGCTGGCCACCACGCGCATGCTCGTGGCGCTCCTGGAGCAGCACCAGCAGCCGGACGGCTCGGTGCGGGTGCCCAAGGCGCTGCAGCCGTTCGTGGGTGGCCGCGACGTGCTGGAGCCCGCCAAGGCAGGGTCCTGAACGGCGTGCCCGACCACGGGGGTTCGGGGCACGTCGAGGTGCCGGTACGCAACGCGGCCGTCGAGCCGCGCAGTGACGGGCTGCGGCCGCGCGGGCTGCCGAAGCTGGTCGCCACCGACCTGGACGGCACCGTCGTCCGGTCGGACGAGACCGTCAGCGGGTTCACCCACGCCGTCTTCGACCGGGTGCGCGCGGCCGGGGTGCCCATCGTGGGCGCCACCGGCCGCGGCCCCCGGCTGGAGGAGCTGAGCCGGGTCGATCTACCGCACGCGGACCTGCTGGTGCTGGGCGGCGGCGGGCGGGTGCTGGACCTGCGCGACCCGTCCGCGCCGCGGGTGCTGCGGGACGCGCGGCTGCCCGGACCGGTCGTCGCCGGGCTGGTCGAGGCGCTGGAGAACCGGCTCGGGCCGGTGAAGCTGCTGGTCGAGGTGCTGGACGCGCAGCGGGCGCCGCTGTGGGGCGACGAGGTCGACGACTGGCCCTACCCGGACGACCTGAAGTTCCGGCCGCGCGAGGAATCGCTCTGCTACGACGTGATCAAGGCGTTCGTGAAGACCGACGACACGGACTCCGACACGCTGCTGCGTACGGCACGGAGCCTGGTCGCGCCCGAGGTGGCCGCGTTCACCCACTCCGGCCTGGGCTGGGTCGAGATCACGCCGCCCGGGGTCGACAAGGCGACCGGGCTGGCCGTGGTCGCCGCCGAACTGGGCATCGACCCCGCCGACGTGCTGGTCTTCGGCGACATGCCGAACGACATCCCGATGTTCGAGTGGGCCGGCCACCGGGTGGCCGTGGCCAACGCCCACCCGGAGGTGCTGGCCCTGGCCGACGAGGTCACCCTCTCCAACGACCGCGACGGCGTCGCCGTCTACCTCGACGAACTCCTCAAACGCGCGGCCTGACCCATCCGGCCGGTCCGGCCGGATGGGTCAGGTGGGTCAGCTGGGGTCAGAGGTACTGGCCGGTGCTGGTGGACTTGCCGGGCTCGGCGTGCGTGCCGGGCGGCAGGGCGGGCATGTTGCGCATGTGTTCGAGCTGCATGCGGGCCGCCATCTGCTGGGCCACCAGGGCCGCCTGGATGCCGTGGAAGAGGCCCTCCAGCCAGCCGACCAGCTGCGCCTGCGCGATGCGCAGCTCGGACTCCGACGGGGTCGCGCCCTCGGTGAAGTCGACGGAGATCCGTTCCAGCTCGTCGCGCAGCTCGGGGGAGAGACCGTCCTCCAGCTCGACGATCGAGCGGCGGTGTATCTCCACCAGGCGCTGGCGGCCGGCCTCGTCGAGCGGCGCCGCGCGCACCTCCTCCAGCAACTGTTTGATCATGCTGCCGATACGCATGACCTTGGCCGGCTGCTCGATGAGGCGGCTCGGATCCTCCTCGCGCCCGGTGGCGCCGTCAGGGTTGACCTCGACCGTGCCGATGGGCTGTCCATCCGGACCGACGACCACGACACTCTTCTCCTCGGGATGCTGCTGGCTCACCGCGACCTCCTCAGCGTCGAACCCACCCATCCTAGATCCCAAGACACAGGCCCATGTTGATCATTGACGGGAGTGCCAGGACACGGTAGAACGCCACAGTGGGTCATAAGACCGCGCGCCCACAGGTTTGGCGTCACCCCCCCCACGGCCGTGCCACGGGCACGCGCGTCCGGCCGAATGTCACTCTGGAGGACACATTGGACGGCCTTGACCGTCGCAGACTGCTCGGTCTGCTGACCGGCGTCGGCGTTGCGGGCGTGACCGGCGGCCTGGCGGCCTGCTCGAGCGCTGGCACGCCCAGCGAGCGCAGCGGCGTCAGCATCGGTCTCCTGGTCCCCGCCACCGGAGCGAACAAGGAGGTCGGCGCCGACCTGGAGCTGGGCTTCAAGCTCTACCTCGACCTGCACGACGGCAAGCTCGGCGGCCGCCCGGTGCGCATCGAGGTGGAGGACGAGGGCGAGAGCACCAAGTCCGGCGCCGCCGCACTGGAGAACCTGTACAAGGCCCAGGTGCTCGCCGTGGTGGGCGTCGCCAACCCGGATCTGCTGCCCTTCGTCCGCGACCGGGTCGAGGAGGCGAAGGTGCCGCTGCTGGCCGCGCACGCCTCGCCGGCCGAGATGCCCAGCGCCCCGTACATCTGGCGCACCTCCTACCTCACCGACGAGCCGGCTCTCGCCATCGCCCACTACCTGCGTCGCCGCCTCGGCAACGGCAGCGGCCGGGTCAGCCTCATCACCGTGCCCGGCACCGCCGGCGCGGAGCTGATGCTCGGCTTCACCAGTGTCTACGGCAGCGGTGCGCAGGACCCCATCACGGTGAAGAGCGGCATCAAGCCGACCATCGGCGACTACGCGCAGTACGCGGGGGAGATCGCCAACCGGAACCCCAGGGCGATCTTCTGCAACCTGCCGAGTTCGCACATCGTCAAGTTCATGGACGCGCTCAGCCAGGCGGGGCTCAAGCCGGGCAGCGACGTCGAGCTCTACGCCCCCGGCGCGATCGCCGAGGGCAAGGCGCTCGACGAGCTCACCGACGGCGCCCGCGGGCTCTACACCGCCATGCACTACTCGGCCGATCTCAACAATCTGGCCAACCACACGTTCTCGTCGTTGTTCCAGTCCAAGTTCCAGCGCTCCCCCACGGCGTTCGCGGTCGCCGCGTACGACGCCGCGGCGGTGCTCGACCAGGCGCTGACGCTGGCCGGCGACGGCACGCTCAGCGCGCCGAAGGTCAACACGCTGCTGTCGAACGTCGGCCAGGTGATCAGCCCCCGGGGTAACTGGCAGTTCAACCAGCAGCGATCCCCGCAGCAGAAGTGGTACCTGCGCAAGGTCGAGAAGGACGGCCCCATCCTGTCGAACGTGCTGATCAGCGACCTCGCTACCCTCGGGTAGTGCAGTTGGACGACGTTGACCAGCGAATTATCTCCGCGCTCCTGAGCGATGCGCGCACCACGTACGCCGAGATCGGCATGGTGGTGTCGCTGTCAGCGCCAGCCGTCAAGCGGCGGGTGGACCGGCTGCGCTCCGGTGGGGTGATCAAGGGCTTCACCGCCGTGGTGGACCCGGCGGCGGTGGGTGGCGGCACGGAGGCCTTCGTCGAGCTGTTCTGCACCGGGCGCACCACGCCCGCGCAGATCACGCAGGCCACCCGCCGCCACCCCGAGGTGGTCGGGGCGTACACCGTCTCGGGCGAGGCCGACGCGCTGGTGCACCTGCGCGCGGCCGACATCTCGCACCTGGAGCAGGCGCTGGAGCGGCTCCGCGCGGAGCCCTTCATCACCAGCACCCGCAGCATGATCGTCCTGTCCCGCCTGGTCGACTGACCACGTCCGGCCCGGCCCTGTCCGGGCCGGACGGCGCTGCTTCGATGCCGACGGGAGCCGCAGGCATGATCCGCGCGTCGAAGACGGGCATGAGACGAAGCGTGCTCTGCCTGCTCACCACGTTGTCCCTGGCCGGCTGCACGGCCGGCGGCGGCGCGATCGCGGACCGCCCGGCTCCCGGCCCCGCACCGTTGCTGCGCCTGGTGTCGTACGACACCTGTGACGACCTGCTGGAGTCGGTGCGCGAAGCGGCCAAACGCGTGGTGACCCCCTGGGGCCTGCCCGGCGGCGACTGGGGGTTTCGTGTGCTGGCCGCCCAGCCGGCCACGGCGGACGCCGCGCGGGCGGGCGGGGACGGCGCCGCCAAGTCCTACTCCGGCACCAACACGCACGAGGCGGGGGTCGACGAGCCGGACATCGTGAAGACCGACGGCCGGCGCATCGTGACCGTGCTCGGCGACACGCTGCGGGTCATCGACGCGACGAGCCGTCGAGCGACCGGTTCGCTGCACCTCGGCAACGGCCTGCACCAGCTCTTCCTGCAGGGCGACCGCGCGCTCGTGCTCACCTCCATGCAAGGCATGGCCTACGGCGGCATCGCGGACGCCCGGATGCCCGGACGGGGCGGCCCGTCCTCGACCCGGCTCCGGCTGGTCGACCTGGTCGGCGAGCCCCGGTTCACCGGTCAGTACGAGGTCGGCGCCGAGCTGACCGACGCCCGGCTCGCCGGCGGCACCGCCCGCGTGGTGGTCACCTCCCACCCGATGATCGACTTCACCTGGCTGGAGAAGGGCACCGACGCGGAGCGCGTCGCGGCCAACAGGAAGGTCATCGACAGCACGCCGCTGGAGCGGTGGCTGCCCGCGTACACCGCCGACGGGACCGGTGGGCGGCTCGACTGCGGGCAGGTCAGCAGGCCCGCCGAGTTCAGCGGGACCTCGCTGGTGACGGTGCTCAGCTTCGACCTGAACCGCCCGGTGCTGGGCGACGGCCTGCCGGCGGCGGTGCTCGCCGACGCCCGCACCGTGTACGGCACCGGCGGAAACCTGTACCTCGCCCACGACGAGGGCTGGAAGGGCGAGCAGGCGAAGGACCGCACCGAGCTGTACCAGTTCGACGTCTCCGGGCCGCGCCCGGTCTTCGCCGCGTCCGGCAGCGTGCCGGGCTGGCTGCTCAACCAGTACTCGCTGAGCGAGCACGAGGGCGTGCTGCGGGTGGCCACCACCACCGGGCAGCAGTGGCAGCGGCCGCGGGAGCAGAGCAGCGAGTCCGCGGTGTACACGCTGCGCCGCAACGGCGGGCAGCTCCAGCCGCTGGGCAGGCTCGGCGGGCTGGGCAAGGGGGAGCGGATCCACGCCGTGCGCTTCCTCGGCCCCACCGGCTACGTCGTCACGTTTCGGCAGACCGACCCGCTCTACGCGATCGACCTGCGCGACCCGGCCCGTCCGGTGCTCGCCGGGGAGCTGAAGATCCCGGGATACAGCAGCTACCTGCACCCCGTCGCCGACGGCCGCCTCATCGGGGTGGGCCAGGACGCGACCGACCAGGGCCGGGTGACCGGGCTGCAGGTGTCGCTGTTCGACGTCGGCGGCGCGGACCCGAAGCGGCTGGACCAGGAGAAGATCCCGCACGGCTGGAGCGAGGCCGAGTACGACCCGCACGCGTTCCTCTACTGGCCGGCGACCGGGCTGCTCGTTGTTCCGTACGCCGCGTACGACCAGCGGGAGCGCACCGGTGCCCTGCTGTTCCGGGTGGGCCCCGGCTCGCTGGAGAAGGCCGGCGAGGTGAACCCGGGCGGCTACCCGCGCCGCAGCCTCGTCATCGACGACACGCTCTGGGTCGTGTCGGACACCGTGGCCGTGGCCACCACCCTGTCCGGCACCGCCGAACTGGCCCGAGTCGCACTCTGACGCGCACAAATGAAGATCCCGGCAGGCCGCGATAACTCCGCGGCCTGCCGGGGACAGTCAGTTCAGCCGATCAGAGGTACTGGCCGATGCGGGCCTCGGGGATGTTGCCCGCGGGCTTGTCGCCCTCGCCGAAGAAGCGCTTGCCGCCGAACTCGCCGTGCAGCCGGTCGTCCAGCTCGTCGGCCAGCCCCGTCATCACCTGGATCGCCAGGGCCAGGTGGCTGGCCTGGAAGTCGCGGCCGAACACCGGGATCGAGGCCCAGACCGTGCCGGCGGTGCAGTAGAGCCGGCCGATCGGCATGCGGTTGGTCAGCTCGGACAGCTTCACGAACAGCTTCTCGGTCGGCTCGATGTCGGTCAGCACCGGCGAGAACACGTCGATCAGCGGCGGGTTCTCGCGGACACGCACGAACACCATCGCCGAACCGGCCCGGATGCCGATGTCACCGTCACCGTCCACCTGGAGCTCGTCCGGGTCGGACTTGAGCATCGCGGAGACCACGATGCGCACCCGGTCGCCCAGGTCCAGCCCGCTGGCGTCGAGCGAGTCGATCGAGGGCAGGAACGCGTCCACCGTCGACTCGTGCCGCGCGGTGCCCAGCGGCTCGATGGCGACCGGCTCCTCCTCACGGTCGTGCGCCTCGTAGACCAGGAACGCGGGGTGCGGGGCACCGTACACGTCGCGCAGCGTCCGCGTGATCACGTTCGCGAGCCCGTCGGACACCCCGGTCATGCCGAAGTTCTCCCGCGACCCGGCCATCACGCCCGGCGGCGACCAGCCCAGCGCGACCATCGCCGCGATCGCGGGTCGCTCCAGCCGGAACCCGTCCGGCAGGTTCGCGTTGCTGACCGCCCGCGCCTGCAGCGACCCGTCGTCCAGGCACTCCACGCTCACGCCGTACACGGCGGAGCCGGTGCCCGACGCGGTCGGGTCCAGGGCCAGTTCCAGTTCACTGCCGACCGGCAGCGTCGGCAGGGCCGCGGCCAGGGCTCTGGCGAACTCCCGCCACGCCTCGGCGACCTTGGCATGCAGGTCAGCAGTGGTGGGTTCGTCGAGCAGCCCGGCCTCCGCCAGGCCAGGGTTCGACAGTTCCGACATGGGTGCGCCTCCTCGTCGAACCTGGCCTATCCCGGCACGCCGTCGGACAAACCTGGGTTCTCTGTCACCGAGACACTACCGACCGGAAGCGCATTCGCGTAGTCGGCCTTTCGACCGTCCACACCCTTGCGCGGCTTGTCCGCGCCGGCCCCCGCGCAGCCTGTCCGCGTCCGCCGGCGCCGGCATTCGGGATCGGCGGCGTCAGTCCTGATCAGCTGCGGCGAGGCGGTGGGCCAGGCCGGTCAGGCGGGCCGCCAGCTCCTGCGGGTCGCCGCCGCGCCCGACCGCCAGCCCCAGCAGGTACGCACCGACCGGCGCACCGGGCCGCACCGCGTGATGCGCCACCTCCCGGGCCAGGTCCAGCACCATCGTCACGTCCACGTCCGCGCGGGGCACGCCCAGCTCGGCGCAGGCCGCCTCGGTGAAATCATGCAGGTCGACGCCCATGGCTACTCCTCGCCGCGCGCGTCGTCGTCACGACGGCGCATCCAGGTGGTCCGGTCGCCCCTGACCGCGCGCCGAACCGGCCCGCTCGTCCACGGCCTCCGCCTGCCGCAGCTCGTCCGGGGTGTCGCAGTCATACCACGGCGCGGGCCCGGTGCCGGCCCACGGCACCTCGGCCACGTCGACCTGCGCCAGCAACACCCGCATCGGAGCCCCGTGCGGCTGCGCGGGCAGTGCGGCCCGCAGCGCGCCCAGCCGCCACGCCGCGCACAGGTGCTGCC
The DNA here is from genome assembly GCF_011297315.1 of Catellatospora chokoriensis. Lineage (NCBI taxonomy): Bacteria > Bacillati > Actinomycetota > Actinomycetes > Micromonosporales > Micromonosporaceae > Catellatospora > Catellatospora chokoriensis. Next base: position 103,924 of record NZ_JAAOTI010000004.1, read on the forward strand.
GGCGTCCGTCCGCGTCGGTGAACATCACCACCTCCGCGTCCACCGCGAGCAGTGCCGCCACCGCGTCCCGGGTCAGGAAGGGGAGGTCCGCCGCGACGACCAGCACCCGACCGGTGCCGTCGGCCTCGGCCAGCGCTGCCGCACCGGCGGCGACGGCCGCGACCGGCCCCCCGCCGGGCGGGTCCTCGCGGGTCAGCACGGCTCCGGTCGGCAGCTCGGCGGCCAGCTCCGGCGGCCCCACGACCACCAGTGCACTCGCCTCCGCGACCGCCGCGAGCACCCGGCGCAGCATCGGCACCCCGCCGACGGGCAGCAGCGGTTTGGCGACCCCGCCCATCCGGCGGGCAGCGCCCCCGGCCAGCACCATCGCCGCGTACGAGATCATCTGCGCGCTCCCCGCCCTGTGGATGAACCGGCGTGTCATCCACAGGCTAGCGATCATCGCTGTCCCCGTCGCGCCGCGCCGGGGAGGCTCCCGCACATGACGACCGACTCCCCGACCTACACCCTCACCGAGCGCGCCGACCTGCTCGGCTACGTGCCCTACCTGCTCGGCTTCCACCCGGCGGACAGCGTGGTCGTGCTCGGCCTGACGGCCCGGCGGATCGGGGTCGCCGCCCGCGCCGACCTCGGGCAGCCCCACGCCGAGACGGCCCGCCGGCTCGGCGGGCTGCTCACCGCGGCGGGCCGAGGACGAGCCGCGATCACCTCGGTGCTGCTCGTCGGCTACGGGCCCGATCCGGCGGCGGCCGACGCGACCCGCGAGGTGGCCGACGCCCTCGACGCCCGGGGCTACCACGTGCGCGAGGTGCTGCTGCATGCCGGCGACCGCTACCACTGCCTGCAGTGCGACGACTGCACGCCGCCCGAGGGGGCCCCGTTCGACCTCAGCCGGACCGCCGCGGCCGCGATCGCCACGTATCAGGGACTGGTCGCGCAGCCCGACCGGGCCGCGGTCGAAGAGCTGGTCCAGCCCGTCGGCGGGCTGGCCGCGATCGTGATGACGCAGGCCGTGGACCGCGCCGAGGAGCGGCTCGCCGCGCTGCTGCGTGACGGCGCCGACGAGCCCCTCCGCGACGGTCCCGGCGGTTCGGGCAGGTCGGGCGGTCCCGGCGGAAAGGCGGGAGATGCGGCCGACGACAGGCTCGTACGAGCCGGGACGGCCGCGGTCGAGCATGCGTTGCGCGTCGCCGAGGCGGGTGGGCGGCTCGATGACGACCAGGCTGCCTGGCTCACCGTGCTCCTGCTGGACCTGCGCTGCCGGGACCATGCCTGGCAGCTGACCGACACCGAGCCCTGGCAGCTGGACCTCTGGCTGGACCTCACCCGGCGCGGCGAGCCCACCCTGCTGGCACCGCTCGCGAGCCTGCTGGCCTGGTGCGCGTGGCGGTCGGGCAACGGCGTGCTGGCCGGCGCGGCATTGCGCCGGGCGCTGCTGGCCGACCCCGCGTACACCCTGGCGCACCTGCTCGGCGAGGCGCTCGAGCAGGCCATCCCGCCGGGCAGCGTCGGTCCCTGGCCCGCGAGGTAGGGCCTTCGGAAGGCGCGGTTTCGATCCGGACACCGCCTGTTCCGGGAAAACGCGGTGTCACGCCGCATGTCGCCCCGCGGATCGGCCGAGGCCGTCGTTTCGTCCGCCGCGGGCCACCCAGGCGGCTCGCGCGCCGGTCACCGCAGATTCCCGGAAATCGTGGCCGGTGACGCGTTCGGGACGCGGGCGGCGGGACGGCACGCCCGCGAGACGGCACCCGGCCGACCGCTCAGAATGGGACCCGTGGACCTGGCCTACCTGCGCGCGCATCCGCACCTGCTACCGACCTTCCTGCACCATCAGCGGATCCGGGAGACGCCCGTCGACGGCGGCTCGATCTGCCACACCAGCAGGCTGACCTTCGACGACGGCGAGTCGATCTTCACCAAGTCGTGGCCCGAGGCGGGCGGGCGGGCACCGGACGGCTTCTTCGCCGCCGAGGCCAACGGCCTGCGCTGGCTCGCCGAGACGGGCACGGTCGCGGTGCCCGAGGTGCTGGTCGACACCCCCGACCTGCTCGGCATGGCATGGATCGAGCACGGGCAGCCGTCGGCCGCCGCGGCCGAGGAGTTCGGCCGGGCACTCGCCGGGCTGCACCGCGCCGGGGCGGCCGCGTTCGGCGCACCCTGGCCCGGGTTCCACGGCTCCGCCCCGATGGACAACACACCGCACCCCGGCCCCTGGCACGAGTGGTACGGCGAGCGCCGGCTCGCCGTTTACCTGCGGCTGTCGGTGGACCGGGGCGCGCTGGAGCCGGCCGACACAGCCCGCGTCGAACGGGTCCTGGCCGGTCTCGACCGGGTCGGCGGCGACGAGCCGCCCGCCCGCATCCACGGCGACCTGTGGACCGGCAATCTGCTGTGGGGTGCGGACGGCCGGTGCCGGGTGGTCGACCCCGCGGCGCACGGCGGCCACCGCGAGACCGACCTGGCCTACCTGCGGCTGTGGGGCGGTGCGCCGTTCCTCGACCGGATCCTCGCCGCGTACGCCGAAGCCTGGCCGCCCGCCGCCGGCTGGGCCGACCGCGTCCCGCTGCACCAGCTCTCCATGTACCTGCTGCACACCGCCCTGTTCGGCGCCGCCTTCGCCCCCGGCGTCCGAGACACCACCACGGCGTGCCTTCACCTCATCAGCTGACGTGGCAGCAGTTTCGGGGAAACTGCTGCCACGAAGAATCGCGTAGGCGCAATTTCCCGGAAACTGCACACCGGGCCACGCGCGACGGATCATTGCTGATCGAGTGGGTTATGAGGTTAAGAAGGGCACCTTCTTCTACGCGGAGCGTTAAGAAGGTGCCCTTCCTTTGGCCCCTTAGAGGCGGGGGTCGGTGGGTTCGGATTCGCTGGCGAGGATGGCGAAGACGAGTTCGTGGACGCGCCAAAGCGGGCCGTCGCGGCCCACCGTGTCGAGGGCGGCGAGGCCCAGACCGTGCTCGCGCAGGGCGAGGGCGCGCTTGCGACCGAGCCTGCGGTCGCGGAGCCGGGCCAGCTGCGCGGGCTCGGTGTACGACGGGCCGTAGATGATCCGCAGGTACTCCCGGCCGCGGCACTTCACGCCGGGCTGCACGAGGCCCTTCGCGCCGCGCACGGACAGGCCCGCGTACGGCTTGACGACCATGCCCTCGCCGCCGGACCCGGTCAGCTCCAGCCACCAGTCCGTCGCCCGCGCCACCGCCTCCGCGAAGTCCGCGTCGGCGACCGCCGCGCCGGTCGCGACCTCCGGGTCGGCGGCGGACGGGTCCGCGGTGGACACGTCGGTTGCGGCGGTCCGGGCCGGTCGGGGTGGCAGGTCGAGGACCAGGCGGCGGGTCGGGGTGAAGGTCACCGGGTCGGCGGCGACCAGCCGGTCCGCGACGGACAGGTGCCAGCCGTGATCGGCGTCGGCATAGGCCTTGCCCTGCGCCGCCAGCACCGCGAACGGGGCCAGCGTGATCCCGGCGATCCCGGCGGTCGGGGCGACGTACCGGCGGTAGGCGTCGGTGAACGCGTTCACGTCGCGCAGCGACCCGGCGAGCCGCTCCCGCTGGGCGGCCGTGTCGAGCCCGCGCGCCGCTGCCGCCGACAGCACGTCCAGGGCCGCGGGCAGCACGGCCCGGCCGGACGCGCCGACGGCGGCGTACTGGTGGATCAGCGTCTGCGCCTTGGCCGACCAGGGCAGCAGCTCGCAGTCGAGCAGCAGCCAGTCGGTGTCCAGCTCGGCCCACAGCCCGGCCGCGGTCGCCGCGTTGCGCACCTTCGCCAGCAGCTGCTCGGTGCGCTCGGGGTCGAAGAAGGCCCGCCCGGTACGCGTGTAGATCACGCCGGTGCTGCCGTCGTCGACGAAGCGCTTGGCCGCCACCGACGCGTCCCTGCAGACCAGGACGACCGCGCGGGAGCCCATGTGCTTCTCCTCGCAGACCACCCGGTGCACGCCTGCGTTCCGCAGGTCGGCCAGCGCCTCGGCGGGGTGTTCCAGGTAACCGTCCACGGCCGACGTCGACGACGGGGCCATGGTCGGCGGCAGCCACAGCAGCCAGCGCGGGTCGACCGCGAACCGGCTCATCACCTCCAGCGCCGCCGCGCTGTGCTCGGCGGGCACGGTGACGGTGCCGTGCAGGGTCTGCACGTGCCGACGGCCGGTGACCTCCGACAGCCGCAGCGCGCCCGCGGCCCGGTCGGGCGGCGCGACGGGCTGCAGCGGCCGGGCGGGCGCGTAGTGCTCCCGCTCCGCGTCGACCTCGACCAGCTCCCGCTCCGGGTAGCGCAGCGCGGTGAGCTTGCCGCCGAACACGCAGCCGGTGTCGAGGCAGATGGTGTTGTTGACCCACTCGGGCGTGACCGTGGGCGTGTGCCCGTAGACGACCATGGCGCGGCCGCGGTACTCCTGCGCCCACGGGTAGCGCACGGGCAGGCCGAACTCGTCGGTCTCGCCGGTGGTGTCGCCGTACATGGCGAACGAGCGCACCCGGCCGGAGGCCCGGCCGTGGTAGGCCTCCTTGAGGCCCGCGTGCGCGACCACCAGCCGCCCGCCGTCGAGCACGTAGTGGCTGATCAGTCCGTCCAGGAAGGAGGCCAGCCCGTCGACCGGGTCGGTCTCCAGCTGCGCGACGGTCTCGGCCAGGCCGTGGGTGAGCTGCACCTTGCGGCCGCGCAGGTGGCGCAGCAGCTTGTTCTCGTGGTTGCCGGACACGCACAGCGCCCGGCCGGCGGCGATCATGTTCATGACCAGGCGCAGCACGCCGGGGGAGTCCGGACCGCGGTCCACCAGGTCGCCGACGAACACCGCGGTGCGCCCCTGCGGGTGGCTCGCGTCCACGGCCCGCCCGGACTCGTCGCGGGTCAGCTCCCAGCCGAGCGCGGTGAGCAGCTGCTCCAGCTCCGCCCGGCAGCCGTGCACGTCACCGACGAGGTCGAAGGGACCGGTCAGCTCGGTGCGGTCGTTGAACAGCTTCTCGTAGCGCAGCTCGACGTCGGCGGGGTCCTTGACCACGTACACCTTGCGGAAGCCCTCGCGGGCCAGCCGGTTCAGCGAGTGCCGCAGGTCGCGGTGCTGGCGGCGGAGCACCTCCCGGCCGAACGTGCGATCCGGCCGGGCCTGCGTGCGCTCCCAGCAGACCGCCTCCGGGGTGTCGATGACCACGGCGACGGGCAGCACGTCGTGAGCTTTGGCCACCTCGACCAGCGCGGCGCGGGCATGCGACTGCACGTTGGTCGCGTCGACGACGGTGAGCCGGCCTGCCGCCAGGCGCTTGCCCGCGACCAGGTGCAGCACCTCGAAGGCGTCCTTGGTGGCGGCCTGGTCGTTCTCGTCGTCGGCGAGCAGCCCTCGGAACGCGTCGCTGGACAGCACCTGGGTCGGCAGGAAGTGCTCCCGGGCGAAGGTCGACTTGCCCGAGCCGGAGATGCCGACGAGCACGACCAGGGACAGCTCGGGCAGCGCGACGGTGGTGGTCCGGCCCTTCTCCTCGCTGCGCTCGCTCATGCGGGCACCTCCTCGGGGACAGTGCTGGTCTTGGTGAACAGGGCGAGCTGGGTCGGCGGACCGACGTCCGGGTCCTCGTCGCCGACGGCGCGCAGCGCGTAGGTGTAGCCGTACTCGGCGGCGACCTGGTCGCACCAGGCCGCGAACTCGGCTCGGGTCCACTCGAAGCGGTGGTCGTCGTGGCGGTGGCCGCCTTCGGGCAGCGTCTCGTAGCGCACGTTGTACTCGACGTTCGGCGTGGTCACGACGACCGCGCCGGGCTTGGCGTCGCCGAACACCGCCGCGCACAGCGCGGGCAGCCGGGGCAGGTCGAGGTGCTCGATGACCTCCATCAGCACCGCGGCGTCGTACCCGCGCAGCCGCTCGTCGACGTAGGTCAGCGCGGACTGGATCAGCTTGATCCGGGCCCGCTGCCGGTCGGGCAGCCGGTGCAGCCGCAGCCGCCGCTCGGCGATCTCCAGCACCTTCGGCGACACGTCCGCCCCGACGATCTCGGTGTAGCGCTTCTCCCGGATCAGGTCGCCCAGCAGCGCGCCACCGCCGCAGCCCAGGTCGAGGACGCGGGTCGCCCCGGTCTCGGCCAGCGCGGCGAGCACCGCGGCGCGCCGGCGTACGTTCAAGGGCTTGGTCTTCTCCACCACCGGGCCCTCGGCGACGGAATCGTCGTCGGGCGCCTCCTCCAGCGGCGCGAGCGCCGCGTCGGCCCGGTCTGCCAGGGCGCGGCTGTGCGCCAGGTAGCGCCGGATGATCAGCGGGCGCTCCGGGTGCCCGGCCAGCCAGCCCTCCCCGGCCCGCAGCAGCTTCTCGATCTCGTCGGGCGCCACCCAGTAGTGCTTGGCGTCGTCGAGCACCGGCAGCAGCACGTAGAGGTGGTTGAGGGCGTCGGCGAGGCGCAGCTCCCCGTCGAGCGTCAGGTCGACGTACCGACTGTCGCCCCACTCCGGGAATGCCGGGTCCAGCGGCAGCACGTCGCCGCGCACGGCCCAGCCCAGCGGGGTGAACAGCCGCTCGGCCAGCTTCAGCCCGCCCTTGGCGCGCAGCGACGGCACCCGGATCGACAGCGGGATCGCGGTCGCGGCCAGCTCGGGCCGGTCCTTGGAGACCCCGCGCGCCGCGGTGCGGAAGACCCGGTTCAGCGCGGCGGCCAGCAGGCTCGACGCGGCGTACGGGCGGTCGTTGACGTACTGGTTGAGCTGCTGCCCGTCGGCCCGGGTGTCGGCCAGCCGCTGCGGGTCGACCTCCAGCAGCAGCGCGGCGGTGCACCGCTGCTCGCTCGCCTCCGGGTAGAGCACGGTCGCCGTGCCGTGGCTCAGCTCGAAGCTGTGCACGCGGTCGGGATGCTTGACGAGGAGGAAGCCGAGGTCGGTGGCCGGCGAGTGCGTGGTCGAGAGGGTCAGCAACACGGCGGCGATCCTGCCAGGTGGCGCTGGGCCACGCATTCGGATAACAACGCGATAGGTTCGTCGGGTGACCTCTGCCAACACAGGCTTGATCGACCGGTACGGACGCCGTGCCGTGGATCTGCGGGTCTCTCTGACGGATCGCTGCAATCTGCGCTGCTCGTACTGTATGCCCCCGGAAGGGCTGCCCTGGCTGCCCAAGCAGGAGATCCTCACCGACGACGAGGTGCTACGGCTGATCACCGTCGCGGTGACCCGGCTCGGCGTCGAGGAGGTGCGCTTCACCGGCGGCGAGCCGCTGCTGCGCCCCGGCATCGTCGGCATCGTCGCGGGCAGTGCCGCGCTGACCCCCCGCCCCAAGCTCTCCGTCACCACCAACGGCATCGGGCTGGCCCGGCTGGCCGTGCCGCTGCGCGACGCCGGGCTGGACCGGGTCAACGTCTCGCTGGACACCATCGACCCCGAGCGGTTCGCCGCGATCGCGCTGCGCCGCCGCTTCGACGAGGTGATCGACGGGCTGTCCGCGGCCGCCGCGGCCGGGCTGACCCCGGTGAAGCTCAACACGGTGCTGCTGCGCGGGATCAACGACGACGAGGCCCCGGCCCTGCTGCGCTTCGCCCTGGCGCACGGCTACGAGCTGCGCTTCATCGAGCAGATGCCGCTCGACGCCCAGCACGGCTGGAGCCGCGAGCAGATGATCTCCGCCGCGGAGATCCTGGCGTCGCTGGAGGCCGAGTTCGACCTCAGCCCCGACCCGGCCGAGCGGGCCGGCGCCCCGGCGGAGACCTGGCTGGTGAACGGCGGCCCGGCGAAGGTCGGTGTGATCGGCTCGGTGACCCGGCCGTTCTGCGGCGACTGCGACCGGACCCGGCTCACCGCCGACGGCCAGGTGCGCAACTGCCTGTTCGCGACCGGTGAGACCGATCTGCGCGGGCTGCTGCGTGGCGGGGCCGATGATGAGGAGATCGCCGTGCGCTGGCGCGAGGCGATGTGGGGCAAGCTGCCCGGCCACGGCATCGACGACCCGTCGTTCCTGCAGCCGGACCGCCCGATGTCCGCTATCGGAGGATGACTTACGACCTGCGCTGGCGAGAGTGGCGCAGAGCCCGATAGGCCTCGACAGCCTTTCTCGAGCGCCTGGCGGTAGACCCAGCGTGCTGCGTCCGCGTATCCCTGGACCTCGGTGTACTCACTGAGTTGCTTCGCGCCGACGGCCCTCCCCTGGTCGAGCAGCGCCTGCACTTCACGCAGGACAAGCGTGTTGCCCTCCAGCGCCGTGGAATGATGGGCTTCAAGGTGCCAGATGTCGTCCCAGATCGCACGAGCCTCCACCGGACTAGGCAATCCGCCCAGCCTTGAGTGGAGTTCGGTCAGCGCCCAGTCGAGGCGCTCGTAGACCCGTGCTCTGCTTGGTGCCACTCCTGACGCACATTTTGATACACCAGATCGGAAGCCAAATGAACTTATCAACTAGCCGGATCCAGCACTGGTCGGCGAAGGTGTCAGAAAAGTGATCACGGTGCGATTCTTCGCGGGCGCGCGCGCTGCCGCCGGGGTCACCGAGGAGCAGTTGCCCGCCGGGCAGGACCTGACACAGCTGATCAAGGAGCTCGGCGCGGCGCACGGGGACGCCCTGAGCCGGGTGCTGCTTTCAGCCAGCTTTCTGGTTGACGGGCTAGCGTGGCACGATCGCCGCGCGCCCCTGCCGTCCGGCGCGACCGTGGACGTGCTCCCGCCCTTCGCCGGCGGGTGAAAGGAAAACCCCCGTGGTGCTGCAAGCGCTGATGTTCTTCAGCATGGTGCTGATCGTCGTCGGCCCGATCCACTGGTACCTGTACAAGCGCCTGGTCAAGGACACGACCACGACGAAGCGCGGTCGCCGGATCGGCGCCGTGGCGATCATCGCGCTGGCGGCGGCGCTGCTGGCGGCGTTCATCGTGCCGCGGGCGATCGGCGCGAAGGCGTCCTGGGTCATCCCACTGATCGGCTACATGTGGCTGGCCGTCCTGTTCTACCTGCTGGTCACGCTGCTGGTGCTGGAGATCCCCCGCGTGATCGCCAACCGCACCTGGGCCCGCCGCGCCGCCGCCCCGACCCCGGTCGCGGCCGACTCCGTCGTCGCGACGGTCCCCGCCGCGACGGGCACCGGGTCGGGCGGGTCGCAGACCCTGCTGGCCGAACCCGGCACCGAGCCGGCGCAGGGTGGGCCGGCGGACCCGAGCCGGCGGCTGCTCATCGCACGCGGTGCGGCGATCTTCGCCGGGCTGACCGCGACCGGCATCACCGCGTACGGCGTCAAGACCGCGCTCGGCGACCCGGTGCTCAAGCGGGTGCAGATCCCGCTGGCGAAGCTCCCCCGCAGCATGGACGGCTACAAGATCGCCCTGGTCAGCGACATCCACCTGGGCCCGCTGACCGGCGTCGAGCACAGCCGCCGCATCGTCCGCTCGATCAACGGCATGAACGCCGACCTGATCGCCGTCGCGGGCGACATGGTCGACGGCAGCGTCGCCGAGCTGGGCGACGAGGCCGCGCCGCTGGCCGAGCTGCGCGCGCGCGACGGCGCGTACTTCGTCACCGGCAACCACGAATACTTCTCCGGAGCCGAGGAGTGGCTCGTCGAGGTCGAGCGCCTGGGCATGCGGCCGCTGCAGAACGAGCGGCTGGACATCCGCGGGCTGACCCTCGCCGGCGTCAACGACGTCAGCGGCGGCAGCCTCGGCGAGGGCGGGCCGGACTTCGGCAAGGCGCTCGACGGCCGGGACCCGGGCAAGCCCGTGGTGCTGCTGGCGCACCAGCCGATCCAGGCGTTCGAGGCGGCGAAGCACGGCGTGGACCTGCAGCTGTCGGGGCACACCCACGGCGGCCAGATGGTCCCGTTCAACCTGATCGCGGCCCTGCAGCAGCCGGTCATCTCGGGCCTCGGCGAGGTCGACGGCACCCAGGTGTACGTGACCAACGGCGCCGGGTTCTGGGGCCCGCCGGTGCGGGTCGGCGCGCCGCCGGATATCACATTGGTGGAACTGCGCGCGATGTAGGTAACAACTCTCACGGACGCGCGTGGCGGGTGCCGCCGGACGGGCCGGGCATGTCAGGATGCTGCGTGCCCCCCGTCTGGACTGCTGATCTGCATATCCACTCGCGGTACTCGCGTGCGTGCAGCAAGGACCTCGACCTGCCCACGTTGGCCTGGTGGGCACGGCGCAAGGGCGTGGCCCTGCTCGGCACCGGCGATGTCACCCACCCCGCCTGGTTCGAGCACCTGCGCGAGCAGTTGCGCGAGGCCGAGCCCGGTCTGTTCCGGCTGTCGCCGGAGGTCGAGCGGGACGTCGCGCAGCGGCTGCCCGCGCGCCTGGCGGCGGGGGAGCCGGCCCGCTTCATGCTCAGCTCGGAGATCTCCACGATCTACAAGCGGGGCGACCGCACCCGCAAGGTGCACCACCTGATCTACCTGCCGGACCTCGACGCCGCGCAGCGCTTCCGCGACCGGCTCGGCCGGGTCGGCAACCTGGCCAGCGACGGCCGGCCGATCCTGGGCCTGGACTCCCGCGACCTGCTGGAGATCACCCTGGAGGCCAGCCCGGACGCCTACCTGGTGCCCGCGCACATCTGGACGCCGTGGTTCTCCGCGCTGGGCAGCAAGTCCGGCTTCGACGCGATCGCCGACTGCTACGCCGACCTCGCCGAGCACATCACCGCCGTGGAGACCGGCCTGTCCAGCGACCCGGCGATGAACCACCGGGTGTCCAGTCTCGACCGGTACACCCTGGTCTCGAACTCGGACGCGCACTCGCCGCAGGCCCTGGCCCGGGAGGCGACCCGGTTCGACTGCGCGCTGGACTACTTCGCGCTGAAGGCGGCGCTGGCGGGCGCGCCCGGCCTGGCCGGGACGATCGAGTTCTTCCCCGAGGAGGGCAAGTACCACGGGGACGGGCACCGCGACTGCGGCGTCAACTGGACTCCGGCCGAGTCCCGCGCGACCGGCGGCATCTGCCCGGTGTGCGAGCGGCCGCTGACCATCGGCGTGCTGGCCCGGGTCGAGGCGCTGGCCGACCGGCCCGACGGCACGCCCGCGCCGAACGCCCGCCCGGTCACCCACCTGGTCCAGCTGCCCGAGATCGTCGGCGAGCTGGAGGGTGTCGGCCCGAAGACCCGCACCGTCGAAGGACGGGTGAACGGGCTGGTCGCGGCACTGGGCTCGGAGCTGTCCATCCTCATGGAAGCGCCGCTGGCCGAGGTCACCGCCGCCGGCGGCGAGCTGCTCGGCGAGGCGCTGCGCCGGTTGCGGGCCGGGCAGGTGCACCGGGTGCCCGGCTACGACGGCGAGTACGGCGTGATCCGGCTGTTCGAGCCGGGCGAGCTGCGCCCGCAGGACACCGCCGACACGCTGTTCGACCTGCCCGCCGCGCCGGTGACACCCGCGCCGCGCAAGGCCCGTGCGCCAAAGCAGGCCGCGAGCAAGCCTGCGGTACGCCGCACCAAGCCGGTCTCCGCTCCGCCGCTGCCGCCGGAGCCCTCGCCGCACGAGCCGTTCGAGCCGATGCTGGCCGGGATGGAGGAGGTCGGCACCGGGCTGCTGGACCGTCTCGACGCGATGCAGCGCGTCGCCGCGTCCGCCCCGGGCGGCCCGCTGCTGATCGTCGCCGGACCGGGCACCGGCAAGACCCGCACGCTGACCCACCGGCTGGCATACCTGTGCGCGGAGATGAACGTCTACCCCGAGGACTGCCTGGCCATCACGTTCACCCGGCGCGCCGCGGAGGAGCTGCGGCACCGGCTGCGCGGGCTGCTCGGCCCGGTCGCCGAGGACGTCACCGTCTCCACGTTCCACGCGCTGGCCCTGTCGCTGCTGCGCGAGCAGGAGCCCGACCTGGTCGTCGCCGACGAGCCGGGCGGCGAGGGCGTGCTGCTCGACGAGCTGATCCCGCGCCTGGTGGCGCTGCTCAAGGCGCAGCCGTCGCTGCAGGACAAGCTGCGTTCGCGCTGGCCGTGGGTGTTCGTCGACGAGTACCAGGACGTCGACCCGGACCAGTACGCGCTGCTGCGGCTGCTGGTGCCCAGCGACGGCAACCTGTGCGCGATCGGCGACCCGGACCAGGCGATCTACTCGTTCCGCGGCGCGGACGTCTCGTTCTTCCTGCAGTTCTCCCGCGACTTCGTGGACGCCCGGGTGGTCCGGCTGACCCGCAACTACCGCTCGTCCGCGCCGATCCTGGCCGCCGCGGTGCAGGCGATCGCGCCCAGTTCGCTGGTGCCCGGCCGCCGCCTCGACCCGGCGAAGGTCGACCCGGAGGCCGCGCTGATCGGGCAGTACGCCGCGAGCAGCCCCGCCGACGAGGCCGCGTTCATCGCCCGCAAGGTCGACGAGCTGGTCGGCGGCGTGTCGCACCGGACGAAGGCCGACGTGCGCGGGGTGACCGGCACGACGGTCTCGTTCAACGACATCGCGGTGCTGTACCGCACCGACGCGCAGGCCGCCGCGATCGTGGACGCGCTGTCGCGGGCGGGCGTGCCGGTGCAGAAGCGCTCGCACGACCGGCTGCGCAGCCGGGCCGGGGTCAACACCCTGCTGGCCGAGCTGCGCCTGGCCACCGGGCTGACCGGCTCCGTGGCGGCCCGGCTGAAGCTGACCGCGAAGGTGCTCATCGAACGGCCCGCGCTCGGCGGCGGCTCACCCGAGCCGGACGAGGTGTGGGCCGCGGTGGACCTGCTCACCCCGCTCGCCCTGCGCTGCGGGCAGGACCTGCAGCGCTTCCTGGGCGAGGTCGCCACCGGCGCGGAGGTCGACGCGCTGGACCCGCGCGCGGAGGCGGTCACCCTGCTCACCCTGCACGCGGCCAAGGGCCTGGAGTTCCCGGTGGTGTTCCTGGCCGGGTGCGAGGACGGGCTGCTGCCGCTGCGTTTCCCCGGCACCGCGCCGACCGAGGCGGAGGTCGCCGAGGAGCGCCGGCTGTTCTTCGTCGGGCTCACCCGGGCGCAGCGGCGGCTCTACCTGAGCCACGCGGCACGGCGGGTCCGCTACGGCAGCGAGCGGGACTGCCGGCCGACGCCGTTCCTGGCGGCGGTCGACGCGGGACTGCTGGAGCAGCTCGGCGACCTTACCCCACGACGGCCCCGTGACCAGCAACTTCGCCTGATCTGACGAAGGGTGCGGTCCGAACGAACGAGTTCGGTGACGTGACCAGTGACACCGGGAGCCCTGGCGGCGCTCAGTAGGACGGAAGCGTCCGCAGCGGCACCAGGAGCACCCCTTGTCAGTGAAGCTGATCACGGTTGACCCCGTCACGCTGGTGCGGTTGGGATACAGCGCCGCCTGCGCGACCTACACAGACATCGACCTGGTCGGTCAGGCCGCCACGGGCGAGGAGACCCGCGACCTGGTCGGTGACCTGGAACCGCACGTGGTCACCATCGACGCGGCCGTCCCCGGCGAGGGCGGGCTGCAGCTGGCCGCCGAGCTGCGTGCCGCGCGGCCGCGACTGGGGCTGGTCCTCACCGGCCCCGCCGAGGACGGGCTGCTGCTGCAGGCGCTGCAGGCCGGGCTGTCGGCATACCTGCCCCGCTCCGCGCCGGTCGAGCTGTTGATGTCGGCGGTGCGGCACGCCGCGGTGGCCCCGGCCTCGTTCACCGCGCCCAACCTCGCCGAGGCGATGGCGCGCCGCCGGACCCGGTCCACCGCGCTCAGCCCGCGCGAGGAGCAGATACTGCAGCAGCTGAACACCGGTGGCAGCCTGGCCGCGATCGCGGTGCGCATGCGGCTGACCGAGTCCACGGTGCGCACCTACGTGGCACGCCTCTACGACAAGCTGGGCGTGCACAACCGGACCCAGGCCCTGCAGGCCGCGGCCCGGTTGTACCTCATCTAGCCGACCGGCCCTGGTCGGGCCGGGTCAGAAGGCATCCATGATGCCGATGATGCCGGGCCCGAGGATGACGATGAACAGGGCAGGGAACAAGCAGAAGATCAGCGGGAAGAGCACCTTCACCGGCAGCTTGCGTGCTGTCTCCTCGGCGAGCTGGCGGCGCTTGACCCGCATCTGCCGCGCCTGTTCCCGCAGCACGCCCGCGATCGGGATGCCAAGCTCACCGGCCTGGACGAGGGCCAGGGTGACGGTCTTGAGTTCGCGGACCGTGGTCCGCGCCGCGAGCGCCCGCAACGCCGCGGACCGGCGCTGGCCCATCTGCATCTCCTGCAGCACCCGGGCGAATTCCCGGGACAGGGCACCGGGCATGGTGACGGCCACCTGCGCCAGCGCGGCGTCGAAGCCGAGTCCGGCCTCGACCGACAGCGTCAGCAGGTCCAGCCCGTCCGGAAGCCGGCGGCGGATCTCCTGCTGGCGGCGTACCCCCAGGTCGTAGACGACCAGGAACGGCACCCAGAAGCCCAGGGCGCCCCCGCCGACCACCCACGCCACGACTGCCCCCGGCCCGAAGTCCAGCGCCAGCGCCGCCGCCGCGCCCAGGGCGGCGAAGACGAGCAGGCCGAGGCCCTGCATCTCGACGATCCGCTCCGGCGGCCAGGCCACCGGGTTCCCGGCGTAGTCGAGCCAGTGCTGTAGCCGGGCGCCGGCACCCCTGGGTGTCAGCAGCCGGCCCAGGGCCGACATCTGCTGCGCCGCCGGCCGGAGCCGGTCACCGAGCTTCTCCTCGGCGGCTGCGGCGCTGCCCGGCGCGTAGACGGTGTCGATCGTCTCCAGCGCCTTGGCGACCCCGGCCCGGCCGATACTGGCCGACACCAGCGTGATCACCGCAAGCGCGATGGCGGCGAAGATGGCTCCGATGCCGACGTTGAGAATCAGCTGCGTGCCCACGGTCACACCTCGATCTTGATCAAGCGGGACAGCCAGAAGCCGCCGGTGAGCAGGAGGAGGACACCCACCACCAGCATCACGATGCCGCGCATGTCGGTGTAGAGGGGCCGGACGTACTCCCCCCGGCTGAGGAACATGAACGCACCGGCGCCGATCGGCAGCGCGAGCAGCACCCAGGCGCTGAGGCGCCCCTCGGCCGACAGCGAACGCACCTCGCGGTACAGCGCCTCGCGCTCCCGCATCGTCTCGACCGTCGTGCTCAACACCTCGGCCAGGTTGCCGCCGATGTCGCGCTGCACCCGGATCGCGACCACCGCCCAGGCCAGGTCCTTGCTGCGCATGCGCACGGCGACCCGGTCCAGGGCGTCCTCGATGTCGACGCCGAGGCGTGCCTCGCCCAGCGCGCGGCCGAACTCCGACGCGATCGGCTCGGGCAGCTCGCGGGCCATCGCGTCGATGGCCTGCGTCAGCGAGAAGCCGGACCGCAGCGAGCCGACGATCAGCTGGAGCGCCTCCGGCATCAGCTCGCGGAAGGCCTCGACCCGCTTCGTGGCGCGATTGCGGTGGTAGAGCGAGGTGAACAGCCAGCCCACGAGCGGGCCGAGCACGACACCCGCCAGCGGTGCCAGCATCACGCCGATCAGCACCGCGGCCACCACACAGGCGAGCGCGCGCAGCAGCAGCCACTCGTGCGGCCGGAGCCGCATGCCTGCCCGGTCGAGCTGCGTCGCGAGCCGGCCTTCCACGTTCGCCGACTTCACCACCTGCTCAGACAGCGCCAGCGCGGCGGCGGTGACCTGGCTGGAGCCGTCGACCGGGGCGGCGGAGCGGCGCGGCGCGACGAACTGGTCCAGCTGTGACAGGCGGCGCCGGCGGTCGGACGCGGAGAGCATCGGCCCCACCACGAGCAGGGCCGTGCCCAGCAGTCCGGCGAAGACCACCCCGCCGATCACCAGCAACCAGGTGTTACCCGGCGCGCCGCCGGGCACACCGACGAGCGGCCCGACCGCGCGGGTGTCGACGGCGAAGGCGACGGGCACCTCGGTGCTCACCCCACCCGCCGCCACCGTGAGCCGCAGCTGCTGCCCCGACAGCTCCGCCGGCACGGTCACCCGCACCAGCAGCTGCACCGCGAACGAGCCGGACGCCTCGGCGAAGGCCGCGCCGAGCGCCGCGGCGTCAGCCGCCGTGAACGCCCTGCCGCCGGTGGCGGTGGACAGCCCCGCGAGGATGCCCGCCGTGGTGTCCGGGGTGGCGAAAGCGATCGTGTCGACCGCAACCGCACCCGCCCCCTGCCGGGCCGTCGCCAGCGTGGCCTTCGAGGCGGTGTCGGCGCCGTCGGAGAGTGCGACGATGCGCCGCTGCCCCCACTCACCCTTGTTCATCAGGCCGGCCGCCAGCCGCACGCCGTCGTACAGGGCCGTCTCGCCCTTCGCCGCCAGCGCGTCGACCGCCCGGTTCGCGGCGGCGCGATCCTTCGTCGGCGCGAGCGCCACGGTCGCCGGGGCGCCCGCGGTCACCAGGCCGATCTCGACGTCGGCCGGGATCAGCTCCAGGTAGCGCCGCGCGGCGGTCCGGGCGGCGTCGATCGGACCGCCGGTCATGGAGCCCGACGTGTCCAGCACCAGCACGACGCCGCGCCGCGCCGCAGTGGTCTCCGCCGAGGCGACCTGCGTCGACGTGGCCTCGAAAGTGCGGTCGCCGGCCTTGACCGCGACCGTGTCGAACGCGGTGCCGGCCGGCAGGTCCTGTGCCGACAGGTAGAACTCCAGCAGTCCCGCCTCCTGGCGCAGGCCGGAGATGCTCAGCGCGGGATCCGCCGCCGCGGCGGGCGTGGCGACCAGCCAGACCATCGTGGCGAAGACCGTGGCGGACAGCGCCCCGAAGCCGAATCGGCGCTTCACTGGCCCCTCCCGAAGAGTTCCGGGGTGATGACGATGCCCTGGTCGGCGAGCTGATCCACGAATCTCGGGCGCAGCCCGGTGCTGGTCAGCGCACCCTGATGGCGGCCGTACTGGTCCTGGCCGGCGCGGTAGTCGAAGGCGAACAGGTCCTGCATGGTGATGACGTCGCCCTCCATCCCGGTGACCTCGGTGATGTGGGTGATGCGGCGGGTGCCGTCGCGGAGCCGGGCGAGCTGCACGACCACGTCGACGGCGCTGGCGATCTGCTCGCGGATGGCCCGGACCGGCAGGTCCATGCCCGCCATCAGCACCATGGTCTCGAGCCGGGCCAGCGAGTCGCGGGGCGTGTTCGCGTGCACCGTGGTGAGCGAGCCGTCGTGGCCGGTGTTCATCGCCTGCAGCATGTCCAGCGCGGCGCCGTCGCGGACCTCGCCGACGACGATGCGGTCGGGCCGCATCCGGAGCGCGTTGCGGACCAGGTCGCGGATGGTGACCTCACCGCGGCCCTCGATGTTCGGCGGGCGGTACTCCATCCGCAGCACGTGCTCCTGGGCCAGGCGCAGCTCGGCGGAGTCCTCGATGGTGATGATGCGCTCGTCGGACGGCAGGAACGAGGAGATCACGTTCAGCAGGGTGGTCTTGCCGGTGCCGGTGCCACCGGAGATCAGGATGTCGAGTCGGCCCTGCACGCAGGCGCGCAGCAGTTCGGCGACGCGCGGGCTCATGGTCCCGAATCTGACCAGGTCGTCGACCGTGTACGGGTCGGCGGCGAACTTGCGGATCGTCAGCGCGGCGCCGTCCAGGGCGATCGGCGGCACCACGGCGTTGACCCGGCTGCCGTCGGGCAGGCGCGCGTCGACCATGGGCGAGGACTCGTCGACGCGCCGGCCGACCCGGGACACGATCTTGTCGATCACGCGCCGCAGGTGCGACTCGTCCATGAACGCCGCGTCCACCGCGTGGATGTGGCCGAACCGTTCGACGTAGATGCGGTCCCAGGCGTTCACCATGATCTCGGTGATCTCCGGGTCGCGCAGCATCGGCTCGATCGGCCCGTGCCCCAGAATCTCGTCGAGGATCTGCCGGTATGCCGTGGCCCGGTCGCCGGCGGTGAGGTTGGCCTCCTCCTTCGACAGCACCTCGGGCAGCGCGTCGCGGACCCGCCGCTCCAGCTCGGCGTCGTCGGACACGGTGTCGTAGAGCTGCGGCCCGAGCAGGTCCAGCAGCGCCTGGTGGGCGCGCTTGCGCACGGCCGCCAGCGGGTCGTACGCCCGCCGCGTGTTGCGGCGGCCGAACTGGATGCCGCTGACCGGCATGGCCGACACGGGTGCGGCGTGCGCGGCCGAGGCACCGGAGGCCTCGTTCGCGCTGCCGATCCGCTCGCTGAGCACGCCGCCGCCGGCGACCGCGGTGGTGCGCTGTCCGAGACGATCCTGCAGGGACATCGGGTCAGCCCTTCTTCCGAGCGAACATCCCGCGCTTGGCGGGTGCGGCGGTGCCGAGGAATCGCTTGACGGCCAGGTCGCGGATGGCCACGCTGACCGCGTGCTGCGGCTGAGCCGCGGCCAGCGGCACACCGCGGTTGGCGGACAGCGGCACGTCGCGACTGCTGGGGATGAACCCGGTGATCGGCATCCGGATCACCTTCTCCACCTCGGCCATGGAGATGCCCACCTTGGAGTCGGCCCGGTTCAGCACGACGGTGCGGGCCTCGCGGCGGTAGTCCAGCAGCTCGAACATGTCGAGGGTGACTCGCAGGTTCTTCAGCGAGGGCAACTCCGGCGTGGCGACCAGTACGTAGTGGTGCGTGGCGTCGAGCGCGGCCAGCATCTGCTCGGTGAACGCGCTCGCCGTGTCGATGACGACGAAGTCGTACATGTCCCGGGCCAGGTGGATGATCTCGGTGATGAGGTCCCGGGTCACCTCCTCGGCGATTGCCGGCTGCACCGGGGCCAGCAGCACGTCCACCTCCGCGCCGCCATGCTGGTAGCGGGTGAGCAGGGTGCGCAGCCCGGTCTCGTCGATCCGGTCGGCCACCGGGATCGCGTCAGCGATCGTCCGCTGGGGTGTCAACTGCATCATGATCGCCACGTCGCCGAAGGCGAGATCGAGGTCGATGAGGCATACGCGGCGGGGCCCTGATGCCTTGGTGCCCTGCGCCAGGGTGATCGCCAGGTTGGTGGCGACGGTGCTCTTGCCGCACCCGCCCTTGGCCGCGAAAACGGTGATGACCTGGCTCTCGGCCGACTCACTCGGCACTGCCGCCGCAGGCGGGGCGGCCGGGGCCGCCGGGGGCGCCTGGGCCGGCACCGGGGCGCGGCCGGTGGGCCGGCTGAGCAACTGCCGGGACAGGTCCAGGGACCGGGCCGTCGCGGACAGCACCGCCGCATGATCTGAAGGATCGACCACTTCTCGCACACCCGCTTTCAGGGCATCGGCCAGCACGGCGACGTCGAGGGAGGAACGCAGCAGGACGACCCCGAGCTCGGGCCGCCGCAGTCGGCACTGGTCCGCGAAGGCGAACGCCTCCGCCAGCGGCGTGCTCGGCCCGAACAGGACCAGCTGCTCGGCGCGGTCGGAGTTGACCCTTTCCACCAGATCCGCAGCGGTCGGCACCGCCACCGCCTCGCCCAGCAGGAGGGTCAGCTGCTGGGCGAGGCCGTGCTCGTGCTCGTAGATGATCGTCATGAAGGGCTCTCAGCGCAGGATGGTGCGGTTGTCCACGGCGGTGCCGGGCTGCGTGCGGGTCTCCGACGAGTCGGTGAGCAGGGCCAGGTAGAGCTCCGCGATCCGCACCGAGTGGATCAGCTTCTCGGCCTGCTCCTGGGTGACCGCGACGGTCACCAGCAGGGTCACCTTGCCGGCCTCGGCCGGGGCGTCGTTGCGCTGCGCGGACGTGACACCGTCGTCGCCGTACGCACCGACGGCCAGCACCTCGACGCGGGGAAGCAGCAGCTTGGTGCCCTTGTTGTTCTCCCCGACGACCTTCTTGTAGGGCTCGTCCACCAGCGTGTACGTGCTGAAGACGGCGATCTGCGAACCCGGCCGGACGAAGCCGCCGACCTCCTCCTCGACCGCCATCTTCAGGCTGACGGCCATCATCTTCTCCGGCACCGCGATGCCGCCGGAGAGCGTGGTCGGCGCGCCGAACATGCCCTTGAGCAGCAACTGCCGGGGCTGGACGTCGTGCGTCAGCACCAGTTCGTCGAGCTCGGCGGGCAGGGCGGTCAGGCTGTCGGCAGGCAGGGCGCCGGCCGGCATCACGACTTCGTCGAACAGCTCGCGGGTCTTGATGGACGCGCCGCTGGTGCCGGCGGAGATGCGCTGCTTGGCCACCAGGACGGTCACCGCCGTCTGGCCCTCCGCCACCGAGCTGCGGGTCTTGCTGACGTAGAGGAGCACCGCGCCCGTCCCGATGACAGCCAGGACGATAGCGAGCACCACACCGAGAATGCGCCGGGTCATAGAGAGGTCCTTCGAGTTTCAGCCGATGGTCTTGATGACGGTCGCCCCGAGGTTCGGCGTGGATCCGAATTCGCCGTCCCACGGCACGAGAGCGTTGGTGAAGTAGCCGAAGATGCAGTCCTCGCCGTTGTCGCAGAGGGTGCTGGCGGCCCGGCCGGTCAGGGTGGAATCCGCACTGTGGAGTCCGTTGGGCAGGTTGCCCCAACCCGTGACCACGAAGGCGGCGAAGCCTTCGATGCGGTACGAGCCGGTGTTGCCGGTGCCGGTGTTCTGGTTGAAGATCGGGATCGAGACCGGCTGGCCACTTGCCCGCGCGTCGCGCAGCGCCTGCTCGCACGCGTGGGACACGTTCGCGCCGGGTTCGACCGTGTAGGAGCCGACTGCCGTCACGACGGTTCGGCAGAGACCCCGGTCCGGAGTGTCCGTCCAGCCGAAGCCGCCGGGCAGATCGCCACCGGACGGGCCCGCCTGGCAGGGATCGGCCGGTCCACCGCCGCCGTGGTTGCCGCCGCCGTTGCCGCCGCCGTTGTTACCCCCGCCGTTGCCGCCGCCGTTGTTTCCGCCGCCGTTTCCGGGGTCCTTGGTCTTCAGCACCACCTCGAACGACGCGGCCGGGACAGC
Source organism: Catellatospora chokoriensis (assembly GCF_011297315.1). NCBI lineage: Bacteria > Bacillati > Actinomycetota > Actinomycetes > Micromonosporales > Micromonosporaceae > Catellatospora > Catellatospora chokoriensis. The sequence continues at coordinate 124,616 of NZ_JAAOTI010000004.1, forward strand.
CGGCGGAGCCGGTGCGTACCCGCCCGCGGTGCCTTCTGTCCACTCGCTCAGGCAGAAGGTCAGGGCGAGGCCGCCGCTCGGTGATCCCCAGCCGACCCGGGCGCACGCTTCCACCGTGCTGCCGGAGTATCCGCCGGCCAGCGTCTGGGCGAAGCTGGGAGGCAGGATGAAACTGCCGCTCGGCAGCCGCGTGCTCGTCCGGACCTCCACCCACGTGGCGTTCGCGGGCGGCTGCCCCAGGCAGTCCGTGAGATTGCCCTGCCCCCCGCCGGCACAGCCGGGCAGCCGGGGGTCGGTGCCGCAGACGTGGCGGACTCCGCTGGTGCCGTCACCGGCATTGTTGTTGGCATAGCCAGGTGCGGTGCCGGCCGCGGCACGGCATTCCCGATCACGGTCCGGGTCGTTCCGCTTCGCGCAGTCGAGCGCGACCGCCATGGCGGCGGCATCAGCCCCCGACTGGAGGTCCTCACGTTCGACGTAGAGCCTTCCCACGTCGACGACCAGGGCGGTCATGCCCAGCAGCACGCCGCCGGCCAGCAGGATGGTGACGATCGTCGCCGCGGCGCCCCTGTCCCGATCGGCGCCGGCGCGTGACTTCAGGAACGGCATGGCATGACTCCTGTCGCGCTCAACTGCACCGTGCCGGGGCTGGGGCCGCGGCCGAGCAGGGCTGCTATCGCGGAGATCGGCGTGACGAAATTGAAGCTGTGGTCGACGCGCACCGTGGCGTCGGTGCCTGGGACCGCATTGGCGCAAGGGGCGCTGCCGCCGGAGACGCTCACGGTCACCGGCGTGGTGCCGAGCACGGTGGCGACTCGGGCCCGCGCGGCGGTGCTGGTGTTCAGGATCGTCGCGGCCCGCGCGCCCTCGCGGGCCGCTTCAGTGATCTTGATTTGGGTGCTGAGCATCCGCCCGAAGTCGATGATGCCGAAGACGAGCAGCAGGAGGATCGGCAGTACCAGTGCCATCTCCACCGCGGCTGCGCCGCGATCGCGCCTTGTCATCGCTGCCTCGTAACTCTCCGCTGGAGGTGACAGCAGGACCGGCGGCGTGGCCGGCCCTGCTGCAGGGATTCAGATCGCGGCCGTGACGGCGTCGAAAGCCGCGTCGATGTCGACGCCGAGCGCCCGGACCGCGACGATGATGACCACCGCGATCAGGGAGACGATCAGGGCGTATTCGACGGCGGTGGCGCCACGGTCCCGGTTGGCCACAACGGTCTGGGCCTTGGTGATGAGCTTGCGCATGTGCGAGTGCACCCCCAGCTACGGCCGATCCGCATCCAGGCGGGCCGGTCCACGACGGATGCCGGCCTATTTGGCCGACGACTGGGAGCCTGCCCACTGAGCTACGGGCCGTCACTCAGTTGTCACGTCATGCTCACGGCGCGATCAAGATGGCCTCGGTTGGCGTTCAGTTGAACACTCAACGTGATCGTGGGCCCGACATCCGCCCGGAGGCGACGTACCCCACGTGACACGGGTCGGATGATCGGGCGAGGCGATAGGGCTTCGAAAAGGAGCGAAAGGGACACGCTGCGGCACTGCCGGGACCGCACCTGACAACCGCCGCCATGGGCCCCGCCGCGGAGTCGGGTTGCCGACACCACGGGCCGCGGTTCGTTCGTCCGGGTGAGACGGATGCCTGTTCAGGCCGCCGGGGGCAGCATCGGGCCGATCGCCACGACGGTCAACAGGGCAGCGGCGAGAATCGAAGGTCCCATCGGGAGCGAGCCGCGCCAGCTGATCCGGCGCAGCACCAGCAGCACCACGGCGACGGCTCCGTTCAGCAGCAGCGCCAGCAGGCCGCCGAGCAGCACCGGGCCCCAGCCGTACCAGCCGAGCAGCAGGCCCAGCACACCGGCGACCTTGGCGTCGCCGAGTCCGATCTGGCCGCCGGTCAGCAGTGCCATCAGGCCGAACACGGCCAGCAGGGCGGCACCGCCGCCGAGGGCGCGGCCATACGCCGCCCAGCTGCCGCCGGTCGCGGCGGCGAGCGCCAGCAGTCCGGCGACGGCCACGGCCAGCCGCCACACGATGGGGTCGGGCAGCCGCTGCACGGCGAGGTCGATCGCGGCCAGCAGCACGCCCACGACACTCAGCAGGACGCCGGCGACCAGCACCCAGCCCTGCCCGGCGAGGCTGGTCGCGGTCAGCCCGGCCGCGAGCGCCCCCACCGGCACGGTCCACCACAGGCTCGGTCCCTGGCGTACGCCGCAGGAGGCGCACCGGGCCGCGAACCGCCACCACCCGGCGGTGCCGGCGGCGAACGGCGCGCCGCACTCGGCGCATCCGGCCAGCGCCGGCTCGCCCCAGGTCACCGACAGCCGGTATGCCGTGCGCGGCGTGAGCGCGCCGAACAGTGCCCCCACGGCTAATGACAACATCGTGACGGAGGAGTCGACGGCCATGTCGCGCACGGTACCTTGGCACGCACCCCGATCTCGTCCCCGCGGAGCACCGCTTTGCACACCCCTGACCGATACCCGTCCGAGCCCTTGGCGCAGCCGACCGAGCTGCTGCCGATCGTGCAGCCACCACCCCGGCCGCGCATGGGCGGCCGAGGCCCCGCGATCATCGGCATCGCGCTGCTGGCGGCATCGCTGCTGATCTTCCTTGGTGTGCTCGTCGCACTGAAGATCATCCCGAACCCGTTCGGCGCCGAGGCCCCGCCGATCCCCGTCACCACCGCGACCCCCTCCGGGCCGCCGCGCACGGCGCGGTTCGCCCAGCCGGGTGACTGCGTGGCCAATCAGGGCACGGAGAAGGATCCGGACCTGGTCCTGGCCGAATGCTCGCCCGGCGCGCTGGAAGTGCTGGCGCGGTTCGACGCGACGAGTGACACGGGCGAGTGCGCCGCCGTGAAGGACTACCGCTACCACTACTTCTTCGACAGCGAGTTGGAGGGTTTGGATTTCGTCCTATGCATGGGCGAACGTCCTTGATAATGGCGGTATGAGACCAGTACGAGGGGTCGCGCGCGCTCTGCTCGGTGGACTGTTCATCGCTGCTGGGGCGCAGGCGCTGCTGAAGCCCGACCGGTACGCCGTGAAGGCGGAGCCCCTCGCGGAGCAGGTCGTGCCGCTGCTGGAGGCGGTCGACCCGCGGCTGCCCACGGAGACCAAGACCCTGGTCCGGGTCAACGCCGGAGTCCAGGTCGTGGCCGGCGCGATGCTGGCCACCGGCACCGCCCCCCGGCCCGCCGCGGCCCTGCTGGCCGGCACTCTCATCCCCGCCACGCTGGTGGGCCACCCGTTCTGGCGCATCGAGAACCCCGAGGCGCGCAACAACGAGATGGTGCATTTCGCCAAGAATCTCGGCCTGCTGGCCGGCCTGCTCCTGGCTGCCGTCGACACGGCCGGGTCGCCCAGCCTCGGCTGGCGGGGCCGCAAGGCGGTGCACGACGCGCAGAAGTCCGCCCACAAGTCGCTGCGCAAGGCGCAGCAGAAGGCGTCGACTCAGTTACATCTCGGCTGATGCGGGTATCCGACCGGAGAGGTGCCCGGACATCGGCGTTTCTTCGTTCCCGTGTGTGCCGTTGCGCCATACGAAGGTGCGTTTTCGCAGCCAGAGGTGATGATGTGACGCCAATCACCTTAACTTCGCAGGCGGCGTTAACCAGCTAGAAATGTCGCAAAGTCGTGTGGGATCGGACACGGTCGGGTAACACGGGAGGTACTGGAGTGGTGCGCCGTTCTAGGCTGCTCAGCAGACACGAACGGCCCGGCTCCGGATCGTCGCTGCGCGACGATGCCGAGACCCGACCCCTTGAAGGAGGTGGCGACGCCATGCCGGCACGCGGCGTGCGCAGTCTGCCCCGCCTCGCCAGGAGCCCCCGATTCATCCGTGACTGGAGATCCCCGCAGTGGGATCGTCGCACGCTCGTCCGGGTCGGCATCGTCGCCGCCATCTGCTACGCCGCCTGGGTGACGGAGCAGAACTTCGGACGGTGGTACGACTTCTTCGACATGAAGATCTATCACGGCGCGGTGGTCTGGTGGAGCGGCGGCGGCGAGCTGTACGAGTTCATCGCGCCCGACACGACGCTCGGGTTCACCTACCCACCCTTCGCGGCGCTGCTGATGCTGCCCATGGCGGCGCTGACACCATCCGCCGCGGGACTGTTCAACATGGTCTTCGGCCTGGTCGCGCTGGGTATGGTGCTCGCCGCGCTGCTGATCCCGGTCGCCGACCGGTGCGGCTGGCCGCGCTGGATGACCGTCGCGGTCGCGCTGCCGCTGTTCGCCGCCATCGAGCCGGTGCGCGAGACGCTCGGCTTCGGACAGGTGAACCTGCTGCTGTTCGCGCTGATCATGGCGGACCTGGTGGCGCTCCGCCGCGGTTGGCGCTGGGCCGGCGTCGGCGTCGGCATCGCCATGGCGATCAAGCTGACGCCCGCGCTGTTCATCGTGTACTTCCTGGTCAGCAAGCAGTGGCGGGCCGCGCTCACGGCCACGCTGTCCGGCCTGGCCGCCACCGCCGCCGCCTGGGTCGCCGTCCCGCACGAGTCCGCCCTGTACTGGGGGAGCGTGATCTTCCAGACGGAGCGGGTCGGCGTCGCGGACATGACGCCCAACCAGTCCCTGGCCGGGCTGCTGTCGCGGCTGTACGACACCGCGACCGCGCCCAGCCCGCTCTGGATCGCGTTCGCGCTGGTGCTGCTCGCGGTCGGGTTGACCCGTGCCGCCGCGGCCCATGCCGAGGGCGACGAGCTGATCGCGTTCACCCTGGTCGGCCTGACCGCGAATGTGGTCAGCCCGATCTCCTGGACGCACCACCTGGTCTGGGTCGTGCCGGCCGTCATCGCGCTCGCCGACCAGGCGCTGCGCCGCCGGGCGGCAGGTCGCGGGCTCGCGGCGCGCGGACGGTCCACCCCGGGCCTGCGGGAGCCGATCTGGTTCCCGGCGCTGGTCGGCGCGCGGCACGCGGGTGCGGCGATAGCCCTCTACCTGCTGTTCCTGATCTCGCCGATCTGGCCGTACGAGCACCAGCTCCCGGCGGTGTCGCACTACGCCGACGGCCTGTTCGGCATGCTGGCCGAGAACTCGCTCGCCATCGCGCTCATCGTGCTGGTCGCGGCCCTGCCGTCGCGGCCCGGCGCCGAGCCGGCGTTCGGCGGTGCCGCCCCGCTGCGGGTGCCCGTCGCCCGCCCGGCCGTCGTCCCGGCTCGCCGCGGCGAACCGGCCTCGGCCACCGCGGGTGCGCCGACCGATCACTGACGCAGTTCCAGGCAAGCCGCCGCCTCCAAGCACCACGGAGGCGGCGGCTTGCCTTTTCTGCAGCCTGTCTCGGCCCCGGTAACGCGTGGGGGCGCGCCGTCACGGGCAGTTGACCCACTCGTCGGTGCCGTCGGTGAAGGTCTGGTGCTTCCAGATGGGCAGGCGCTGCTTGACCAGGTCGACCAGCCGCGCGCAGGCGGTGAAGGCGGCCGCGCGGTGCGCGGTGGAGACGGCGGCGGCGAGCGCGACGTCACCGATCCTCAGCGGGCCGTACCGGTGGGACACCGCCACCGCGTAGACGTCGGGGTCGTCGGCCAGTTCCTGGGCCACCTCGCGCAGCACCTCGGCCGCGCTGGGGTGCGACTCGTAGGTGAGCGTGTCCACCGACCGGCCGTGATCGTGGTCGCGGACCACGCCCGCGAAGCTGACCACCGCCCCGGCCCGCGCGTCGGCCACCGCGGCCTCGTGCGCGGCCACGTCCAGCGGCTCGGTGGTGAGCTCGGCCAGCACGACCCGGTTCACGGGACCTCCACCAGTTCGACGGCGTCGCCGGCGCGGCCGGTGGCGCCGGGCGGGATGACGGCGAACCCGCGCGCGCCGGCCAGGCCGCGCAGCATCGCCGAGCCCACATGGGACACCGGCCGGGCGAGCCCGTCGACGGGGTCGATCCGGACCAGCGCGAGATGGGTGTAGTCGCCGCGGCCGGGCACCGGCTCGCCGAGGGTGACCCGCGGCAGCGCCGGCTCGGGCCGGCCGGCCAGGCCCGCCAGCAGCGGGACGACCAGCGACACCAGGGCCACCACGGCCGACTGCGGGTTGCCGGGCAGCCCGGCGACGAAGCGGGTCCGCCCGCCGTGCGGCACCGCGGCGACCAGCATCGGGAAGCCGGGGCGCACCGCCACCGTGTTGACTACATATGACGCGCCCAGCTCGGCCAGGGCCGGGTGCAGGTGGTCGACGGGGCCGTGCATGGTGCCGCCGGTGGTGCAGACCAGGTCGACGCCGCTCTCCAGCGCCGACCGCACCGCGGCGACGTGCGCGTCCAGGGTGTCCTTGATCGGTGCCGCGGCGGGCTCGCAGGCCACCCCTAGCCGTCGCAGGTAGGCGGGGATGGACGGGCCCAGCGCGTCGCGGATGCGGCCGTCGGCGGGCGGCCCGGCGGTCAGCAGCTCATCGCCGAAGACCAGCATCGCCGCCCGGGGCGCGGGACGCACCGGCAGCGTGTCGTGGCCACAGGACGCGGCCAGCCCGATCACCGCCGGGGTGACCGGCGTGCCGGCGGGCAGCAGCGGCTCACCGGCCCGGGCCTCCTCGCCCGGCACCCGCCACTCCTGCTCGCTCTTCGGCGTGCCGTCGACCAGGTCACCGCTGCGGGTGGAGTGCTCGACCCGCAGGATCGCCTCCGTGCCCTCGGGCACCATGGCCCCCGTGGCGATCTCGACGGCGACGCCGTCGCCGGACAGCGGCGCGGGCACACTGCCGGCCAGCACCCGGCCGGTGACTCGCCACGGGCCGCGGCCGCGCAGTGCCCAGCCGTCGACGCTCGACGTGGGGAAGGCGGGCAGGTCGCTGCGCGGCGCCAGGGCGGTGGCCAGGGTCAGCCCGTCGGCCTCGGCCAGCGGCACGGTGACCGGTGCGAGCTGTGCCCGCCAGCCCGCGGCGTGCACCGCGCGGCGGGCCGAGACCCAGTCCTCAGGAGCGGTCATGCTCCCTCCCCGCTTCGCTCATCGTCCATTTGACCTGGCCCTACTCGCTCGCTCGCCGGATGACCCGGATCGAACCGGACACGCTCGCCCATCTCCTTGACCCTAGCCCTGCGCACCGGGGCCGGCCGACGCCGGATGGTCCGCGCCGCGCAGCTGTTCCACGGCGTGCGGCAGCACCTGCGCCAGCACGGCGACGCCGTCGCGCACCCCGCCGGTCGAGCCGGGCAGGTTGACCACGAGGGTCCGCCCGGCCACCCCGGTGACGCCGCGCGACAGGGCCGCCAGCGGGGTCGCGCCGCTGCCGCGCACCGCGTCGGCGATGCCGGGCACCTCGTAGTCGATGAGGTCCCGGGTGATGTCGGGCGTGCGGTCGGTCGGGCTGATGCCGGTGCCGCCCGTGGTGACGACGGCGTCGGGCCGTTCGGCCAGGGCGGCCCGCAGCGCCTCGCGCACCGGCTCGCCGTCGGGCACCACCACGACCTCACCCACCTCGCAGCCGAACGCGCGCAGGCCGTCCGCGAGCAGCGGGCCGCCCCGGTCCTCGTACACCCCGGTCGCCGCCCGGGTCGAGGCGACGATGACCCTGACCTTGGGCGCACCGGTGTTTGACGCGGGAGCCGCAGGGGAAACCGCGGGCATGGCTCCGCGCTCCCAGAGGCCGGTCTTGCCGCCCTCCTTGCGCAGCACCCGCACGGCGTCGATCGACGCCGCGGGATCCACCGCTTTGATCATGTCAATGAGCGCCAGCCCGGCCGCGGCGACGCTGGTCAGAGCCTCCATCTCGACACCGGTACGGTCAGCGGTGCGGACGGTCGCCTGGATGTCGACACCGTCGTCAGTGACGGTGAGATCCACGGTGACGCCGTGGATGGCAATGGGATGGCAGAGCGGGATGAGATCGGGAGTGCGCTTGGCGGCCATGATGCCGGCGAGCCGGGCCACGCCGAGTGCGTCGCCCTTCGGCACGCCCTGCCCGCGCAGCAGATCGAGCACGTCACGCGTGGTGACCACGCGCCCCGCCGCGACGGCGACACGCAGCGTGATCTCTTTGCCCGCGACGTCGACCATGCGGGCCTCCCCGCGGGCGTCCACATGAGTCAGTTGAGGTGAGGAGGGAGCTGTTCCTTCTGTCACGACATGAGCCTAGTTGCTTCACGGGCGAACACTGGAAGTGAACACAGTGCGTAGGCGACTCACCACTATTCGTGATAAATCGCCTTAGTTATTTGAAATGTGAACCCACTACTAGAAATCGACCGTGCAGAAACTACGCTCTGCATCAGGACTTGGCAAGCGCGGGGAAGTTTCTGAAGGAGGCACAGATGCGTACCACCGAGTGGATCTGAAAATCGCATAGGCTGTCGGCACTCACGACCATCTGTCTCTGACGGAAGAGGTCCGATGTGACCGGCCAGACAGCATCCTCGCAGCAGACCGACCAGCAGCTACGCCTGCTCGTCGGTCTCGTTGCGTGTGTGGCGGGCCTCACGCTCGTGACGGCCGTCGTCGTCGCGACGCGGATGCCGGTCACCTTCGACCTCGTCATGCGGGCCAGCGCCTTGGCCGTGCTGGTGGTCCTCGCCTCGCTGGCGCAGGTGTACGTTCGCATCCGCTCCACCCATCAGGCCGTGCATTGGGCCGACGCCGCCCTGCTGATCGCGGCCGTGCTGTTGCCCGCACCGTGGGCCGTGATCTGCGCCGCGGTGGGCACCGCAGCCGAAAAGGCGGTCACCCGGCTGACGCCGATCAAGTCGGTGTTCGCGGTGGCGAAACAGACCATCACCTGCGGCCTCGCCGCGCTCATCCTGACCACCGGCGACGGCATGGCCGAGAACCCGCTGGCGCATCTCGACCTGCTGGCGCTGGCCTACGCCGCGGTCTTCCTGGCCGACGAACTCCTGGTCATCCCGGTCATCGCGATCGCCACCCGCACCAGCGCACGAGACCGTTTCCTGGCCGACCTCGACCTCCGGCTGGGCGCGGGCATCGTGCGCTTCGCCGTCGCCGTGCTGGCGCTGGCAGTGCTGGCGCGCGAACCGCAGCTGCTCATCGCCATCCCTGCGATCGTGCTCAGCCTGCAGCTGACCTACCGCGGCAAGCTCCGGGCCCGGGCCGAGCGCATGGCCTGGCAGCAGCTCGCCGAGGCGACCGACGCCATGAACGTGGTGCAGATGGAGACCGTGCTGCACAACGCGGTCCGCAACGGCGCCCGCCTGTTCGCCGCCGACCGGGTCGAGGTCGAGGTGTGGCTCGACGGGGCGCAACAGCTGGTTCGCGGCACCCACAGCGCCATCACCTACCAGGGCCCGATCGACCAGGGCGCGATCGATCCGAAGACCACGGCTGTCGTGTCGCTGGTCGGGGACAACGACGGCGAGAACGTCGGCGAGCTGCGGCTGTGCTTCCTGTCGCCGGTGGCGCTCTCCGAGCGGGAGCAGTTCACGCTGCGGGCGTTCGCCGGCGCGCTGTGCACCGCGATCCGCAACGCCACCTCGTACGCCCAGCTTGAGCACCTGGCCGGGCAGCACCAGCACGACGCCACCCACGACCTGCTCACCGGGCTGCCCAACCGGCGGCGGCTGCAACTGGAGACCGAGGACGCCCTCGACCGGCGGCGCGGCGGGCGCGGGGTGACCGCGTTGGTGGTGCTGGACCTCAACCATTTCAAGGACGTCAACGACGCTCTCGGCCACGCCGCGGGCGACCAGGTGCTGATCGCCGTGGCGCAGCGGCTGTCCGCGGCCGCGGGCCAGGAGGCGCTGGTCACCCGGCTCGGCGGCGACGAGTTCGCAGTGCTGCTGCGGAACCTGCCCGCCCCCGCGCTCGCCCTCTACCAGGCCGAGCACCTGCTCTCCACGCTGCACGAACCGGTCGACGTCGACGGCATGCCGCTGGTCGTGTCGGCCAGCGCCGGGGTGGCCACCGGGCCCAGCGAGAGCGGCTTCGTGGAGCTGCTGCGCCGCGCCGACATCGCGATGTATCAGGCCAAGCGCACCGGGCGCTCGGTCGCCGCGTACGCCCCGGACAACGACACCGCCGACCGGGCCCGGCTCGTCGTCGGCGGCATGCTGCCGCGGGCGGTGGCGGAGAAGGAGTTCATCCTCCAGTTCCAGCCCATCGTCGACCTGGCCAGCGGTGAGCCGATCAGCGCCGAGGCGCTGGCCCGCTGGCAGCACCCGGACAAGGGCATGGTCGACCCGCGCAGCTTCCTCGGCTCCATCGAGCGGTCGGGCCTGCTCACCGCGTTCACCGACGCCGTGCTCGACCAGGCCCTGGCGGGCGCGGCGCGCTGGCGCGAGCTGGGCTGCCGGTGGCCGGTCGCGGTGAACATCTCACCCCGCAGCCTGCTCGACCGCCGGCTGCCCGCGCTGGTCACCCGGCGGCTGGACGACCACGGCCTGCCCGGCGACGCGCTGGTGCTGGAGCTGACCGAGTCGCACACCGTCAGCCAGCTGGACATCGTGGACAAGGTGCTGGCCGAGCTGGCCGAGCTGGGCTGCATGATCGCGCTGGACGACTTCGGCACCGGATACTCCTCGCTGTCCGTGCTGTCCCGGGTGCCCGCGAAGGAGCTGAAGATCGACCGCTCGTTCGTGACGCAGATGGAGAACACCCCCAGCGCCGCCGCCGTGGTCCGCTCGCACCTGGAACTCGGTCGCCACCTCGACCTGCTGGTGGTCGCCGAGGGCGTGGAGCGTGACAGCCAGCGGCGCATGCTCTGGGACCTGGGCTGCACCGCCGGGCAGGGGCACCTGTTCGCCAAGCCGATGCCGATCGAAGAGGTCGTCGCCCTGATCAGCGCCGACGACGGCCCGGTCCGGCTGGCCGAACCGCTGCACGACCCGGCCGCGGTGGTGCGGATGCCGGCCAAGCGCACGCCCGGCCGGACCGCCCGGTCCTCCGGCACCACCGGCACGACCGGCGGCGAGCGGGTGTAAGACTCGTCCGCATGAGCGAGCGGATCATCGGCACGGCGGCGCGGGACGGCGCGCCTTTCCCCGAGGCGACGGCGTGAGCAGCGCACCCGGCCGCAGCTGGCGCCGGATCGACCGCGCCGCGGACGGCCTCGCCGCCGACCTGGGCCTGTACGCCCTGTCCGCGCTGTTCGCCTGGCTCACGATCGGCTCCACGCTCACCTCCCACCGCGCCTGGGGGGCCGTCGCCGTCTGGGGTTACGCCGCCGCGACCCTCGCGGTCCTCGTCCAGCTCATCCTCCGCCGCCAGGCCGCCACGCCCGTCGCGCGCGCAGGGGTGACGGCCGGGGCGTGGATCGCGGTCGTGCTGGTGCCGCTCGTCGGGCAGGCCGCGGAGCGGGCGGGCGGGATGAGCGGGCGGCGCAGGAGGAGGTGCACGTCGTCGAGCAGTCGGCGCGACTGCTGCTCGACAGCGGTACGCCCTACCTGGGGCGCGACGGCATCGCCGCGCTGCCGGACCCGCTGCTCGGATACACGCCGTACCAGCCGGGCATGTCGGTGTTCGGCCTGCCCCGCGCGGTCTTCGGCGACGTCTGGTGGACCGACGCCCGGATCTGGTTCGCGCTGGTCACCGCGGTCGTCCTGGCGCTCGCGGCGCGGCTGCTGCGCGACGGCACCGCAGCCCGCGACGCGCTGCTGGTGCGCGCCGTGCAGGCCGCGACCGTGCTGCCGCTGTGCGCGCTGACCCTGGCCACCGGCGGCGACGACCTGCCGGTGCTGGCGCTGTGCCTGCTGGCGTTCGCGCTCGCCGCCCGGGACCGGTTCGGCTGGGCGGGCTTGGCGATCGGCGCCGCGGCGTCCATGAAGCTGTTGGCCTGGCCTGTCGCGCTGGCGCTGGGCGGGTACGCCCTGGTCCGCCGGGCCGGCGGCCGCTACGCCGTGGGCGCGGCCGGCCTGCCGGTGCTGGTGCTGGTCCCGCCGATGCTGGTGGCCCCGGACGCGTTCGTCGAGAACGTGATCCGCTTCCCGACCGGCCATGGCCTGGTCACCAGCCCTGCCGCATCACCCCTGCTCGGCTACCTGATCGCCCAGCACGTCCCGGGCGGACGGCTCGTCGCGCTGACCCTGCTCGTGCTCGCCGGTCTGGCCATCGGCCTGTGGCTGCTGCGCCGACCGCCACACGACGCCGGCTCGGCAGCCCTGATCGCCGCCACCGGCCTGCTCGCGGCCATCATCCTGATGCCCGCCACCCGCTTCGGCTACCTCCTCTATCCCGCCGCCCTCGCCCTCTGGTCCCTCCCCCTCCGCCCACCCCCTCGCGTTGATCATGAACCCATGGCACGGCTCGACGGCGTGTCGGAGGAACAACTTCATGATCACCCAGGGCGGAGCTGAGCCGGTTCAGGCGATCAGGGCGTATCCCGTCGCGGCGGCGGCCAGCCCGGCCGCCACGCTGACGGCGACGTTGGCGAAGGCCTGGCCGAAGCTGCCCGTCTCGACGAGCTTGACCGTCTCGTACCCGAAGGTGGAGTAGGTCGTCAGCGCGCCGCAGAACCCGGTGCCCAGCAGCACCGTCACGCTGCCCGGCACCGCCCCGGCCAGCGCGCCGCCGGCCAGCAGGCCGAGCACGAACGAACCGGCCACGTTCACGGTCAGCGTGCCCCACGGGAAGACCGCGTCGTGCCGCGCCTGCACCGCCCGGTCCACCAGGTAGCGCAGCGGCGCGCCGACCGCCGCGCCGAGCGCCACCAGCAGGACGGTCACCACAGGACCTCCGGCGGCGCGGTCACCGCACCACCTCGACCGGGTCCAGCATGACCAGGCCCTCCAGGCTGAGTTCGGCGAGCTGCGGCAGGAAGCCGCGGACCCGTTCCTCCGCGTCCACGATGACGACCATCATGGGCAGCTCCTCGGCCAGCGACAGCAACCGGTCGGTATGGATGCGCGAGTGCGTGCCGAACCCCTCGACGCCGCGCAGCACCGACGCGCCCGCCAGTCCGGCCGCGTGGGCCCGGTGCACGATCTCGGTGTACATGGGGCGGTGCCGCCACCGGTCACCCTCGCCGACCAGGATCGTCAGTCGCAGGCCGTTCACCGTCGTACCAGCCATCTGGTCACCACCATCCCGCCGTACACCGCCGGCAGCGCGACCAGCAGCGTGCCCACCAGGTACGCCGCCGCGACCGCGACCGCTCCGGCGTCCGCCAACCGCACGATGTCGACGGTATAGGCGGAGAAGGTGGTGTACCCGCCCAGCACGCCGGTGCCGAGGAAGGGACGTAGCAGCCGCCGCCCGGGCCGCACGTGCGCGACCAGTGCCATCAGCACCCCGATGAGCAGGCAGCCGCTGACGTTGACCAGAAAGATCCCCCACGGGAACCCGGTGGGGGAGGCCGGCAGCGTCCGGCTCACCGCGTAGCGGGCCAGCGCGCCCAGCACGCCGCCCGCGGAGATCACCGCGAGCACGTCCCACTGCCTGCGCACGTCTACCGGCCTGCGGTCAGATCGCCATGTCCACGAAGCGCGAGAAGTGCAGCTGCGCGGCGACCGTGATGGTGTCGGTGGGGCCGTTACGGTGCTTGGCCACGATGAAGTCGGCCTCGCCCGCGCGCGGCGACTCCTTGTCGTAGTAGTCGTCGCGGTGCAGCAGGATCACGACGTCGGCGTCCTGCTCGATCGAGCCGGACTCACGCAGGTCGGACAGCTGCGGCCGCTTGTCGGTGCGCTGCTCGGGGCCACGGTTCAGCTGGCTGACCGCGATCACCGGGCACTCGACCTCCTTGGCCAGCAGCTTCAGGCCACGCGACAGCTCGGAGACCTCCTGCTGGCGGCTCTCGGTCTTCTTCGGCGAGCTCATCAGCTGGAGATAGTCGACGACAATCAGCTTCAGGTTGTGCCGCTGCTTGAGGCGGCGCGCCTTGGCCCGGATCTCCATCAGGTTCATGTTCGGCGTGTCGTCGACGAAGATCGGCGCCTCGGAGATCTCGCCCATGCAGCGGGCGAGCTTGGTCCAGTCGTCGTCGGACAGCTGCCCGGAGCGCAGCACGTGCAGGGGCACCCGCGCCTCGGCCGACAGCAGACGCATCACGATCTCGGTCTTCGACATTTCCAGCGAGAAGATGGCGCTGGCCATATCCGCTCTAACCGCAGCGTGGCGGGCAAAATCCATAGATGCCGTTGACTTGCCCAAACCAGGTCTTCCAGCAACAATGATCAATTGGCCCGGCTGCAGGCCGCTGAGCAGGCGGTCCAGGTCGCTGAAGCCGGTCGGCACGCCGCGCATGCTGCCGTCCGCGGCGCCCACCGCCTCGATCTCGTCCAGCGTCGGCTGGATCATGTCGGCGAGGATGGCGAAGTCCTCGCTGACCCGGCGCTCGGTCACGTCGTAGATGGCCTGCTGGGCCAGGTCCACCACGTCGTCGACGTCGCGGCCGGAGCCGGCTGCGGAGCCGTAGCCCAGTTGCACGATCTTCGTGCCGGCCTCGACCAGGCGGCGCAGCACGGCGCGCTCGCTGACGATGCGGGCGTAGTAGGAGGCGTTGGCCGCGGTCGGCACCGTCGAGATGAGCGTGTGCAGGTACGGCGCGCCGCCGATGCGGGCCAGGTCGCCGGCGCTCTCCAGCACCGCCGCGACGGTGATCGCGTCGGCGGGCTCACCGCGGCCGTAGAGGCCGAGCACGGCGTCGAAGATGGTGGAGTGGGCGGGGCGGTAGAAGTCGTTCGCCCGCAGGATCTCGACCACGTCCGCGATGGCGTCCTTGGAGAGCATCATGCCGCCGAGCACGCACTGCTCCGCGGCCACGTCCTGCGGGGGAGTCTTCTCGAAGGGCACCTGCTCGGCCGCCGGGGCTGCCTGGACCGCGGTGAACTGCCCGCGTACGCCGTCCCCGACCGATGTCACGGCGCCTCCCTCACAACCCGATTCGATTGACCCTAGGCGCGTGAATCACCCGGCACAAACACCCGTGGGGACGAGGCTGGGGGCAACCTGTGGACAACCCGCCCCAGGCTGTGGGGGACCCTGTGCACAGGGTGTGGACAACTTTCCCCCACACCCTGTGGATAACGCGCTGACCTGCTATTTCGATCCACACAGGCTGTGCAAACAAGATTCTTTCCAAGATTTTTCGCCCGGCGTGGCGCAGGTCATAAGATCGCCAGCCGCCTATTCTCGCCGGTTCGGGGGATTGCTTCGGATATCGGTCTCCGCCAGGCTCCCCCCGTGGGATATCCGGATTGGTCGGCGCAGGGCGACGGTTGGGGAGCGCAGCAGCCCGCCGCACCGAACATCAGGGCGGGCGGCTGGGCGGACCCCGCCGTGCCCCGGCAGCGCAACGCCGCCGACCGCTACGGCACGCCCGACGACCACGGTCCCGCCGACTACGGCCAGGCGATCGACTACGGCTCGGCCACCGACCACGACCCGGCCGCCGACGCCGGTTTCCACACCTATGTCAGCGCCGAGAGCTACGACAGCTACGACGACCGGTGGCCCGACAACCTCGCGAACCTCCGGCCGCCGGAGGTCTACGCCGGTCACGAGACGCGCTACGACGAGCCACCCCGCACCGAGCGCGACTACTGGACCGCCCTGCTGTGGGCGTCCGGCTTCTACGCCGTGCCGCTGCTGGTGCTGATCGTGCGGGCGCTGCTGCTGTCCGGCGAGTCCGACGCCGCCTGCGTCGCGGCAGGCCTGGGCGGCTGCGAGTCGGCGCGCTCGGCGGCCCTCGGCGATCTCATCGCCGGGTCCCCCCGCTGGGGCCTGGCGCTGCTCGGCGCCCTCGCCATGGCGGCGGTGCTCCGCTGGGCGAGCGACAGCTGGCGCGCGGCCACCATCGGCTTCTGCTCGGCCGTGGTGGCCGGCGGCGCGACCACTGTCCTGCTCAGCATCATCTGAGGCATTCTCGCCAGATCACGGCGAGCGCTCGGTTTGGTCACGGCCGGTTCCGCTTTCGTCTCAGGTGCGCCACGGAAGCGGTAAACGATCATCAATGCGCTTCCCATGAAGTCCGGTATCCGACCCGGCCGGAATCATCCGGCCCGGACCGGCTTCACGGGAGGTCCCGATGAGACTGAAGAGCGCCGCGGTCGTGTTCTGCACCCTGGTCGCCCTGGCGGGCTGCAGCTCCGCCGACGCACCGGACAGCGCCCCACGCCCACCCGGCAATGCTGACGGCGCGCAGAACGAGACGGGCCCGCAACGCCCCTCGCGGGACGACCTGTCCACCTTCGCCCTCGACGTCGACACCGCCTCGTACGGCTACGCCGCCGGGCGGCTGCGCGACGGCCGGCGTCCCGACCCGGACACCGTGCGCCCGGAGGAGTTCGTCAACTCGTTCGACCAGCACTACCCGCAGCCGAAGGGCGACGGTTTCGCCGTGCACGTGGACGGGTCGCGGCTGCCCGCCTCGCACGAGGCGTCCCGGGAGACCCGGCTGCTGCGGATCGGCCTGCAGACCCGCGGTGAGGACAGCGAGCAGCGCAAGGACGCCGCGCTCACCTTCGTCATCGACGTGTCCGGCTCGATGGACGACCCCGACCGCCTCGGCCTGGTGCAGGACGCCCTGCACACGCTCGTCGACCAGCTGCGGCCCACCGACGCGGTCGCCATCGTGACGTTCAACGACCAGGCCAGGGTGATCCGCAAGATGACCCGGGTGACCGAGAAGAAGGCGCTGCACGCCGCCATCGACTCGGTGCGGGTCGGCGGCAGCACCAACCTCAACAACGGCCTGGTCGCCGGATATGAGACCGCCCGTGACGGCTTCCGCGAGGGCTACAGCAACCGGGTCATCCTGCTCTCCGACGGCCTCGCCAACACCGGCACCACCGACCCCGACCGCATGCTGCGGCGGGTCCGCGAGGAGGCCGACAAGGAGATCGCGCTGCTGGGCGTGGGCGTCGGCAGCGACTACGGCGACGACCTGATGGAGCAGCTGGCCGACCGCGGCGACGGCTTCGTGGTGTACGTCTCCGAGCGCCGCCAGGCGCGGGACGTCTTCGTGCACAAGCTCCCCGCCACGCTGGCGCTGCGCGCGATGGACGCCAAGGCGCAGGTCCAGTTCGACACCAAGACCGTCGCGTCCTACGAACTCATCGGATACGAGAACCGCCAGGTCGCCGACGAGAACTTCCGCAACGACCACGTCGACGGCGGCGAGGTCGGCCCCGGCCACGCGGTGACCGCCCTCTACCTGGTGCGGCTGAAGCCCGAGGCGAGCGGCCGGGTGGCGGAGGTGCGGGTGCGCTGGCTGGACCCGAGCACGAAGCAGCCGTCCGAGACGTACGAGTCGATCGCGGTCGGCGACCTGTCCGGGGACTTCACCGGCGCCGACGTGCGGCTGCGCGTCTGCTACGCGGCTGCCTTCTTCGCCGTCGCGCTGCGCGGGGGTGACGGGGCCCGGGACGTGAACCTGACCGACCTCGCGAAGATCGCCGACGAGGCGGCAGGCCGCCTGGACGAGCGCCCGGTTGACGACCTCGCCGAGCTCATCCGCACCGCGCAGCGACTTTCCTGAACGATGGCGACCGCCTCGCCGGTCGCCACACGTGAACGGCGGAAGGCCCCGGACCGAGTGGTCCGGGGCCTTCCCTGTGTTGCGAGTGCCTTACTTGGAGGCGACCACGTTCAGGTTGAACTTGGCAGTCACGTCCGGGTGCAGCTTGATCTGCACCGTGTAGCCACCGGTCGACTTGATCGCGGCCGGCAGCTCGATCTTGCGCTTGTCCAGCGCCGGACCGCCCGCGGTCTTGACCGCCTCGGCGACCTCGTTCGCGGTCACGGAGCCGAACAGACGGCCGCCCTGGCCGGCACGCGCCGACAGGGTGACCTTCAGGCCCTCGAGCTGCGACTTGATCTCGTTGGCGTGACCCAGGTCGCGGACCTCACGAGCCCCGCGGGCCCGCTTGATCGACTCGACCTGCTTCTCCGCGCCCTTGGTCCACAGGATCGCGAAACCCTGGGGGAGCAGGTAGTTACGGCCGAAGCCGTCCTTGACCTCAACGATGTCGCCGGGGGTGCCGAGACCGGACACCTCGTGCGTCAGAATGATCTTCATCAGGTGCCCTCCTCTCAGCGACCGGTGGTGGTGTACGGCAGGAGCGCCATCTCGCGGGCGTTCTTGACCGCCCGAGCGATCTGCCGCTGCTGCTGCGTGGTCACGCCGGTCACCCGCCGAGCGCGGATCTTGCCGCGGTCGGAGATGAACTTGCGCAGCAGCGCGGTGTCCTTGTAGTCGATGTAGGTGATCCCCTCCTTGTCGAGCGGGTTCACCTTCTTCTTCGGTTTGCGCAGGGCCGCAGCCTTCGCCATGATCTCTACCTCAGTCTGTTTCCACTGACCGGGGACCGTGCACGGTCACCTGTCAGAACGGTGGCTCGTCGTCGAAATTGCCACCCGAACCGCCTGCGGGAGCAGCCGTCGCCCACGGGTCGTCGGAGAAGCCTCCGCCGCCGGAGCTGTTGCCGCCGCCGCTGGAGCCGGAGCCGTAGCCCCCACCGCCTCCGCCGCCGGAACGCGACATCTTCTGCACCTTCGCCGTGGCATACCGCAGCGACGGGCCGATCTCGTCGACTTCCAGCTCGTAGACCGTGCGCTTCTCGCCCTCCTTCGTCTCGTACGACCGCTGACGCAGCCGTCCGGAGACGATGACGCGGGAGCCCTTCTGCAGCGACTCGGCTACGTTCTCCGCCATCTGCCGCCACATGTTGCAGGACAGGAAGAGCGGCTCGCCGTCCTTCCACTCGCCGGACGCGCGGTCCAGCGTGCGGGGGGTCGAAGCGAGACGGAACTTCGCCACTGCCGCACCCGACGGGGTGAAGCGCAGCTCAGGGTCGTCGACAAGATTGCCGATGACCGTGATGGTGGTTTCTCCAGCCATGACCTTCTCCTCGGTTCACATATGTTCTGCCGCAAAGGTTCCCACAGGGATGCGACAGCACACGTGAAGTGGTCCGGGCGTCGCGGGTGTCAGGAAGTCAGCGGACTTCCGGACGGATGACCTTGGTGCGCAGCACGGACTCGTTGAGTCGCAGCTGGCGGTCCAGCTCGGCAACGGCCGCAGGCGTGGCCTGCAGGTCGATGACGGCGTAGATGCCCTCGGCCTTCTTGTTGATCTCGAACGAGAGCCGGCGACGGCCCCACACATCGAGCTTCTCGACCGAACCACCCGACGTACGGATCACGTTGAGGTACGTGTCGAGCGACGGGGCGACGGTGCGCTCCTCGAGACTGGGGTCGAGGATCACCATTACTTCGTAGTGACGCAAGACGTACTCACCTCCTATGGGCTTGGCGAGACCGGTGACCGGCCTCTTCGGCTACGGACTGTCCGTAGCAGGAGGTCTGCGTCGTCCCATGCGAATGCCGCGGGATAGGCCCGCGGCACACGGAACCCGACCATGTTACCTGGCCGGCCGCCCACCCTCGGCGTCGCCGTCCCCACCACGGTCGATCGCCCCCCGGAGGGGCGTCGGGATGTGGACAGACGGCGAGACGCGGCCACCGTTGCGGTGGCCGCGTCTCGTTGAGGAGGACCGCGGAGCGCCCTATCCGAACTGCTGGGTGGGACCTGGGGAGGAACGACCACACCGACGATGTTGGAGAGAAGCGCTCCGCGGAGTATTTAATATTTTACGCGAACTCTGCCCGAGTTGCTCGCTGAGCGATAATAGCGCGTATTGCCCCGGCTGCAACACCAACGACACACACTGTCGCGATAATTGCAAGAAGTCCGATTGGACCCTTATCAGGCGAGTTCCTCGACACGCTGTCCAAGTTGATCTTATCCGGGTCCTGGCCGACCACCGTCACGTCCGAGGACGCGTCGGGCGCGGGCTCGGACTTGGACTGGGGCTCGGTCTCCGGGTCCGGGTCCGGGAAGAGGGTCCCGTCGGGCTCCGGCACGTTCACCGTCTGGTCACCGTTCCCCGACGCACCACCGGGGCTGGTCCGCCGGCTCGCGCTCGGCTGGCTCGCCCCCTTGGTCGGGCTGGGCTTGGCGGACGGCTTGCGGCTCGGCGTCGACCCGCTGCCCTGCCCGCTGCTGCTGGAACTGCTGCTCGACGGGGTCGACGTCGAGCGGTTGACGACCTCGACCGTCAGCGGCTCGAAGGTCGGGTTCAGGTTCAGCAGGCATTCGGGCACCATGGCCACCTTGACCGGCCCCCGGTGGAACTGGACCTCCACCGTCTCGCCGTCGGCGACCTCCGCGCTGTCCTTGCCGTCGATCTTCAGCGTGGCGCCCTGGCCCAGGCCGTTGGTGAGGCGCACCTTCGCCTCGGCGGCGACGGTGATCTTCGTGGTGGCCGGCTTGGAGCCGCACAGCAGCAGGCCGAGTCCGCCGCCGCTGAAGCTGACGCCGGGCGCCGCCTCGGGCTCCGCGGCTCCGGCCGGGCTGGCGGCGAGCAGCGGCAGGCCCGCGAGAAGGCCGGCCGCCGCGAAGGCCGCGGCTCGCCGACGAATGGCGTACGACATGAGCGCATCTCCCCCTGGGGCGTGCGCCCCGGATCCGGTCGCCTCGCGGGGGGCGAGGAGGCACGCCCCGCAAGGTCCCCGGCTGGGGGAGCACGGTGCGGCATAGAAATCAACGCAACAAACCGGCTCCGGTTGCGCATGCGACCCGAGCGCGTGCGGAGCGGAGCGGTAATACTGGTCGAATGCTTATCGGGGCTCACGTCGATTATGAAGATCCACTAGCTGAGGCGACCGCGCGAAACGCCGATGTCGTGCAGTTCTTCCTCGCCGATCCACAGGGCTGGAAGGCCCCGGTGATCCGCCCGGACGCCGAGGCGCTGCGGGCCAGTTCGGTGGAGATCTTCGTACACGCCCCTTATGTGCTCAATCTCGCATCGACGAACAACCGGATCCGCATCCCCAGCCGCAAGCTGCTCGGCCAGCACGCCGCCGCGGCCGCCACGGTCGGCGCCAGCGGCCTCATCGTGCACGGCGGTCACGTCAACAAGGGCGAGGACATCGCGGTCGGCATCGACAACTGGCGCAAGGCGCTGCAGAAGGCGCAGGACGACGGCGGCCTGCCGACCCGGGTCCTGATCGAGAACACCGCCGGCGGCGACAACGCCTGCGCCCGGCGCTTCGACGAGCTGGCCCGGCTCTGGGACGCGGTCGGCGAGTTCGGCGTGGGCTTCTGCCTGGACACCTGCCACGCACACGCGGGCGGGGAGAAGCTGCTCGACATCGTGGACCGGGTGAAGTCCATCACCGGACGGATCGACCTCGTGCATGCGAACGGATCGCGAGACGGATTCGACTCCGGCCGCGATCGGCACGACAATCTGACAGTCAAGAACGTTGAACCCGGGATGATCGACCCCGAGCTGGTGGCCGCCGTGGTGCGCGCCGCCGGCGCGCCCGCCGTGGTGGAGACGCCCGGCGGGGCGGAGGGTCAGTCCGCCGACATCGCGTACCTGCGCGCACACCAGTAGAGGGGAACCTGTGAACGGGACCGACGCCGCGCCCGCCAAGGAGCCGACCGCCGTCAAGGAACCGGTTGCCCCTCGTCACGCCGCACCCGAACCGGAGCCGGTCGAGGACGACGCCTTCGCCAGGTTCAGCCCGGCGACGGAGGAGGAGAAGCCGACCCGGCTGCGCCGGGTGCTCCGGGGCACCGGGCGTGCGCTGCTGCACGAGTGGGCCCTGGCCGCCTACGCGTCGCTGGCGCTCGCCGTGGCGATGACCTGGCCCACCCTGCGCTACCCGGCGTACACGATCCCCCAGGACACCGGCGACCCCACCCTGCAGGCGTGGCAGATGGCCTGGTCCGGGCACGTGCTCAAGACGGACTGGTCCCAGCTGTGGAACTCCAACAGCTTCTACCCGGAGAAGTACAGCTTCGCCTTCTCCGACACGCTGCTCGGCTACGCGCCTGCCGGCCTGTTCGGCACCGGGCTGGAGGCGGCGCTGGTCCGCTACAACATCATGTACGTGCTGCTGCACGCGCTCGCCTTCTTCGGGGCGTACGTGCTGGTGCGGCAGCTCGGCTCGGGCAAGACCGGGGCGGCCGTGGCGGGCGCCGCGTTCGCGTACGCGCCGTGGCGGCTGGCTCAGGCGGGGCACATGCACGTGATGTCGGTCGGCGGCATCGCCCTCGCGCTGGCCATGCTGGCGCGCGGCCACGGTTACTCGCTGCGCCACGGCTACCGGCCGGAGCTGCGCAAGCCGGGCTGGGTGCTGGCGGGCTGGCTCGTCGCCGCCTGGCAGATCAGCCTCGGCTTCGGCATCGGCCTGCCCTTCGCGTACGTGCTGGCGGCGATCGCGATCACGTCCTTGATCACGTACTTCGTGCGCCGGAAGTGGTTCTGGAGCGAGCCGAAGCCGTTCGGCTGGATGCTGCTGTCCTGCAACGCCGTCGGCGGGTTCTTCTTCGCCGCCACCGGCGGCCTGTTGGCGCTGGCCTACTTCAAGGTCATTGAGCTGCACCCGTACGCGGAGCGCTCCGACGTCGAGGTCAGCTGGTATTCGCCGCCGATCCTCGGCTTCTTCACCAGCCCCGCCCAGTCGATGCCGTGGGGCGAGGCGCACTCCGGCGCCCGCGAGGCGCTGGGCTGGGCGGCGGGGGAGACCAGCCTGCTGCCCGGGTTCGTGCTCTACGGCCTGGCCTTCGCCGGACTGGTCATGTCGATCTGGACCCTGCGCCAGCGGCTGCTGCTGTTCGGCGGCGTGGTGCTGACAGTGATCCTGGCCATGGGCACCAAGTTCTTCGGGGGCCGTCCCGGCTACCTGACGCTGTACGACATCCTGCCGGGCTGGAGCGGCATCCGCACCCCCGGCCGGCTCGTCGTCTGGGTCACGCTGCTGCTGGCGATCCTGGCCGCCGGCGCGGTGACCGCGTTCGTCGAGCAGGCCAAGACGGTCGCGGAGGACCGGGTGCCGTCCCGCCCGCACCCGCTGCTGCGGCTGGCCACCTTCCTGCCGCTGCTGCTGGTGCTGGCCGAGGGCCTGAACGTGACCGAGCACCCGGTGGTGCCGCTGCAGCCCCCGTCCATGGCGACCGCGCAGGCGCCGATGCTGGTGCTGCCCAGCGACCCGCTGACGGACATGAAGGTGATGGTCTGGTCCACGGACCGGATGGCGCCGATCGTCAACGGCAACAGCGGCTTCACCCCGGCCACGCTCACCGAGATCCGTGAGCTGACCAAGACGTTCCCGGATCAGGCCAGCGTCAACCGGCTGCGCGAGCTCGGCGTCAAGACCGTGCTGGTGCTGCGGGAGGAGGCCAAGGGCACGCCGTACGAGCCGGCCCTGACCGCGCCCGCGGACGGTCTCGGGGTGCAGCGCGCCGACGCGCCGGATGCGGTCGTCTTCACCCTGTCGTAGACAGGCGGTACGACGGAGCCCCCGCCACCCGGAGACGATCCCGGTGGCGGGGGCTCTTGCGTGTGGTCGGGCGGCTAGGCGAGCGCGGGGACCGCCCGCTCGGTGGCCGGCTCGGCCGGCGGCGGCTCGTTGGCCGGGCCGCCGTCCGGGTCGGGGGTGTCGGTGTCGGCGTACGTGCGCCGCACCACGTCCAGTTCCGGGCGGACCATGTCCCGGATCACCAGCACCACGAGCAGGATCACGGTGGACAGCCGCAGCACCGAGGCGAAGATGAACACGCCCTCGGGGAAGACCTGCTTGCCCGAGGCGCCCATCAGCTCGCCGTAGAAGGCGACGAAGTAGCAGACCTCGGCGAGCTGCCAGGCCAGGAACGCGGGCCACTTCGGGCGGGCCAGCACCAGCAGGGGCAGCAGCCACAGCGTGAACTGCTGCGACCACACCTTGTTGGTGATCAGGAAGATCGCGACGACGAGGAATGCCAGCTGCGCCAGCCGCGGCGGCGTCTTCACCCGCAGGCCGAACACCAGCAGCCCCACGCAGCACAGCACGAACAGGCCGAGCGACAGGTTGGTCACCAGCGGGACGTTGTTCCACAGCTCCAGCCCGAACGGGTCGAAGTGGCGGCCGACGTACCAGGAGGTGCCCCAGTCGATGATGCGTTCGGAGTTGAGGTCGAGGAAGCGGCGCCAGTTCTCGAAGTTGATCAGCATGACCGGCACGTTCACCGCCAACCAGGCGATCACCCCGGCCGCGACCGAGTTCACCAGCGCGGCGTACTGCTTCGAGCGCAGCGAGACGATCAAGATCGGCAGGAACAGGAAGGCCGGCCAGAGTTTCGCCGCCATACCCAGGCCGAGCATCACCCCCGCCGCGGCCGGATACTTCTTCGCCCACAGCCATATCCCGGCCACCGCCAGCACGATGGCCAGCATGTCCCAGTTGACCGTCGCGGTGACCAGCAGCACGGGGGACAGCGCGAACAGCGCCGCGTCCCACGGTCTGCGCCGTCGCAGCGACAAAATCATGGCGACCGAGGCGATGGCGAACAGGCTGAGCACGAACGCGTTCGTGTCGTAGAACAGCGTCGCCTGGGGGATCGCGCTGTTCTTCTCACCGAGCGCGTGGATCGGCAGCCCCAGCGCGCCCATGAACGCGCCGGTCAGCACCGGATACTCCACCGGGTAGTCGACGTAGGGCACCATGCCCTCGTTGAGGTGCTCGGCGTAGTACAGCGCCAGCACGTCGGTGTAGCAGAAATGGGTGTACTGGCTGTGGTCGGCCCACGCGCCGTCCCGGCAGGGCGACTTCTGGACCCAGTGCAGCGCCAGCGTCAGGCAGGTGAGCGCGAGCACGATCCGCGCGGCCGTCCAGAACCGCCCGCCGCGCGAGGGTGTCTCGGGCACGGCGTGCTCGCCGCGCGGGCCGCCGATCGCCTCGCTGAGCCCCCGGACGAAGCCGTCCTCCCCGGCAGGTGACACCACGTGCTCACGAACATCACTCATAGCCCGACATCCTGCCTCAGAAACCTGGGAAGTGCAGCAAGGCGCCTCCCGCGTCGTCGATGCCCGGACAGACGAAGAGGGACCCCAGCAGGGGTCCCTCTTCGTCAGCTGACCGTCACGGGCAGGTTTTGCCCGGCCGCGGTATGCAGATCCCACCACCGCCGGTGCCCGACGGCGACGGGTTCGGGTTCGGGTTGTTCGGGTCACCCGGGTTGCCCGGGTTGCCGGGCTGGTTCTCGCAGCCCGGCTGCTGCGGGTTGAGGAAGCAGGCGTTGGGGTCCGGGGTCGGGCTCTCCTTGCCGTCGCCGACACCCGTGTCGCCGATGCAGCCGCCGCAGCCGACATCGATCGGCTGGGCCTTGAAGCCGAGCACGTCGTCGGCCTTGTTCATGAACTGGGTCCAGATCGTCTTCGGCAGGTTGCCACTGCCGATCTTGTTTCCGTTGGGGTCCCGGATCGGCTCGGACTCGTGCAGGTAGTTGCCGACCCAGACCGCGGTCGCGATCTGCGGCGTGTAGCCGACGTACCAGGCGCTGGAGTTCTCGCCCTTGAACTTGTCGCTGGCCTGCCAGGTGCCCGACTTGGAGACCGAGTCACGGTCGTTCAGCCTGGTGCCGCTGTAGTTCTTCAGCACGGCGTTGACCTCGCCCACGATGCGCGACTCGATACGCTGCTCGCCCTTGGTCTTCGGGCCGGTGCCGGGCACCGGCGTATAGACGACCTTCTTGTCCTTGACCGACTTGCGCTCGACCTTCGCGATGAAGTGCGGCGCGTGGTAGGTGCCGTTCGCCGCGAAGGTGGCGATGCCCGAGGCGTGGTCGAGCACGGTGATCGGGTACTGCCCGAAGCCGACGTGGTTGCCGAGCGGGACCGAGGTCGGCTTCGTCTTGGTGAGGTCGTAGGCCTTGTTGCCGTCGTCCCAGATCATGGTGACGCCGGCCTTCTTGGCCATCTCCACCACCGCGGACGGGCCGATCTGCGCGGTGACCTTGTAGAACGGCACGTTGAAGGACTTCTGCGCCATCAAGGCGAGCGTGCAGTTCGTGCCGCAGCCCGCGTCGTTGCCGTCCCGGCCGGCGTTGCGGATCGTGCCCTTGGCGCCCTTCGGCGTGAACTCGCTCGGATCCCAGTGCGACTCCACCGAGATGTCGTGCGCGACCGCTGCGGCCAACGTGTAGATCTTGAAGGACGACGCGGGGGAGTGCCCACCGCTGACGAACGGGCCGCCCTCGCCGTTCTTGCCGGCCTTGTCGTACGTGGTGCCGTCCATGCCGCCGTAGTAGGCGAGCACCCCACCGGTCTGCGGGTCGATGGCGACGGCCGCCGCCGTGACGTTCTTCGGGTACTTGTACAGCAGCGAGTTCACCTTGTTCTTGGTGTCCACGGTCGCCGTGACGTCAGACCGGCACACCACCTTTTTCACATCGGTGGACAGCGGCTTGCCGTCCGCGCCCAGCTTGGTCTTCCCGTCCTCGGCCAGCGTGAACGGGATGACCTTCTTGGTCTTGGCGTCCTTGCAGCCCTCGGCGACCGTGTACTCCCGGTAGAGCCGCTTCTCCAGCTCCGCCTGTGCCTTGGCGTTGATGGTCAGCGTGATCCGGAGACCGCCGTTCTTCCAGTCCGTGATGCCGATGGCCTCCAGCGCCTTCTTGACCTCCGGAGTCTCCATCTCCTTCTTGATGTAGTTGATCACCGGACCGGTGCTGGACCCCTTGATGCCCCAGGTGGCGTTGTTCTTACCGCCGGGAGTGAACGGAATCGGCATGGGGTAACCCTTGGCCTTGACCTCGTCGATCTCCGGCTGGGTCAGGGTCTTCATCTTCACCACGCTGTTGAGCACGTAGTTCCAGCGGTCCTTGGCGGCGGCCTCGTCGTTCTGCGGGTCGTAGCCCTTGTACTTGCAGTCCTTGAGGTCCACGTCGCCGCACTGCGGCTCGGGCTGCTTGAGCACCGCGCCGAGCACCGCCGCCTGCCCGATGGTCAGCTTCTCCGCGTCAACGTTGAAGTAGGCCTTGGCCGCCGCGCCGACACCGGTCGCGCCCCGGCCGAAGTACGCCGTGTTGACGTAGTAGCCGAGGATCTGGTCCTTGCTGTACTTCTGCTCCAGCTCGCGGGCCCAGACCGCCTCGCGCAGCTTGCGGGCGTAGGTGACCTCGAGGTCCTGCGCCGCGGCGCGGGCGTACTGCTGGGTGATCGTCGAGGCGCCCTGGGTCGCGCCGCCGGTGAGGTTGTTCCACGCGGCGCGGGCGATGCCCCAGATGTCGATGCCGTCGTGGTTGTAGAAGTCCTGGTCCTCACCCGCGATCAGGGTGTCCTTGATCTTCTTGTCCAGCACGGCCATGTCGACGATGCGGCGGTTCTCCGTGCCGAGCTGCGCCAGCTGCGTCTTGCCGTCGGAGGCGAAGATCAGCGTGTTCTCCTGGGTCTTGAACTGGCCCGGCTCGGGCACGCCGCTCAGGAACGAGGTGAACGCGATCATCCCGCCGCCGGCGAGCATGATCAGCACGGCCACGGACGCGAGTGCGATGGTGAGCTTGTTGCGCTTCTTCCTGGGCTTGCCGTTCTTGCCGGCCTTGCCGTTCTTGCCCTTGCCGGCGGGCCTGTCCTCGTCGTCCGTGTCGAGGCCCGCGGGGCGCACGCCGGCACGGCCGGCGACGCTCGCGCGGCCCGCCGAGCCGCCGACGGATGCCGAACCGACAGCCGCCGAACCGACGGCCGCCCGGCCGCCGACGGTCGCACGTCCGGCCGAGGAGCCGACGCTGGCGCGTCCGGCCGCCGGGCTGACCGGCGGGTTCACCGGGGCCTGGCCGTAGCCCTGGTCGCCGTAGCCATTCTGGTCAGCGCCACCGTATCCGCCACCCTGGGGCGCGTATCCGCCGCCATTGGCGGAGTACTGCCCGTAGTCCGCCTGGTCGCTCGACGAGTAGTCGTAGCCGTAGTCGGCGGATGGCACCGAGGCGCGGCCCGAGCTCTGCGCCGGCGCCGGGTATGACTGACGATACTGCTCGTCGTCATACCCGGGGCCGGCGTTGGGGTCGCCGTACGAAGTCATCTGTCACACCGTTCCGGTCGGGGATGGGGCGGTGGCGGCAGCCGCTGACAGCTGGGGGGCTGTCCTGTGTGCGCGTCCCAGAAGGTACTGCTCCACCAGGTGGTTCCAGTCACAGCCGCGGCACACCTCGACCACGTAGACCTGGAACTCACCGAGCGTGTTTGCCAGCACCGCGAGTTCCGCGCGCGAACGCGCCTGTCCCGCGGAGTTCTTGAGCTGATCGCCGTAAATGTAGTGCACATTGATCACGAACTCGCGCCGGCATATCGGGCACCGTTTCTCGGTGGCCTCGCCGTGAAAACGAGCCGCGCTCTTCAGGTAGGGCGAGGCATCGCACACCTCTGACGTGCCCACCCTTCCCGCGTACACCTCACGTAGCAGAGCTCGCCGCTGGAGGGAATAGTCAACGAATCCGTCGCCCTGCCGCTGGGCGGCACGAGGCGACGCAGAGACCCGTTGCTGCGCGCGCATGGAAAGCAGGGTAACCCCTCGTTCGGCGAGCCGCGACCGCCGTTACACAGCGTGACCAGGGCGAAGCCCAGCGCTCAAAGATCATCGGCCCGGGTGATCGTCGGCACCGCCGTATTGCCTCGACAGGTCCGACCGTTCTAACGTAACGATGTATCGCCGCGATACATCGCGACGAACCCAGACCGCGAGACCGATCAGAGGGGGGTGGCCGACATGCTCGACCTGGCCATCCTCGGCCTGCTGCATGAGTCCCCGATGCATGGATATGAGCTGCGCAAGCAACTCAGCACCAAGCTGGGCGCGATCCGCGCGGCGATCAGCTACGGCTCTCTCTACCCCACACTGCGACGCCTGCAAACCGCCGGCTGGATCACCGAAGCCGGGGAGACCCCGGCCGGCGACGCCGACGTGCCGCCGCTGACCAGCCGCCGGGGCAGGGTGGTCTACAAGATCACGGCCGAGGGCAAGGAGCGGTTCCAGGACCTGCTGGCGCAGGTGGGGCCGGAGGCATACGAGGACGCCGCGTTCGGCGTGCACTTCGCCTTCTTCTCCCGCACCGACGTCGACATCCGCCTGCGCATCCTGGAGGGCCGCCGCCGCAAGGTGGAGGAGCGCCGGGAGGGCTTCCGGGAGGTGCTCGCCCGAGCCGCGGAACGGCTCGACGCGTACACCCTGGAACTCCAGCGCCACGGCCTGGATGCCGCGGACCGCGAGGTCCGCTGGCTGGAGGAGCTCATCGCGAACGAGCGCTCCGGCCGCACCCCGCCGCCGCGCGGGGCCGAGGGCGAGCTCCGACCGAGCCCGCGCACCACAGATTCCGCACGACCGCTCACGGCCCGACCGGGCCCTGACGACTCCGCCGAGTGAGTTGGGCGGCGCGGCCGACCGGCTGTCCGCCCGAATATGAAGAAGGAGGCAGGAGCTATGGGCTCCGTCCGCGTTGCCATCGTCGGTGTCGGTAACTGCGCCTCGTCCCTGGTCCAGGGCGTGGAGTACTACCGGGACGCCGACCCGTCCGAACGGGTACCCGGCCTGATGCACGTCGATTTCGGCGGGTATCACGTCCGCGACGTCGAGTTCGTCGCCGCGTTCGACGTCGACGCCAAGAAGGTCGGCCGGGACGTCGCCGAGGCCATCGTGGCCAGCGAGAACAACACCATCAAGCTGTGCGACGTGGCGCCCACCGGCATCACCGTGCAGCGGGGCCCGACCATGGACGGCCTGGGCCAGTACTACCGCGAGATGGTCGAGGAGTCCGACGAGACCCCGGCCGACGTGGTCAAGGTCCTCAAGGACGCCAAGGCCGACGTGGTGGTCTGCTACCTGCCGGTCGGCTCGGAGCAGGCGGCCAAGTTCTACGCCGAGGCCGCGATCGAGGCGGGTTGCGCCTTCGTGAACGCGCTGCCGGTCTTCATCGCCTCCGACCCGGTGTGGGCCAAGAAGTTCGAGGACGCGGGCCTGCCGATCGTCGGCGACGACATCAAGAGCCAGGTCGGCGCCACCATCGTGCACCGCGCCCTGGCGAAGCTGTTCGAGGACCGCGGCGTGGAGCTGCTGCGCACGTACCAGCTCAACTTCGGCGGCAACATGGACTTCATGAACATGCTGGAGCGCAAGCGCCTGGTCTCGAAGAAGATCTCGAAGACGCAGTCGGTGACGTCCCAGATCCCGCACGAGATGTCGAAGAGCGACGTGCACATCGGCCCGTCGGACCACGTGCCGTGGCTCGACGACCGCAAGTGGGCGTACATCCGCCTGGAGGGCCGCTCCTTCGGTGACACCCCGCTCAACGCCGAGCTCAAGCTCGAGGTGTGGGACTCGCCGAACTCGGCCGGCGTCATCATCGACGCGGTGCGCGCCGCGAAGATCGCGCTGGACCGCAAGATCGGTGGCCCGATCCTGTCCGCTTCGAGCTACTTCATGAAGTCTCCGCCGGTGCAGTACAACGATCACGACGCGCACGAGTCGGTCGAGAACTTCATCAAGGGCACTGTTAATCGTTGATTTCGGACCCGTTCTTGAAAAGTGTGAGCGGGCACACTCATTCATCTGACGATGGCCTGTCTACTGCGGAAATTGACGAACGTCACGCGGTAGATAGGCCATCGTCTGTACTAATAGGCCCCTGACGCGCACCTTTACGGCACGCTCGATGTATGGACCCTCGGCCCGCGGATATGCATAGTGGGGTCATGGGGAAGTCAGATCTGATGGATCGGGTGACCACGGACCTGTCACGTGGCCATACCTACCCGGCGATCCAGCGCATGCACAGCCTGGTCGCCGCGCATCCCACCGACCTGGATCTGCGGCGCAGGCTCGCCGCGATCTACCGGGCCACCGGCAACCTCGTCGAGGCCGGCCGCTGGTCGTACCTGGACGACACCGCCGAAGCCGTCGAACTCGAGGCGTTCGAGACCCGCTACCCGGCACACCGCCGCCTCGAGGCGCTGCGCTGGCCGACCGGCGCACCCGCGCCGACCGACATCTCCCGCGTGAGGCTGGCACCGCTGCTGGCCGCCGCCGCTTCGGCACGGTCGCCGAGGCCGGACGCCCGCCGGGGATCCCGTCTGCAGACCGCGGCCGCCGTGGCGGCACTGTGCGCACTGTCCACATTGGTGGTCATCGGTGCCCGGACCGCACTGGACTGGATCTTCTAGCGCCGAAACCTCGGTGTGATCTGTGACCCGGCCGTTATAAATGCCTCTGGCGTGATGCGCCACCGGTCCATAAGGATCAGTGAGTGGCAAAGGCGGACGTACTCGCCCGGGTGCGCGCCGATCTCGCGGCCGGGCATACCCATCTGGCTGTGCAGCGTCTGCGGACCCTGCTGGCCGTCCTTCCCGACGACATCGACATCCGCGCGCTGCTCTCCTCCATCTACCGGCAGACCGGTAATCCCGTGGAGGCGGGCCGGTGGGGTTTCCTGACCGACGAGGTGCGCGACGCCGAGTTGACGGCGTTCGCCAAGGCCAACCCTGATCCCTGGCAGCGGCTGCGGCTGCTGCACTTCCAGGGCGACACCGTGCACCTGTCCGCGACCGCGGCCCAGCGGCTGGTGCAGCTGGCCGACGAGGCGGAGCGGTCGGGCAAGCCGACGCAGTGGGCCGGCTCCTACCGGGCGCCCACGAAGAAGCGCGGTGTGGTGGTGCCGTGCCTGTTCACCTTCGTGGTGATCGGCGTCGCGCTGGTGCTGGCCGGCATCGGCGCCATCAAGGTCATCGGCTGGGTGGCCGACTGAGGGTCCGTCTCCCGCGAC
Source organism: Catellatospora chokoriensis (assembly GCF_011297315.1). NCBI lineage: Bacteria > Bacillati > Actinomycetota > Actinomycetes > Micromonosporales > Micromonosporaceae > Catellatospora > Catellatospora chokoriensis. The sequence goes on from NZ_JAAOTI010000004.1 coordinate 156,072, forward strand.
AGCACTGAACACGCTGCCGTGACGGCCTGCTGTTGCCCGAGGTCGCTACGGTTCCCGGCGTGGGTACGGCGACACTGGTCTTTCTGATCATCGGGGCACTCGGCATCGTCATCGCGGCGGTCGCCGTGCTCGGTGGTGACCTCCTCGACCTCGGCGACGGCTTCGTCTCCACGGAACTGCTCGCCACCTTCGTCGGCGGCTTCGGCTTCACCGCCGCCATCGTCAACGAGCTGACCGACGACGCCCTGGGCATCGCCGCAGTGGTGTTCATCGCTACAGTCGCCGCGATACCACTCGCCTTTCTTGCCAGCTACCTGGTAAAACGCATGTCGAACATGCGCACCGACGCCACCCCCACCCGCGCCGATCTGGTCGGCACCCGGGGCGTGGTGGTCACCCCCATCCCCGCCGGCGGCTTCGGCGAGGTCCGCGTACGCATCGGCGGGCAGCCGGTCAAGCTGTCCGCCCGCGCCGAGCGTCCCGTGCCGCTGGGCACCAAGGTCGTCGTGACGTCCGCCGTCAGCGACACCAGCGTGATCGTCCAGGAAATCCCGGAGCAGTAGCTCCCCCTGAAGAAGGAAGGCAATGACAGCCCTCACCATTGCGATCGCGGGCGGCGTACTGCTCGTGCTCCTGCTCATCCTCTTCGTGCTGTCCCGGATCAAGGTTGCCGGGCCCAACGAGGCCTTCATCGTGACCGGCCGCAAGGGCCGGACCACCGAGACCGCCGACGGCGCGCGCTCGACGGACCTCTCCGGCCAGAAGGTCGTCATGGGCGCCTCGGTGTTCGTGCTGCCGGTGGTCCAGAAGCTGCAGGTCCTCGACCTGTCCAGCCGCCGTATCCACGTCGAGATCACCGGCGCGGTGAGCAAGCAGGGCATCCGTGCCAACCTGCAGGGCGTCGCGATCGTGAAGGTCGGCGGCACCGAGGACGCGATCCGCGCCTCGGCCCAGCGCTTCCTGCATCAGCAGAACGAGATCGAGGAGTTCACCCGCGAGGTGCTGGCCGGTGCGCTGCGCTCCATCGTGGGCCGGCTCACCATCGAGGAGATCATCCGGGACCGGGCCGCGTTCGCCTCCGCCGTCGCGGAGGAGGCGGAGCACTCGATGACCAACCAGGGTCTGGTGCTCGACACGTTCCAGCTGCAGGACATCCTCGCCGAGGGCTCGTACCTGCAGGACCTCGGCCGGCCCGAGGCCGCCCGGGTGCTCAAGGACGCCGCCATCGCCGAGGCGCTGGCCCGCCAGCAGGCCGAGCAGGCCCGCCTGCTGGCCGAGGAGTCCATCGCCGAGGCGCAGCGCAACCTGGCCCTCAAGCAGGCCGCCATCCAGGCCGAGATCGACGCCGCCAAGGCCGTCTCCGCCGCGGCCGGCCCGCTGGCCGAGGCCGAGCGCCAGCAGGTGATCATCGCCGAGCAGCGCAAGGTCGCCGAGCAGAACGCCGAGCTCAAGCAGCGCCAGCTCGACACCGAGGTGCGCAAGCCCGCCGACGCGGCGCGATACAAGGTCGAGCAGGAGGCCGAGGCCGACCGCAACGCCCGGGTGCTCGCCGCCGACGCGGCCCGCCAGGCGACCATCGCCGCCGCCCAGGCCCAGGCCGAGCAGTCCCGCCTGACCGGTGAGGGCGAGCGGGCCCGCCGCGCCGCGCTGGCCGAGGCCAACGCGATCGAGGGCGCCAAGGAGGGTGAGGCCGAGCAGCGGCGGCGTACCGCGATCGCGGACGCGGTCGAGCGCGAAGGCACCGCCGACGCGGCCGCGATCCTGGCCAAGGGCCAGTCCGAGGCCGAGGCGATGCGCCTCAAGGCCGAGGCGTTCGCCCAGTACGGCGAGGCTGCCGTGCTCGACCTGCTGGTCAGGGTGCTGCCGCAGGTCGTCGCCGCGGCGTCCGCGCCGATGAGCGCGATCGACAAGATGACCGTCATCTCGACCGACGGCGCGAGCTCGCTGACCAAGTCCGTGGCCACGAACGTGGCGCAGGGCCTGCAGCTGGGCAACGACCTGACCGGCATCGACCTGCCGGCGCTGCTGGCGAAGGTGACCGGCGCGACGAGCAGCAAGGAGTGATCCGCCCGCTGCGGGCGTTCCGGTCACCGGTGACGGCGCGCCCGCGGTGACGCGGAAGTGGACCGCCGCTGCGGGCGTTCGGGTCGTGGATGACCGGAACGCCCGCAGCGTTCATGTACGGGGCGGTCTCGCCACGTAGGGTGGTGACGTGCCGCACCCCGTGATGCCGAACACCGTGCCGTCGCCGAAGGTCGCCGCGACGTCCCGCGCGATCCTGGCCGGAGGGCCGTTCCGGCGGCTGCTCGGGGTGAGACTGACCAGCCAGATCGCCGACGGCTGGTTCCAGGCCGGGTTGGCCGGGTCGCTGCTGTTCAACCCCGACCGGCAGTCCAGCCCGGTCGCCATCGCCGCCGGTTTCGCCATCCTGCTGCTGCCGTACTCGCTGCTCGGCCCGTACGTCGGCGTGCTGCTGGACCGCTGGGACCGCCGCGCGTCACTGTCGACGGCCAACCTGGCCCGCGCCGCGATGGTCCTGCCCGCCGCGGCGCTGCTCTGGTCCGGGGCGCAGGGCCTCGGGTTCGCGGTCTGCGCGCTCATCGTCATCGCGATCAACCGGTTCTTCCTGGCCGGCCTGTCGGCGGCACTGCCGCACGTGGTGGAGGAGCGCAAGCTGGTCCCGGCGAACGCGCTCGCGTCCACGCTCGGCACCATCTGCTACTCGGTGGGCCTGTTCACCGCGGCGTCCGTGGTCGCGCTGCACCTGGTCGGCACGGACCGGCACGGCTACGGCGTCATCGCGGCCACCGCCGCGCTCGGCTACCTGGCTTCCGGGCTGCTGGCCCGGCGCTTCTTCCGCCCCGACGAGCTGGGCCCGCTGGCCCACGAACGGGCCACCACGAAGCTCGGCGAGGCCGTGGTCGAGGTGTTCCGCGGCATGATCAGCGGCGCCCGGCACCTGGGGCAGCGGCGCAAGGCGCTGCGGATCATGATGCTTCAGTCGGCCTACCGCTTCCTCTACGGCGTGCTCACGCTCGCGGTGCTGCTGCTCTACAGCCGCTACTTCGGGCACGCGGCCGATCGGGCCGAGCAGGTGTCCGGCGCGGCGACGTCGATGGGTCAGCTGGGACTGGTGGTGCTGTCCGGCGCGGCCGGGGCGGCGCTGGCGGCGGTGATCACCCCACTCGCGGTCCGCTGGTGGGACGCGCGGCGCTGGCTGAGCGGCGTGGTCGCCGCGGTCGGCGTGGTGGTGCTGGTCTTCGGGCTGCCGTTCGTCGCGCCGCTGCTGCTCGTCGCCGTGTTCCTGGTGAACGTCGCCTCACAGAGCATGAAGATCATCGTGGACGCGACCATCCAGCGCGAGTGCCTCGACGAATACCGCGGCCGCATCTTCAGCGTCAACGACACCGCGTTCAACCTGTGCTTCGTCACGGGCCTGTTCACCGCGGCGGTGACCCTGCCGCCGAACGGCAAGTCCGCGCTCGGCCTGATCATCACCGCCACGGCCTTCGTCCTGCTGGCCGCCTGGTACTGGTTCGCCACCGCGGCCCGCCCCGCGGCCCAGGCCTGATCACCCGGCACCCCGGGGACGCGGGTCAGGGGATGAGGCCCTCGGTGCGAGCCCAGCGCTGGAGTTCGGCCTCGGCCTCGTCGCGGCTGAGCGGGCCGCGCTCCAGGCGCAGCTCCTTGAGATGCTTCCAGGCGCGGCCGACGACCGGGCCCGCTGGGACGCCGAGCAGCTCCATGATCGCGTTGCCGTCGAGGTCGGGCCGCACCCGGGCCAGGTCCTCCTCCTCCTGGATGCGGGCGATGCGCACCTCCAGCGCGTCGTAGTCCGCGGCCAGCAGGGCGGCCTTGCGCTTGTTGCGGGTGGTGCAGTCGGAACGGGTGAGCTTGTGCAGGCGGGTGAGCTGGTCCCCGGCATCGGTGACGTAGCGGCGCACCGCCGAGTCGGTCCACTCGCCGCGGCCGTACCCGTAGAAGCGCAGGTGCAGCCCGACCAGCGCGACCACCGGCGAGATCACGTCCTTGGGGAACTTGAGCAGCTTCAGCCGCGACTTCGCCATCCGTGCGCCCACCATCTCGTGGTGGTGGAAGCTCACGCCGCCGTCGCCGCCCACCGCCTTGGTGGCCGGCTTGCCGATGTCGTGCAGCAGCGCGGCCAGGCGCAGCACCAGGTCGGGTCCGCCGTCGGCGGTGTCGAAGCCGACCGCGTTGCTGACCACCTTGAGGGTGTGCTCGTACACGTCCTTGTGCTGGGCGTGCTCGTCGATCTCCAGCTTGAGGCCGGCCAGTTCGGGCAGGAACTCGTCGGCCAGCCCGGTGTCGACCAGCAGCCGCAGCCCGGTGACCGGGTCCGCGCCGAGCAGCAGCTTGGAGAACTCGTCGCGGATCCGCTCGGCGGTGATCCGGCGCAGGTCCTGCGCCATGTGCTCCATCGCGGTGACCACGGCCGGGTCGACGGTGAAGCGCAGCTGGGCGGCGAAGCGGGCCGCGCGCAGCATGCGCAGCGGGTCGTCGCCGAACGACTGGGCCGGGGTGCCGGGCGTACGGATCACCCGCGCGGCCAGGTCGGCGAGGCCGCCGAACGGGTCCGCGAACTCGTGGCCGGGCAGGCTGACCGCCATCGCGTTGACGGTGAAGTCGCGGCGCACCAGGTCGTCGTGCAGGTTGTCGCCGTACTGCACCTGCGGGTTGCGGCTCACGCCGTCGTAGGACTCCGCGCGGTAGGTGGTGATCTCCAGCCGAAGGCCGTCGCGCTGGAGGCCGATGGTGCCGAACTCGCGACCGGTCTCCCAGATCGCCTCGGCCCAGCCCTTGACGATCTTGAGGGTGTCCTCGGGGTGGGCGTCGGTGCAGAAGTCGAGATCGTCACCGAGCCGGCCGAGCAGCGCGTCGCGGACGGATCCGCCGACGAGGTGCAGCTCGAAGCCTGCCTTGGCGAACCGGCGGCCCAATTCGTCGGCCACGGGGGAGACGCGCAACAGCTCGGAGACGGCGTTGCGCTGGACGGCGGTGAGTTCAGGTGAGGGCGACATCGATCATCCAGCGTACTGGGGAGGCTGGTCACGCCCGTTCGCAGGTATGGTGCATCCCATGACAGCCCCCGATCGTCTCCCCCCGGTCGAGTCGGACCACACCATCGTGATCCCGCACGTGGTGGGTACGGCACTGCCCGCCGAGGAGCTCGAGGCCGCGGCCGAGCCTACCTTCGAGGACGAGCACAAGGGGGCGGCCGGCAACTCCGCCAAGATGGCCGTCGGCTCACTGGTGAGCCGAGGCACCGGCTTCCTGCGCACGGCCGTCATGGCGGCCGCGCTCGGCAGCACCGTGCTGGGCAACGCCTACACCACCGCGCAGATCTTCCCCGGAATGATCTACGAGCTGCTGCTCGGCGGCATCCTGTCCAGCGTGCTGGTGCCGATGCTGGTCCGGGCCCGAAAGCACGACCCCGACCGGGGCCAGGCGTACACGCAGCGGCTGCTCACCCTCACCGTGATCGTGCTGGGCATCACCACCGTCCTGGCCGTGGCCTGCGCGCCGCTGCTGGCGATGGCGTACGCGGGCGGCTCCCCGGCGAGCTACCAGAGCCTGATCACGTCGCTGTCGTACCTCATGCTGCCGACGATCTTCTTCTACGGCCTGACCGGCCTGTGCAGCGCGGTGCTCAACACCCGCGGGCAGTTCGCCGCCCCCATGTGGACCCCGATCCTGAACAACATCGTGGTCATCGGGACCGGCGTGCTGTACCTGGTGGTCTTCGGCGACAAGTCGATCGACGACGCCTCCGCGGTGTCCCGCGGGCAGATCCTCCTGCTGGGCGGCGGCGTCATGCTCGGCATCGTGGTCCAGGCGTGCGGCCTGCTGCCCGCGCTGCGCCGGGTCGGCTTCCGCTGGCGCACCCGTTTCGACTTCCGCGAGCTGGGCCTGCGCCGGCTGGCCAGGGTCGGCGGCTGGATGTTCTGCTACGTGATCGTGAACCAGCTCGCGCTGCTGGTGCTGACCAACCTGCTCAACCGGGCGCAGAAAGACGGCGCCGGCACGATGGTCTACAACAACGTGTTCCTGCTGATGATGATGGCGCACGGCATCGTCGCGGTCTCGATCATCACGGCGCTGCTGCCCCGGATGAGCGCGGCGGCCGCCGACGGCCGGGCCACCGACATCGCCGCCGACCTCAGCCGCGGCATCCGCGTGGTGACCGTGATGCTCGCACCGATCGCCGTCACCTACGTCGTGCTGGCCCTGCCGATCTCGATCGCGCTCTTCGAACGCAGCAACTTCACCCGGACCGCCTCGATCCACACCGCGCCGGTGCTGGCCATGGCCGGTCTGGCGCTGCTGCCGTTCGCGATCAGCCAGCTGTTCAACTTCAGCTACTACTCGATGCAGGACACCAAGACCCCGGCCCTGCTCAACCTGCCGGTGATCACCATGCGGTTGTCGATCCAGCTCGGCTGGTGGGCCTTGTTCGCCGCGGCCACCACCGCGGTCGGCATGATGGTCGGCAACGCGGTCTCGTACGTCTTCGCGGCGCTGCTCTCGGCCACCCTGCTCAAGCGCCGGATCGGCCTGATCGGCCTGCGCCGGATCTCGCTCACCCTGGCCAAGGTCCTGGTGGCCGGGCTGGTCGCCGCGGCGGCCGGCTACGGCACGGTCCAGCTGCTCTTCATGGGCGCCACCCAGTCGACGGTCGGCACGTTCACCAGCTGGGTGACCCTGATCGTCGGCGGCATCGTGATCTGCGGCGTCTACGGCGCGACCGCCCTCGCGCTCAAGGTCAGCGAAGTCCAGGACGTCGTCGGCATGGTCCGCCGCAAGATCGGCCGCTGAGCCCACCCGCACCCGCCCTGCCCCGAGGCCGCAGTTTCCCCGAAACTGCGGCCTCGGCTTCTGCGGTGCCCCCGTCTTCCCCGGAACCGCACCCTCGCTGCGCCCGGCCATGGGCGCACTTTCCCCGAAACCGCAGCCTCCGCGACCGGGCCGGCCGGACGCGGTCAGCGGCGGCGGGTGCCGAAGATCGAGCGGATGATGGCCGTGCCGGCCGCCGCGGCGGCCGTGGTCAGCAGGCGTTTGGTCGTCCTGGAGCCGAGGATCTGCTCGGCGAGGTTCGGCTCGGCCCGAGCCGGCGGGGGAGCGGGCGGCTGGGCCGGGGCGGGCGCGGCCGGGGCGGGCGGCGGGGCGAGCCGGGCGGCCAGCATCTCGTACGCCGACTCCCGGTCGACGGGCTGGTGGTACTTCGCGCCCAGCGGCGACCCGGCGACCAGCGCGGCCATCACCGCGGGCTCGACCGCCGCCATCAGCGACTGGGGCGCCCGCAGCCGGGTCCAGGCGACCGGCGTCGGCGCGCCCTTCTCGTTCAGCACGGTCACGATCGCCTCGCCGGTGCCGAGCTGGGTGAGCACCTCCTCCAGGTCGTAATCCGACTTCGGGAAGGTGGAGACGGTCGCCCGCAGCGCCTTCGCGTCGTCGGGGGTGTACGCCCGCAGCGCGTGCTGGACCCGGCTGCCCAGCTGGGCGAGCACGTCGGCGTGCACGTCCTTGGGGGTCTGTGTGACGAAGAAGACCCCGACGCCCTTGGATCGGATCAGCCGCACCGTCTGGGTGATCGACTCCAGGAAGGCCTTGGAGGCATCCCGGAACAGCAGGTGCGCCTCATCGAAGAAGAACACGAGTCTGGGCTTGTCCGGGTCGCCGACCTCCGGCAGTTCCTGGTACAGGTCGGCGAGCAGCCACATCAGGAACGAGGAGAACAGGGCGGGCTGGGCGACCACCCCGGGCAGCTCCAGGATGGTGACCATGCCCCGGCCGTCGGGGGCGTTGCGGAGCAGGTCGGTGGTGGCGAACTCGGGTTCGCCGAAGAACGCGTCCGCCCCGGCGTCGCTGAACGCGATCAGCTCGCGCAGCAGCACCCCGGCGGTCTGCTTGGACAGCCCGCCCAGGCTTTTCAGCTCGGCCGCGCCCTCCTCGGACACCAGGTATTGGATCACCGATCGCAGGTCCTTGACGTCGACCAGCGGCAGGCCTTTGGCATCGGCGAAATGGAAGACCAGGTTGAGCGAGGACGTCTGCACCTCGGTCAGGTCCATGACCTTGGCCAGCAGCAGGGGCCCGAAGTCGGTGACGGTCGCACGGACGGGCACGCCGACGCCCTTGCCGCCGAGGGTGAGGAACTCGCAGGGGTACGCGGTCGGGGTCCAGGACTGGCCGAGCTCGGCCATGCGCTCGCTGATCCGCTCACCGGGCACCGCCGGGGCGGCCATCCCGCTGACGTCGCCCTTGATGTCGGCGAGGAAGACCGGCACGCCCGCCGCGGACAGCTGCTCGGCCATCACCTGCAGGGTCTTCGTCTTGCCGGTGCCGGTGGCGCCGGCCACCAGGCCGTGCCGGTTGAGCATGGCCAGCGGGACCCGGATCGGGCAGTCGGGGTCGGCCTTGCCGCCGTCGCCCACGAGTGCGCCGAGGTCCAGCGCTGGGCCATCGAAGGTGTACCCCGCCGTTGTCGCCGCCGCGTCCACCATGAGTACGTCCCCTTGCCATATTTTGCCCGATATGGAGGAAGCGTAGCCATTTTGGGTCACGCGCACGGAGTATCCGTACCGGCGACTGATATACGTTCGAGTCCCGGAACCGGCCCCTTGCCGGTGCGCCGATTCGTCGGATAGCTGTAAGGTCGCACTCGGCAACCGAGCGGAGCGCCTAGGCTCTCTAGATAGCGGACAACAATGCGACGGCTTCGACACGCGCCAGAAGGCTGATCGAATCCGAGCCGAGCTGATAGAGAGCGACTGCTTGATGAGGGAGGACGGGGTGACCCAGGTCGGCGAGGGTCCAGCGGCCGGGTCCGCTGCCGGATCGCTGAGCGGACTTGCGGTGGGCGACGTGCTCGCCGAACGCTACCGCCTTGAGGAGCACATCAACGACGACAGCGCCGGTCGCCAGGTCTGGCGCGGAGTCGACATCGTGCTGCGCCGTCCGGTCGCTCTCGTGCTGCGCACGCCGGGTGGAGCCTCCGCCGAGGAGATGCTCTCCGCCGCGGTGACCGCCAGCCGCGTCGTGCACGGCAACCTGATCGGCGTCTACGACGCGATCGACGAGGGCGAGCGGGCCTATGTGATCCGCGAGTGGATCGACGGCACCGCCCTGCGCGACCTGGTCGCCGAGGAGGGCCCCTTCGACGCCGAGCGCACCACCTCGGTGCTGCACGCCGTCGCCGACGCGGTGTCCGCGCTGCACGCCAGCGGGATGGCGCACGGCAACGTGCACCCCGGCACGGTCCTGGTCGCCACCGACGGGCGGGTCGTGCTGGCCGACGCCCGGGTCGACTCGACCACCAGCAACGAGGCCGACGTGCGCAGCCTCGGCGCGCTGGCCTACTTCATGCTCACCGGCCACTGGCCGCGCGCCGAGGCCGACCGCGTCACCGCGCTGCCCGACGGCCGCCGCGACAGCACCGGCGCCCTGGTCGCGCCCCGCAACGTGCGGGCCGGCGTGCCGACCTACCTCGACGACCTGGTCATGGACCTGCTCGACGCGAAGCTGGCGCTGCCCACGGCGCAGGTGCTCACCGGCGAGCTGGCCCGGCTGGACACCGGCGACCGCATGCTGTTCGGCGGCAACGGCACCCTGCGCTTCGCCGACGAGACCGCCCCGGCGGAGCCCGCGCCCCGCGCGGCCACCCCGCGGCTGCTGGTCGCCGGCGGCGTCGCGCTCGCGCTGGTCGTGTCCGGCCTGGTGCTGGCGGTCCGCGCGCTCAACGCCGACGCGACCGAGCCCCCCTCGGGCCAGCCGACCGGCAACGCCGTCCAGGCCAGCGCCAGCGCCGCACCGAAGCCCAAGGCGCTCGACCTGACCAAGGACCAGGTCCGCATCATCGCTCCGTTTGGGGACCGGGACAACGCGACCCAGGCGCCGAACATGGTCGACGGCAACGCGAAGACGGTGTGGAAGACGACCGGCTACACGCAGCCGAACTTCGGCAACAACGGCAAGAAGGGCATCGGCATCCTGATCACGCTGGACAAACCGCAGCTGGTGTCCAGCGTGACGGTCGAGCTCTCCGCGCCCGGCACCTCGGCCTCGCTGCTTGGCGGCTCCGCGGACGCGCCGAACTCGAAGGCCGGCGACAAGACCATCGTCGACACCTTCAAGCCGGTCGCCGGGTCTCAGTCCTTCGGCAAGGACTCGGGCACCACCATGGTGTTCTCGACCGACGCCTCCACGCCGTACCAGTACCTGGTGGTCTGGATCACCGATCTGCCGCGGGACCCCTCCGAGTCGGAATACCCCTACCGCGTCGGCGTGCAGGAGATCGTGGTAGAGGTGCAGTGACCGGGCAGGACCCCCGCACGGACGAGGAGCTGCTGGCCGCACACGCCGCCGGCGAGCCCGACGCCTTCGGGGTGCTGTTCCGCCGCCATCGCGACCGCCTGTGGGCGGTCGCGATGCGCACCACCAACGACCGCGAGGACGCCGCCGACGCGCTGCAGGAGGCGATGCTGTCGGCGCACCGTGCCGCGGCCCGGTTCCGGGGCGAGGCGGCGGTCACCACGTGGCTGCACCGCATCGTGGTGAACGCCTGCGTGGACCGGCTGCGCCGCCGTCAGGCCCACCTGACGGTCCCGCTGCCCGGCCAGGCCGGCGCGGACGACGAGGACCGGCACGCCCCAGCCCGCAACGAACCCGCGGCGCCCAGCACCGACCACGACACGGCCATGGTGGTCCGGGCCGCACTGGCCGAGCTGCCGTACGACCAGCGCGCCGCGCTCGTGCTCGTGGACCTGCAGGGCTACTCGGTCGCGGAGGTCGCCCAGCTGATGGGTGTGGCCGAAGGCACGATCAAGAGCCGCTGCTCACGGGGCCGTTCCCGGCTCGCTGTGATGTTGGGGCACCTGCGCAACCTCAGCGACTCCCCTGACGTCGGAGGGACACGAGCACAGGACGTCACACCGGGAGGGGGGCTCTGATGAGCGCAGTTGATCTCGACTTGCTGGCCGACTACGTCGGCGGTGCGCTGGACGGCACCCCCGAGCACGACCGGGTCGCCCGGCTCGTCGCCGACGATCCCGCCTGGCGCTCCGCCGCCGCCGACCTGCGTTCGGCGCTGCTGCTGGTCGACGCCGACCTGGCGGCCCTGGCCGCCGCCGCCGAGCCGATGCCCGACGACATCGCCGCGCGCTTCGACACCCTGCTGGCATCCCCTGAGTTCGCCGCGTCCCCGGCAGCCCCGGCTCGGTCCGGGGTGGGGGAGCGGACCCTGAGCCGGGACGCCCGCGGTGCCCGCCCGGCCCGGCGCGGCTGGCGGCGCTGGGCTGCCCCGGTCGCCGTCGCGGTCGGCGTGCTCGCGCTGGCCGGCGTCGTGCTGCCCCTCGGCCCGCTGGCCACCACAAGGCAGGAGGCGGCCACCGGCATGAGCGCGGAAGACGCGCCCGCCGTGGCTCCCGCGGACGGCCGCACGCCGATCAGCGCCAGCGGCACCGACTACCTCCGTGAGCAGCTGGGCGACGCCGACGTCATGACGCAGAAGAGCGCCCCGAGCGCCTCGGCCGCCAGGACCGGCGACACGCAGCTGTACACCTCCCCGATGCCCGGCCTCGACCGCCTGTCCGGGTCCGCCGACGCGCTCGCGTCCTGCCTGGCCGCGATCCGGACCGCCCTGCCGGGCACGGTCACCGGAGCCGACTTCGCCCGCTTCGAGGGGCGTCCCGCCCTCGTCGTGACGGTCGACACGACCAGCGGCGGCTGGTGGTTCGTGGCCGGTCCGGGGTGCGGCCTGAACGGCGCTGACGAGCTGTTCCGCAGCCACCGCAACTAGACACAGTGAGCTGACCCACCGCTGGGGCCGTAATGGAATGCTCGCTCCGTACGATGGCGTTTCAGCCAGCGACAAGTACGGCGCGAACAGTTCGTGTCGACCCAAGGGAGCGCGTCTCGTGGAGAACGTCCGAAACCTGATCATTGTCGGCTCGGGTCCGGCCGGGTACACCGCCGCCGTCTACGCTGCACGGGCCAACTTGAAGCCCCTGCTCATCGAGGGCGTCGAGTCGGGCGGCGCGCTGATGACCACGACCGACGTGGAGAACTTCCCCGGCTTCCCGGACGGGGTCATGGGTCCTGAGCTGATGGACCAGATGCGCAAGCAGGCCGAGCGCTTCGGCACCGAGTTCATCACCGACAACGCCACCCGCGTCGAGCTGTCCGGCGAGGTCAAGAGCGTATGGGTCGGCGACCGGGAGTACCGTGCCCGCGCCGTCGTGCTGACCACCGGTTCGGCCTGGCGCCCGCTGGGCGTGCCCGGCGAGCAGGAACTGCTCGGCCACGGCGTGTCCTCCTGTGCCACCTGTGACGGCTTCTTCTTCAAGGGCCAGCGCATCGTGGTCGCCGGCGGCGGCGACTCGGCCATGGAGGAGGCGACGTTCCTCACCCGTTTCGCCGAGCACGTCACGATCATCCACCGCCGCGACGAGTTCCGCGCCAGCAAGATCATGGCGGAGCGCGCGCTGGCCAACGAGAAGATCTCGGTCGAGTGGAACACCGTGATCGACGAGATCCTCGGCACGGACGGCAAGGTCTCCGGCATCCGCGTACACAACGTGATCACGAACGAGTCCCGCGAGCTCCCGGCGACCGGCGTGTTCGTCGCCATCGGCCACGACCCGCGCAGCGAGCTGTTCCGCGGCCAGGTCGAGCTGGACGACGAGGGTTACGTGAAGGTCGACGCGCCGAGCACCCGTACCAACATCCCCGGCGTCTTCGCCGCGGGCGACCTGGTCGACCACACCTACCGCCAGGCCATCACCGCGGCCGGCACCGGCTGCACCGCGGCGCTCGACGCGGAGCGCTTCTTGGCGCACTAGTGCGCCAAGAACAGGCAGCACAGCTTGGCGCACCGGTACGAGAACCAGCGGTCTCCGGCCGACGGGGTTCCGGCAGCCGGGCCAGGCACACAAACGGAAAGATTCCGAGATAGGAGAGACCCGAATGGGATCCGCGAAGGCGGTCACCGACGCGACGTTCGTCAGTGACGTACTGCAGTCCGACAAGCCGGTGCTGGTGGACTTCTGGGCCGAATGGTGCGGGCCGTGCCGCAAGGTCGCGCCGGTGCTCGAGGAGATCGCCACCGAGATGGGCGAGAAGGTCACCATCGTCAAGCTGGACATCGACGCCAACCCGGAGACCGCGCGGGCCTACCGCGTCATGTCCGTGCCGACGCTGACCCTGTTCAAGGGCGGCCGGCCGGTGCAGTCGGTCGCGGGCGCCAAGCCCAAGGGCGACATCGTCCGGCTCATCGAGTCGGCGCTCTGATCTTGCGCCACCCCGTGGGGCTCTGAGCTGCGGCTCGGGGTCCCACGGGTTTGTCCGGGGCCGGACCGTGGAACATGGTCGTGGTCCGGTGGAACACACCGGCACGGCGCGTCGGAACGACTACAGGTTCGAGGTCCCTACCGGCCCGCGCGGCGCGATAGGCTCCGGTGGCATTTGTGAGGTTTACCAGGAGGTCCGCTGTGCGAGCCATCAAGCGCGGTGAGCGCGGCCCGGCCGTCACCGAGATCCGGTCGATCCTGGTCGCGCTGGGGTTGCTGGAAGCCCCGACCGACCCGGCCGAGGCGGACCACTTCAACCCGCCCGTGGAACGGGCCGTTCGGGCCTTCCAGCAGGACCGTGGGCTGTCCGTGGACGGCGAGGTGGGCGCCGAGACCTGGCGTGCCCTGGACGCGGCTCGGTGGACCCTGGGCGCCCGCACGCTCTACTTCAGCGTCTCCGACCCGCTGCGCGGCGACGACGTGCGCCAGCTGCAGGAGCGGCTGCTGGAGATGGGATACGACGTCGGCCGCACCGACGGCGTCTACGGGCCGCGCACCGCGCGGGGCCTGTCGGCCTTCCAGCGCGAGATGGGCCTCACCCCCGACGGCACCTGCGGCCCGCAGACACTGCACATGCTGCGGCGGCTCGGGCGCAAGGTGGTCGGCGGCTCCCCGCTGAAGCTGCGTGAGGAGGTCACCTTCCGGCAGACCGGGCCGAGCCTGGTCGGACGGCAGATCATCGTCGACCCGGGGCACGGCGGCTCCGATCCTGGCGTGGTGGTACCCGACGGCCCGCTGCGCTGGACCGAGTCCGACCTGGCATACGACCTCGCCACCCGGCTGGAGGGCCGGCTCGCCGCGGCCGGCATGCGGGTGCACCTGACCCGCGGCCCGCTGCCGATCGAGGCCCCCAGCGATCTCGACCGGGCGCAGCTGGCCAACGACCTGGCCGCGGACCTGCTGATCTCGCTGCACATCGACGGCCACCACAACCCGCAGGCCGACGGGGTGGCCACCTACCACTACGGCACCTCCAACGGCGTCACCTCGACGATGGGGGAGCGGCTGGCCGGCCTGGTGCAGCGCGAGATCGTGGCGCGCACCGGCCTGCGCAACTGCCACACCCACGCCAAGACCTGGGAGCTGCTGCGCTACACCCGCATGCCCGCGGTGCGGGTGGACGTCGGCTACCTGACCTCCCCCAAGGACCGCGCGCAGCTGATCGACCCGATGTTCCGCGAGCGCGTGGTCGAGGCCATCGTCGCCGCCGTGCAGCGCATGTACTTCCCGGTCGAGATCGACGTGAAGACCGGCACCATCGACGTGAGCGCGCTGCGCCTCGCCCTGCCGAGCTGACCGTGCCGACCACCCCCACCGCGGAGCAGGCGCGCCGGTACGCCGACCGCATGCTGGTCGAGATCGCCGCCGCGCTCCTGCAGCGCGACCACCGGCGCTACCGCGTCGTGTGCGACCAGGTGTACGCCAGCACGCTCGACCCGCAGGCCGTCGACGCCGCCGTGTCGCACGCGCTCGAACAGGCGGTGCAGCACGCGTGGAACACCAACTGGCGGCCCGTCGAGTTGGACCACACGCTGCGCCGCTTCGCCGTGCGCGCGGGAGCCCCGAAGTCCGCCGGCAACTGGATGGCGCAGCTACTCGCCGACGTGACGGCGAGCCGGATGCGGGCGCACGACCCGGCGACCGTCGACCGGCGCTGGGCGGCCGAACTGGCGGCCGTCGAAGCGACCGTGTGGTGGCACGACGACGCCGGCCAGCTGGCCCAGTTCGGCGCCAGGCACTCGCTGGACCGGCTCAAGGTGCTGGGCGGTGCCTTCGAGCTGATGCGCTGGCTCTACCAGGAACTGCCACCACTGGAGCACGCCGGGCACGCGCCGGGAGCGCCGGGCCGACCGCGCCGGGCCGCGACCGCAGCGACAGAACACGCAGATCAGCGCATGCTGGACCGAATAAGGGCATTGCTGGCCAAAGCGGAGTCCACTGACTTCCCGGAGGAAGCCGAGGCGTTCACCGCCAAGGCCCAGCAGTTGATGGCCCGACACAGCATCGACCACGCGCTGGTCGACGCCGCCGCCGGGATCAGCGACGGGCCCGAGAGCCGCCGCATCGTCATCGCCAACCCCTACGAGGGGCCGAAGGCGATGCTGCTGCAGGTGGTGGCCGAGGCCAACCGCTGCCGCGCGCTCAACTTCAAGGACCTCGGTCTGAGCACCATCGTCGGTTTCGGCCCCGACCTCGATGCCGTCGAGATGCTCTACACCTCGCTGCTCGTGCAGGCGATCCATGCGATGACCACGGCGAACCAGCGCGCCGACCGGTACGGACGCAAAGACGTGCGCTCGTTCCGGTCGGCGTTCCTCAGCGCGTACGCCCACCGCATCGGGGAACGGCTCACCGAGGTCCGCGAGGAGGTCGACGCGGCAGCGTCCCTGGGCACCGACCTGGTGCCCGTGCTGGCCGCCCGGACCGAGGCCGTCGACACCGCGTTCGAGGACCTGTTCCCACACCGCGTCAGCCGGACCTCGCGGGTCGCCAACGCCGCGGGCTGGGCCTCCGGCCGCGCCGCCGCGGACCGCGCCGAACTGGCGATCCGCAACCCGCTGCCCGCGACGACCGAGCGCTGACCGCGCCTCAGTTGGTGGTGCTGCGCACCGCCGGCCGCACACCCGGGCGCAGCAGTTCCGGGCTCATCGAGCCGAGCAGCTTCTCCAGTGCGTACTCCACGTCGGACTTCCACGACAGCGCGGTGCGCAGTTCCATCCGCAACCGCGGGAAGCGGGGATGCGGTCGCACCGTCTTGAAGCCGACCGCGAGGAAGAAGTCTGCCGGGGCGAGACAGCTGAACTGCTTCGCGTCCTCCTCGGCGTGGTCGCCGAACTTCGCGTCGCCGAACGCCTCGATGGCCCGGATGCCGCGCTTGGTCAGGTCACGCGCCACGGACTGGATCAGCACCCGGCCGAGCCCGCCGCCCGCGAACGCGGCGACCACGTGCGCCGTCATCAGCTGCACCGCGTCGGGGGAGACCGGGGAGGTGGGGAAGGCGTTGCCGCGCGGGACGTACATCGGCGGGGCGTAGAGCACGAACGCGGCGGGCATGCCGTCGACATAGGCGATCTTGCCGCAGGAACCCCACTCCAGCAGGGTCTGCGAGACCCACGCCTCCTTCTCCAGACCCGGGTCGCCCGCGGCGCAGGCACGCTCTGCGGAAACCGGATCAAGCTCCCAGAACACGCAGTTACGACAGCCCTTGGGCAGATCTTCCAAGGTGTCCAGCGTCAGATTCACCACTCTGCGTGACATGAGCAGCTCCGTGCCCTTACCGCGGCGCAGCCGCGATCGCCGAATTCGGCCCGTCACCGAGCCAACTAACTGACTTTACGCCCGATTAAGGCCTCGCTGCACCCTATCCCGTTGGATGGATTCGACCGAATGTCGGTTCAAGACCCACATGACCCAGCGTACGATTCGATGACCAACTGTTTGTCTGGCCGGGGAGGGACCGTGTCGGAGACGGGCACCACGCTCGACGACTACACCGATCGGTACGCGCAACGCATGATCGGGATGACCGCCTCGGAGATTCGAGCTCTCTTCGCCGTGGCCAACCGCCCCGAGGTCGTGTCACTCGCCGGAGGTATGCCGTACATCGCCGCCCTGCCGCTGGACGCGGTCGGCGAGGTCATCGGCGACCTGGTCGCCAAGCAGGGCACCAGCGCCCTGCAGTACGGGCTCGGCCAGGGCATGCCCGAGCTGCGCGAGCAGATCTGCGCGATGATGGCCGACGTCGGCATCGACGCCTCGGTGGGCGCCTCGCCCGACGACGTCGTCGTCACCATCGGCGGCCAGCAGGCACTGGACCTGATCGCCCGGCTGTTCCTCGACCCCGGCGACGTCGTGCTCGCCGAGGGTCCCACCTACGTCGGCGCGCTCGGCGTCTTCCAGGCGGCGCAGGCCCAGGTCGTGCACGTGCCGATGGACCACGACGGCCTCATCCCGGCCGCGTTGGAGACCGCCATCTCCGAGCAGCGCCGGCTCGGCCGCCGCGTCAAGTTCCTCTACACCATCCCGACCTACCAGAACCCGGCCGGCGTGACGCTGTCCGAGGAGCGCCGCGAGCAGGTCCTCGACATCTGCGAGCGGGCGGGGCTGCTGGTCATCGAGGACGACCCGTACGGCCGGCTCGGCTTCGAGGGCGAGGCGCCGCGACCGCTGCGCGCCCGCCGCCGCGACGGGGTCTTCTACCTCAGCACGTTCTCCAAGACCTTCGCGCCGGGCCTGCGGGTGGGCTGGATCCTCGCCCCCCACGCGGTACGCGACAAGTTGGTGATCGCCACCGAGGCGAACATCCTGTGCCCGAGCAACTTCGCCCAGTCCGTGGTGAGCACCTACCTGGCCACCATGCCCTGGCGTCAGCAGCTCAAGACGTACCAGCAGATCTACGCGGAGCGCCGCGACGCGCTGCTGACCGCGCTGTCCGACCTGATGCCCGAGGGCACCACCTGGACCCACCCCACGGGTGGCCTGTTCGTCTGGGCGACCCTGCCCGCCGGCCTCAACTCGAAGGCCATGGTGCCCCGCGCCATCGCCGCCCGCGTCGCCTACGTGCCCGGCACCGGCTTCTACGCCGACGGCACCGGGCAACAGCACCTGCGGCTGAACTTCTCGTTCCCGCCGCCGGAGCGCATCCGGGAGGGCGTGCGACGGCTGGCCGGCGTGGTCGAGCAGGAACTGGCCACGCGCGCGGTCTTCGGCGACACGGGGCCGCTGGACGCGGTCACCGACCTGCCGAGGCCCGGCGCGCACGCGCCCGGTCCCGACTTGGCATGATTCGAGGGTGACCGCACCGTCCACCGCGCCTGTCGTCCGAGCCGATCTCCGCTGCCTGGTGCTGGCGGGCGGCCTGTCCTACGAACGTGACGTCTCGCTCCGGTCGGGCCGCCGGGTGCTGGACGCCCTGCGCGCCGTCGGCGTCGAGGCGGAGATGCTCGACGCCGACGTGGCGCTGCTGCCCGCGCTGAAGTCCGACCCGCCGGACGCGGTGTTCATCGCCCTGCACGGCTCCACCGGCGAGGACGGCTCGCTGCGCGGCGTGCTGGACCTGTGCGGCGTGCCCTACGTCGGCCCCGACGCACGCTCGGCCCGGCTCGCCTGGGACAAGCCGTCCGCGAAGGCCGTGTTCGTCGAGTACGGCATCCCCACCCCCGAATGGGTCGCCCTGCCGCACGACCGGTTCTCCGAACTCGGCGCCGTCGCTGTGCTGGAGCGCATCGTCGACCGGCTCGGCCTGCCGTTGATGGTCAAGCCCGCCCAGGGCGGCTCAGGGCTGGGCGCCGCGGTGGTCCGCGACGCCTCCGCGCTGCCGGCCGCGATGGTCGGTTGCTTCGCGTACGACCAGACCGCCCTGGTGGAACGCTACGTCGAGGGAGTCGATGTAGCGGTCTCCGTGCTCGACCTCGGCGAAGGTCCGTTCGCGCTGCCGCCAGTCGAGATCGTGCCCAGCAACGGGGTGTACGACTACGCGGCCCGGTACACCGCCGGCCTGACCACCTGGCACACGCCCGCCCGGTTGTCGGCGGAGACGAGCGCCGAGGTGGTCAAGACGGCGCTGGCCGCGCACCAGGCGCTGGGCCTGCGCGACGTGTCCCGGGTCGACCTGATCGTGGCGCCCTCGGGAGAGTGCACGGTCCTCGAGGTCAACGTCGCCCCGGGTATGACCGAGACGTCCCTCCTCCCTATGGCGGTGCAGGCCGGCGGGCTCGACCTGGGCGACGTGATCGCCCGCTTGGTCATGCAGGCGGCCGAGCGCGGCTGATCGGCACCACCCCTCGACAGTGAAGCGCCCGGGTTCATGGGAACCCGGGCGCTCTGCTTTATGTCGCTGTCTTCTGGTGCCAATCCTCGTCGGGCCCGACGCACCGGCCGTGACGAACCTCGGGCGGTGCCGCTCGCTGAGGCATGTCGCCGTCGAGAGCGTCAGGAGTCGGTCAACTTCGCCGGCGCCTGCCAGTCGATCCGTGGCGGCTGCGCCAACGGCGTGCCGCCGAACTCCGCGAGCCACGCCGCGACGTGGGCAAGGCTCTCTCGCCACTGGTCCTCGGCGATCGGCGGCAGGATGTCGTCCCACAGCGGGAGGAACGTGCCACGCAGTTGCAACTGCCCGACCGGGCGAGCCATGAACCACACATGGAGGTGCGCGGCCCCGTCGCCCCACCGGTAGACGTGGACCCGTGCCACGTTGTCCAGCGAACGGATGGCCCGTTCGAGCCGCACCGTCATCACGCCGAGTTCGGCGGCGAGGAGGTTCGGCAGGTCACCCAGATCGAGGTGGGACCGAGGCTCCAGCATGAGCACCATCGGCAGGCCCGTGGGCCGGTCCATGGTGCGCACGCGCCAGCGCTCGTTCACCCAGATGTAGGCGTCGTCGGGTGCGGTGCAAGCCGTGCAGTCAGCCGAGTCCTCGCCCTTGCGGGCAGGTTCGGCGTCCACCGGCGGGTCAAGATGCTTGATCTTCAAGTCGCCCTCGAACGGGAACGAGGGCCAAGCAGTGAAGCCGGGAAGGGGCATGGGGGTATCGGCCACCTGCAGAATCTAGCCCAGCCAGGCGGTCCTGTCTCCCCCCGGCTGTGGATTCACCCGGGCCGGTTTCACGTGAAACCACAGCCCACAGGGTGCCTGTGGATAACTCTGTGGATAGGCGGGGGTGTGCCTGTGGAATGTGGCATGGTGACCCCCGTTACTCCGGCGTCACGCAGGCCGGCGTCACATCTGTTCACGTGCTGATCCCGTTGGCAGTACATGGATTCGGCTCGCCCGTGACGATGGTTTCACGTGAAACCAGGCCTGTGGATAACTTGCTTCCGGCTGTGGAAATCGGACGGTCCAGGGCTGTGGACAGCGGATACGTGACCTTCCTCGCACTTGGGCGGGCCGGTGGAGATCGTTGACCTTGGGCATGCGGGTTGTGGATAACTTCCTGGACCTGTGTACGGCCGCCCGTGGCCGGCTCGTCACCTGCTCGTCACAGTCCAGGTGCCTCGAAACCGGGCCTGCCCCGTGCCGATTGCCCCATCCGGCATCTATCAACTGGGTACGGCGCCCTGGGTGGAGACCAGGCCCACCAGGGATCGTGGCCGTGATTGTGGCCGACCCTCGGGACGGTCGGATGCGCTGAGGACGTCGAGAGTGTCCGGACCTGTCGACCTTCGACGACGGCCCTGCCCGCGCCGCACTGGAGCACGGCACCGGCGGCACAGTCCCGTCCGACGCGGCAACCGCACCCGATAAACAAAGTCGGCGTGGGGAAGAGGCGAACTCGCCCGATCACCGACACCGGCCCGCCTGCGCCGGGATCCCCATGGCGGTCGAGCCACGGTGGGCCGCTTCAACGGCTGCCCGACTCTGCCAAAGGCCGGACAGCCAAAGGCCGGACAGCCAAAGGCCGGACAGCCGGAGCCGGAGCCGGAGCCGGAGCCGGAGCCGGAGCCGGAGCCGGAGCCGGAGCCGGAGCCGGAGCCGGAGCCGGAGCCGGAGCCGGAGCCGGAGCCGGAGCCGGAGCCGGAGTGCAACTGATCGGCTCCCTGGCGGTGACGCCATGCGGCACCGGTCTGGTCGTGGCGGCAACTGAGGCACACACAGCCCCGGCCTGGTCAGCGCGCTCGCATGGTGCTGGCCCGCAAACGCACCGCTTGTCCTCAGGGCAGCAACATCCGCCTGCATGTTCCACGATGGCATCGACATGGGCGCGGTGGGCGTGAGGCGTTGGGCGGAAGGCAGTGGGCGGTGGGCGGTGGGCGGTGGGCGGTTCAGCCTGACGTGTGGCACCGGTCCGCTGGTACTTCGTGTGGTCCGCGTAGACGGCCGATCTGCCGCAAACCGGGGAAGCCCGCCAGCACCACGACTCGGCGCCCGGCAGTCTCGCCACCGCACTGACCGCTTGACCTCCGCCTGAACTGACGCAGTCCGTGGCCCTGTCATCCGAGGCCGCATTTGGGCCGGGTGTTGTCGAGAGTCGACGAGTGCGAAGACGCACAACACCAGAGGCGGTCTACCGATCAACCCTGTGCGTCGGGCGTCGGGCGTCGGGCGTCGGGCGTCGGGCGTCGGGCGTCGGGCGTCGGGCGTCGGGCGTCGGGCGTCGGGCGTCGGGCGTCGGGCGTCGGGCGTGACTCAACGAGTGAGGATGGCAGCCGACACTATTGGTCCGTTCGTGGCGTAAGTCGTACTCGCGCGCCGACACCGGGGGGACAGAAAGTCGCCGTCGCCCGGAGACCTGGCGGCCACTGTCTCGTGGCACACAATCGGTCTTGGTTGTTTCACGTGAAACCACGATCTGATGCTCTGGTTGGTGAGGCCGCTCTGCCGTGAGACACCACTGAGACTCGACCCAGTCAGAGGCAACCTCGCATCATGAACCGTCGGCGCCTGAAGGTCTCGCCGAGCCCGCAACGGTCCCTCCGCACCGAGGTGGGAAACCCCCGACCAACTAGGCGCATCCGAAGGCTCTGAACTTGAACAGCCAAAGTCGACCCAGTCGAACCCGCCTGAGGCATAACGTAGGGCGGTCCTACACACGGAAGGCTCACCCGCCGCCGCATCGCTCGGAATCTGACGACACCCGCTAATCGCGCTCATCGGGAAGTGCACCGACCACGACGCGTGCAGCACGCGCCAGCTCGGCTTGCCACGCGGGCGGGCATCAGAACCTGCCGTCGTGCAGGTGCCTAAGCAGACCGTCGACTGCGATCCTGTGCCGCTTCCCTACGCCTCCAATGCTCGTCTGCCCTCATCGGCGCAGACCGCGTGGCCGAGACTGGACCTGAAGGCGCGAGCCTGAAGGCGCGAGCAACCTGCAGCCGAGAGCCGCCGAAAGGTTGGACCGTCGGCGTGCGCGGCACCCTGCTCCTACGCCTCGGTGCAGGCGTGTTCGCGTGACCCATCACAGGCCGGTGCGCAACAACAGACTTGTCCATCAAGCGAAGCCCCCGTGCCTGTGTCCCCGATCCGCTGTAGTTCCGCGGCACGCTGTTCGGCCTTCCCATACGCACGACGCCCGGGCCGGACGTTTCTCCACCGACGCAGGCTGACGATGCCGCACCCATCGCCGCCAAACCGCTCGCTCTCAGAGTCACCGGCACCCACCGACGTCCGCCCGGCCGTTTCAACTTTGCTCCAGCGCCAGCGTCTTGGCTCCCCGGTCGACGACAGTTCGCGGCCCGGAGGACGGGTGCTCGTGCCGACGATGACCCAGAGGCCGGCGACCTCATGATGGAGTGCAACCGACAGTCCACCGCGTGGTCGCACCCGCCGCCAAGCGTGCTCGCGATGCTGTGCACACCTAGGACATCCCGGCGGTTCCCGCGTCACTCCCACGCTCGCCGGCAACTCGCGGGTTGCAGCGACTGTTCCGACACATGGCGCCCTGCGCGGTCCCCACGCCTCACTGGCTCACCCGCTCAGAGCCCTTCGCCTCAACGCCTTCCGCGTTCGTTTCCAGCTGGAGGCGGATGAGGTCCGAGACAGCCCTCCGCGAACCGACGATGCCGGTTACCCAGAACGTTCAGGGCCACAAACGCGATCATCGTGTTTCACGTGAAACGGCGCACACGCCGACGCCGCGCCACGGATTGCTCGACCCGTCGCTCCTGCGGAGCCGGCCCGATCCGAGCCGGGGCGTCCCGCCCCCCGAAGTCCATCGGTCCCGCAGGAGGCACTCGTCTACTTGCCGCCCCCAGCACCAACCGCCGCGCGTCCGAATCTGTCGGCTGGACCCGCGCACGGCCCACGGCATGATCCGAGCACCCAAGCCGGCCGCTCAGACCTCGTCGTAGCGGGCGCGTATTCCACTGCTCCTGGTTCGCGGATACCGTGCCCGAAGGAGGAGTTCGACTCGCTTGAGGGACGGAACAGACACCGTTGGGGGGACACTCGGGTCGGCACGATCGCGGCATCAGTCTCCCTGGAGTACCGCGCCGACGTTCCCTCAACTTCTCAACCATCTGTGTCGCCGGGTGGCACGCTGTCAGCGCGCCGGCAGCTGGGTCGCCGAAGACGATAGGCTCGCCTGCCCACGCAGTCTCTGGGTGTGGCCACCAGGGCGCGGTCGTGGATAGCACGCCCGATCGGAGTGCCGCGGGTCTCGCTGTTGGCCGTCCTCGTTCGCTTCGGTGAAGCCAACACACCCTTCGTCCACCGCGCACTTCCGGGGTGAGTGGGCACGAGCCGCCAGAAGCGCACGGCTTCCGCCCTCGGCACCGTCAATCCCCGGCCGCCGGGCACGGTGGGGGAGTGAGTTCGGCCAACTGCCTCCTTGCAGAACCGGTCACGGTTGGCCGGCATCGTCCGGCACTCGTAACGGCAACCGCCGTACGCCGCCGCGCGCCGCGCCATGGCGCTGTCGTCGCCGATGCCTCGCGTTGGCTGCCCGAGTTCGCGAGCCGAGTGGAGCCCATAACTCGTACACCGAGCGACGAATGGCCGGGGCGGCTGTTCCGAAAATCCCGTCCCTTGGCGTCCCCTGAGCCCTGGCGCTCCCACAGCGTCTGAAGTTGGTCGGCCGGCCCATAGGTTGTTCGACCACCAGGGCCGGCGAAGCCACTTCAACCGGGCCACGGACACAGACACCCGCTGTCCCTGACCAACCTGCAATGGCTGGGCGGCCATCCCCGTCGACCGCATCAGTTGCGGCTCACCCCGTGAGCCGCGCCCTCGGTCACCAACATCGGTCGGCCCACCGCGATGGCAGGCCAGCAGGATCGAACGCCCCAGGAGGTGCGATGCGCGATCGCCGGCCAATGCCAACCGGACGTCAGGCAGAAGGCTGGAGCCCGAGCGCGCCTACTGTGCCACGGGAACGCCCCGCACAAAGTCACCGGCTTTTGAACGGCCCGCCTCCCCGTGACCGCTACGCCGAACGTCATCCGCCTCGGCTTCGGGACCCACGCACTTTCGCCCGACCCGGGTCACGGACGAGACGACGCAGGACTCGCCCCAAAGCGTCATCGCGCACCACCACGGGATGCCGAACCCAGCGCCCGTTCTCCAGATGTACGAACCTCGCCGTGGGCCGTGGGCGCTCACGGCCCACGTCTCGCCGAGGTGCCGCGGTACCCACTCGCGTCAGGTTGGCGAACCCCGCGCGCGGCCAACCCCTTGCCAGTGAGGTGGTGCGCTGACAGACCCGGGCGTGCCATGGCTGGACGGACACGTGGCGGCGTGCACTCGGCCGACGAGGTGTCCACTCGATGGCACTCAACAGAGCCGACCTCGCGCCAGGACGGCGGCGTTGTCTCCTGTCACCCCGACACCCGTCGCGATCCGACGCCGGACCGCTCTTGCTCACGACTGCAGGCATATTCGAGCATCGCGGCCGGCCGGCTCGGGACCACCGGCGGAGACCATCGTGATCGCAGACCGCCGGCAGCCCGCGAGGGATGGCAGCTCGTGGTGGGGCGGCACGGCACCCCGATACCGAACGACCTCGCCGCTTCGGCAGCACTCGACAAAGGCACCGTCGCGCGAGTCTGCCCGAGGTTGAGGTTTCACGTGAAACCACGAGATCACCACCAGAACCCACGGGTGCACACGGTGCGGCATTCCCCGAGCGCCCACCAAACGTCCTCCCCGTCCACGCCCGGCATGCGGCGCTCCACGCTGAAGACCGCAATGCTGGTGCGACCACCGACCACCGTGGGCCGCCGCACTCGCCGGTCAACGCCCCGGATCGGCAGACTGCGTCGGCAGTACTCGTCCGCCCCTGCGGCGCACGTTGTCGAAGGCGGCTCGTGCCTCCACCGTCACACACCACCTGGTACTCCGGGGCGCCGGCACTCGCGGCCGAGTCCGGTCGGATCTTTCAGTGGGACGAACACGGACCCGGAACAGCGTCCGCACAGTTGGCGCACGTGCAGCCACGGTCGCCTGGACTCCCGCTCGTCTGGCGGAAGAGTCCGGGCGCTCGGTCCCAGCCCACGCCAGCGGCCGGCGCGGGGACGCGGGGACGCGGGGACGCGGGGACGCGGGGACGCGGGGACGCGTCGAAGGCTTCGACGGTAGGGCGTCGCCCGGCAAGCTCGACCCCACCAACGACGTCTGCCCGAGCCCGAAGGGCCGAGCGTCGCCATCGCCTTCGAAACAGCCACGCTCGACCGCCAGTTGAAACACACACAGTCCCCGCCAGGCCTCAACGTCAGTCACAAGTCGAGGTCCGCAGGCGCACCAAGTCTGGCGCTGAGCTGACTGCGCGGATGCGCCACAGCATCAACTGGTCCCCGCGCAAAGTCGCCTCGACCTCCGCGCTGAGACGATCTCTCGGTTTCACGTGAAACATCGCAACGTCACCGCCACGGCACCGACACTGCCACGGCACCGGCGCGGGAACGGGAACGGGAACGGGCACCGACACCGGCATAAGCCGGTGTTCCACCGTCGAGCAGGACATGACGCCGGCCATTAGTTGTGGAGATATGGCCAGCCGCATCGCCGATAGGGGATGCACCACGCGCCACACGGACGCCGCCGCCTGGTTGCTCCCCGGCAGCCGCCTGCCCACCCGGAAGACCAGTCCACGCTCTCACTGGAGATCCGTCCAACGCCGAGGCAACTCGTGGACCACGGATGCGGTTGACCTTCCAGCGCACCTGACGGTCAGCGGGCACCCGGGTCCAACATGTGCGTTCATCCGAGGAGGGCTCCTGGAGCGAGCCGTATGGGACCGGAGCGCGTCCTCGTCCGGCGGCGGCATAGGCCTCGCGGCGGGCCTCCCCGGTTCAGCCGGCGACGTCCTCACCCATGTCCGGCGCGACTGCGGGACCGCCCGTCACGCGAGGACCTGGCTGCGCTCAGCGCGCACCAACGAGAACAGCAACAGTCCCCGCCCAACACCGTGTCACAACGGGACTAAGTGGCCGTTGCGTCAGGCGGGAGAGGAAGGCGATTCTCGACGAGCGAGCGGAGGATGATCGGGACAGGATCGTCTGCCAAAGACTGTGCGCCACGGCGTTTGGGCCTGACCCGCGCACAGGACCGACCCCGAAGCCGACGCCCTACGCAGTCGAGCCACGTCGAGGTCCGAGGCGCGTTCGATCGGGCCGGATCGGAGCAACGCCGCGGACGGAGCCACGCCAGAACCGAACCACGCCGGATCGCGGGCACCGGAATCGGAGTGCCGGATCGGGTCGCGGAACAGCATCCCGGACTTCAGAGTTCTCGGACGTACGCCTCGCAACAGGTCACTGGCCCGGCCTCGTGGGCATCAGCCCGGGCTGGCGGAGCGACAGCATGGCCCCGGCGGGCCGGTTGATCGCCGTCGTGCCGTTCAGCCCCACGGTGGCGCTGCCGGTCGTGGGCGCGTCGGGTTGCTGAGCGCCGATCCACCAGGCGGCACCCGTAGGTCCCGCGGCGGTCGCGACCGCACCGGCCGCATTGGCACCCAACCAGGGTCGCCGGGCCCAGACGACGGAGGCGATCGCCAGCAAGGCACCGCGAGCCTGCCGAGACCGAGCAGCGGAAGGTCGGCGATCATGCCCCAGCCGAGTGGCGGTGATGATCGAGCGGCCGATTCCTCCAACTAGACCCCGTCGTCGTGCGCGGCCTGGTGCCGCTGGCCGCCATCCACCCGCCCGACCCGGACAGGTTTCGAGTCCAGCAGGCGACCAGCCCCATAACCGGGACCGCTTCAACACCCCCACCCGGCAAGGAAGGGGGACGCGGACGCGTGAACCTGCTGGCTTCGGCCGTCAGCCGACGGCCACGGCCGAACCCGATGGGCCTCAACTTCCGTCAGGAAGCCGGACGGTTCCGGTGCTGGAGTCGGAACTGGCTCCCACGAGCGATCACCGATCGACGCGCGGTCCAGCCCCACGGGCTGGACGATCCGCCGGCACGACCGTCGGTTCCTTCGACCCACCACCTCGATCCGACCACGATCCGACCCTGAGGACCGGGAACGGTGTTGCGGTCGACGGCACCCTCGTCCGGGAGCCGTCGGCTCTACCTATACCGACCGGCTCTGCCGCGAAGCGGGGCAGGGGACCGGGGACATCATCAGGACTCGTGGCAGGTCGACGAAGACCCAGAGACAGAAAAGCGGGCCGCCCCATCAAGGACGGCCCGCATCATCAACCTAGTCTATTCTTGCTGTTCCACGCCGATGATCCCGACAATCCGCTCCAGGTCGTCTACCGTCGCGAACTCTATCGTGATCTTTCCCTTGCTCCGGCCGATGTCGACCTTCACCTTGGTGTCAAACCGGTCCGACAGCCGATCGGCCAGATCGACCAGCGCCGGAGCATGCGGCTTGGCGCGCCGCTTGGCAGCGGGCTGCTTCGCCTCACCCTCGGCGTTGGCGAGCGTCACCAACTCCTCGGTCGCCCGCACCGAAAGGCCCTCGGCGACGATGCGGGTCGCCAGCTTGTCCTGGGCGTCGGCCTGGTCGAGGCTGAGCAGGGCCCGGGCGTGGCCCGCGGAGAGCACTCCGGCAGCGACCCGCTTCTGCACCTGCGGGGGCAGGTTCAGCAGGCGGATGGTGTTGGAGATCTGCGGCCGGCTGCGGCCGATCTTCTTGGCCAGCTCGTCGTGCGTGGCGCCGAACTCCTCCAGCAGCTGCTGGTATGCCGCAGCCTCTTCCAGCGGGTTCAGCTGTGCCCGGTGGATGTTCTCCAGCAGAGCGTCGCGCAGCATGGCGTCGTCGCGGGTGTCCCGCACGATCGCCGGGATCATCTCCTTGCCGACGGCCTGGGCGGCACGCCAGCGCCGCTCGCCCATGACCAGTTCGTACTTGTCCTGGCCGAGCTCGCGGACGACGATCGGCTGCAGGAAGCCGACCTCCTGGATCGAGATCTTCAGTTCGTCGAGCATCTCGTCGTCGAAGATCTGCCGCGGTTGCTTCGCGTTGGGCACGATCGAGCCGACCGGGATCTCCGCGAACCGCGCACCGGGCACGGGTGCCAGGTCCGAGACCTGCGCCGGGGGAGGCATCTCCACGGCCTGAGGCACCTGCGGGGCCTCCACGGCGGCCGTGGTGGCCGGGGGAGCAGAGACTGGCATGACCTCGACCGGAGCGGCCTGCGCAGGCACTGGGGCCGTTACCGGGGCCGCGGGCGCGACCGGGGCCGACGGGATCAGTGCGCCGAGACCACGGCCGAGGCCTCCCTTACGAACGGGGGGCGGGGTCATACCGGCGCCTCGCCTTCCGCAGTGATGCTGTTCCGCGTGGTCATGCCGCAACTCCGAT
Organism: Catellatospora chokoriensis; assembly: GCF_011297315.1. Lineage (NCBI taxonomy): Bacteria > Bacillati > Actinomycetota > Actinomycetes > Micromonosporales > Micromonosporaceae > Catellatospora > Catellatospora chokoriensis. Next base: position 184,623 of record NZ_JAAOTI010000004.1, read on the forward strand.
CTTCGCGCCGCGCTCGGCGATCTCCTGCGCGGCCTCGAAGTAACTGGTGGCTCCGCGCGAACCGGGATCATAAGTCATGACCGACTGCCCGTAGCTCGGTGCCTCGGAGACGCGCACGTTGCGGGGGATGACAGAGGTCAGCACCTTCTCCCCGAAGTGGTTGCGCACGTCCTGCTCGACCGCGTCCGCAAGGCGGGTACGGCGGTCGTACATGGTCAGCAGGATCGTGGACACGTCCAGGTTCGGGTTGAGGTGGGCCTTCACCAGGTTGATGTTGTTCAGGAGCTGGTTGAGGCCCTCCAGCGCGTAGTACTCGCACTGAATCGGGATGAGCACCTCCTGGGCGGCGCACAGCGCGTTGACCGTGAGCAGGCCCAGCGACGGGGGACAGTCGATGAAGACGTAGTCGAACTCCATCGGGAAGCCCTGGATCGCGCGGCCGAGCCGCGACTCGCGGGCGACCACGGAGACGAGCTCGATCTCGGCACCGGCGAGGTCGATGGTGGCCGGCACGCAGTAGAGGTTCGGAATGCCCTCGACCGCCTGTGCCACCTCCTCCATCGGCACCTGGTCGATCAGACAGTCGTAGACGTCCGGCACGCCCGCGTGGTGCGGCACGTTGAGTCCGGTCGAGGCGTTGCCCTGCGGGTCGAGGTCGACCACCAGGACACGGTTGCCGTGCAGGGCCAGGGCCACCGCAAGGTTCACGGTCGTGGTGGTCTTACCCACGCCGCCCTTCTGGTTGGCGACGCACATGACACGCTGCCGGGTCGGGCGAGGCATGGTCACCTCGCCGCTCGGGTTCAGGATCTGTACGGCGCGCATCGCTTCCATGGCCAACGGTGGGTCCTCCGAACTACCGGACGCTGTCGTGTTCGCGTCAGAAGCACCGTACGCGGTCGCACTCTGATCCTCACCCGCGACATGCGTAGAACTGGGTTGAGGGCGGGGCGACGGCGGCCGGTTGGCCGGGGGAGCGGACACCGGCACGTAGCCGGTGGCGCCGTGCGGAGCTGATGAGAACTCCGCGGGCGGCACACTGCTCCCCGGTGGCGGCACCGAGGCCGTCGCGCGGAAACCGGTCGCGTCAGGACTCGCCGGACCACTGGGCACCGGGTAGGGGTCCACCGCGCTGGACGAATACGTGTTCGCGACGGTCGGCCTCATACCGGAGCCCGGGTTGGCGGCGCCTCGCTGCGCCGGGGTTGATGTTTCACGTGAAACAACGCCGTAAGAGCCCTGGGGGAGGCTCATGCCGTATTCCTGCACCGTGTCATCCCTGCCCGCATCGGATCGGATGGCTGCGCCGGCCGGTCCGGCGCGCGCTGGCGTCTCTGCCGGCGGTGCAACGACCGCACCCGCGACAGTCGGGTCCACATTATCGACGCGCGGCCAGCCTACGGCGGTCGGGCGACGGAAGCTACCACAGTCGTCCGGTTGGGCACGCCCGAGACCGCCTTCTGGCTGGACATACACCAAGAATCCCGGCACGAGTGACATGCGACATCCGAGTTGTCTCCGCGCCGCCGAAACACCCGGCCAGCCGCCGGCCACGGGAGCGACGGGCGCGGCGCGCATGACCCGTCTGGCAGGCGGCGTGCCGGTGGCGAGCACCGCACCGGACAGGGGTGAGCGGATGGCCGCGCCCGCACCGGGGAACGCCCCGGCGTAGGTACGGGGGTGCGGCACGTCGGCCGAGGCGGACGCACCGGCACCGTCGGTTTGTAGGACACCCATCGTCGTGCGCCCTCTCCGTGAGCGGAGGGCGCACCGCTCAGCGCCGCCGTCCTCCGCGCCCTGCCCGCCGGGACGGCTTGGCAGTCTTCGGCACGACTTCCCGCTCCCGGACGATCTCCACCACGGTGGTCGGCGGATCGATCAGCCCGACGCCGCACTGGTGGATCACGGGCGTTCCGCCGCCGAGCCGGGCGACGGCGTCGCCGTGCTCCACGATCTCGTCGGCGGCGGACACCCCCTTGAGCGCCAGCAGGCGGCCACCCAGTGAGGCCAGCGGCAGACACCAGCCCGCCAGCCGGTCCAGCGGCGCCACCGCGCGAGCGGTGACCACGTCCGCGCTGAGCTGGCCGATCTGCTCCTCCGCGCGGCCGCGTACCACGGTGACCTGGCCGGTCAGGCCGAGGGCTGCCACCGCCTCCTCCAGGAAGGCGGTCCGACGTGCCAGTGGTTCAACCAGAATGACCGAAATATCCGGTCTAGCCACTGCGAGCACGATACCGGGCAGACCCGCCCCGGAGCCCACGTCGACGACCGTGGCGGACGGGGAAATCAGCTCGGCCACGGCGGCGCAGTTCAGCAGGTGCCGATCCCACAGCCGCGGGGCCTCGCGCGGGCCGATCAGGCCACGCACCACGCCGTCGGTGGCCAGCAGCGCCACGTAACGCGTGGCGGTGTCGAGCCGGTCGCCGAACAGTGCCTCGGCGGCCGGACGAAGGTCGGGGGAGAGCACGGAGCCGGTCACCCCGTCGGGGATGACCGGCTCCGTCACGTCGTCGGAACTCACGCCGGACGTACCACGATCCGACGGTTGGGCTCGACGCCCTCGGACTCGCTCTGCACCCCCGCCGCGGCGTTGACCACGTCGTGCACGCACTTGCGCTCGAAGGCGGACATCGGCTCCAGCTTGACGGCCTCACCGTGCTGCTTGACCTTCTCGACCGCGTTCTTGGCCAGCGCGCCCAACTCCTTGCGACGCTGGTCGCGGTAGCCGCCGACGTCCAGCAGCAGCCGGCTCGGCTCGCCGGTCTGCTTGAAGATCGCCAGGCGGGTCAGCTCCTGCAGGGCCTCCAGGGTCGCCCCGCGCGGGCCGACGAGGGACTGCAGGCGGCTGCCGACCACCTCGACCACCGGGCGGCCGGCGGAGACCAGCTCGTCGATGTCGCCGTCGGCGTCCAGGATGTCCAGCAGGCCCTCGATGTAGTCCGCCGCGATCTCGCTCTGGCGGAACAGGTCGGCGTCGCTGGTGGCCTTGCGCTTGGGAGTGGCGGCCTCGTCGGCGCCCTCCTCGGTCTCGGCCGCGCCGTCCTCGGTCTCGGCGAGGTCTTCGACTGCCACGTCGTCCAGCTCAGTCTGGTCGGTCACGTTCTTCTCCGGGTGTTCGGTCCGATCAAAACCCCGTGATCGGCCCCGCGCCTCACGACGCGGGGATCACGAGCAGGTCTGTGTGGGGGTGGCAGTCAGCCGCGAGTTGCCTGCGGTAGCGGCCGCTCGGTGTCATCCGCAGCGGAGCGGAGGATGACACCGATTAAGGCGGCGGTAGCGGGCAACCATGTCACAGCTCAGCCGACGTTCTTCTTCACGGTCTTGCGCTTGGCGTTGGCCGGCTTGGCGCCCACCTTCGGCGCGAGCGCCTTGGCGACCTCCGGGTCGACGACCTTCGGCTCCGGCTTGCCGCCCATCTTCGGCGGCGGGTACTTCTTCAGCACCCACATCTGCTGGCCGAGGGTGAAGAGGTTCGTCGTGGTCCAGTAGATGATCAGACCCAGCGGGAAGGCCACGGCGGAGATGATCAGGGTCGCCGGGATGCCGTACAGCATCAGCTTCTGCATCATCTTCTGGGTGGGGTCCTCGGACCAGCCGGTCTTCAGGATCATCTGGCGGCTGGTCATGTAGGTCGTGATGATCATGACAACGCCGAGGATGCCGCAGAGCACGGCGGCGGTGCCGCCGTCACGGAAGGTCGCGCCGATGGAGACGCCGAACAGGTCGGCGGACATGCCGCTCTGGAACTGGGCCGCGGTCCACCCGTAGAGGGTCTCGTCGACGGTGCCCGTGCCCAGGCGCTTGATGACGTGGAACACGCCGAAGAAGATCGGCATCTGGATCAGCAGCGGCAGGCAGCCCATCAGCGGGTTGGCCTTCTCCCGCCGGTAGAGCTCCATCATCTCGCGCTGGAGCGTTTCCTTGTCACCCTTGTGCTTCTCCTGCAGCGCCTTGAGCTGCGGCTGGAGAGTCTGCATCGCCCGCTGTGAGCGGATCTGCTTGATGAACAGCGGGAACAGCAACACCCGCACCGTCAGCACCAGGAACACGATCGCCAGGACCCAGTCCCAGTTGGTGGCGAGCCACGTGCCGTCGCCCCAGAGTTTGTCGAAGAGACTGTGCCATAGCAGCAGGACCTTCGAGACGATCGTGTAGATCCAGTCCATCATGAGGGTGTTGCTCCAGTCACATCAGTACTACGGCGGGTGTTGGGTGGCACAGGGTCATATCCGCCCGGGTGAAAGGGATGGCAGCGACCGAGCCGCTTGACCGTCAGCCAGAACCCCCGCAGCGCGCCGTGGAGCGCTATCGCCTCCAGCGCGTACGCGCTGCAAGACGGGTAGAACCGGCAACGGGCCGGCAGGCCCGGACTCACCCAACGACGGTACGCGATGATGGGTAGGGCCAGCACGCGCCCGGCGAGTGTCGTGGGTCGCGACGGCTGCGTCATGGCTTACCCCCCGTTGACCTGCGGCGCGAGGCCTGGCCGGGGTCGCGCTTGAGCGCCGCGGCGAGCGCGCCGTCAAGGTCCCGGCCCAGCTGTTCGTACGAGGCGGACGCCGCCTGCGGCAGCGCGCGCACCACTACGGTGGACCCGGCAGGCAGCCGACCCAACCGGTCGGCCGCCAGATGACGCAGCCGGCGCTTCACCGTGTTGCGGGTCACCGCGTTCCCCACCGCCTTGGAGACCACGAATCCCGCCTGTGAGACCTGCCCGGGCACGACAACGGCGTGGCCGGGAGCGTCTCCCTGCCACGCCGTTTCATGTTCGGTTGCCGTTGCGGGCACCGTCAGGTGCACCACCACGGCGCCACGACCGGCTCGGCGGCCGGCCCGCACGGCGGCGGCGAAGTCAGCGCTTCGCCTCAACCTGTGCGCAGCTGGCAGCATCCGAGGCCCGTCCGGGGGTCTCAGACCGCCAGGCGGGCGCGGCCCTTGCCCCGGCGCGACGACAGCACCGCGCGCCCGGCGCGGGTGCGCATACGCAGCCGGAAGCCGTGGGTCTTCGCGCGCCGACGGTTGTTCGGCTGGTACGTGCGCTTGCTCACGTCAGGTCTCCTGGGGATCGCCCCGCCCTTGAGCGGGGATGTTCTAGCTTCTCGCGGATGCACCGCCCGGTTGACGGCAGGATCGGGACGAAAGATCTCGATCTTGTCTGAGTCAGGGCGGACGCCGCAACCGACACCCTAGCAGAGGGTGATGGAGCAACCGCTCCAGGGTACACGTGCGGTCGATGTCCGCCAAGAACTCTTCGCAGCTCACTCATCGTGTCAACAGCGGGCGCTCGGTGGCAACCGACAGTGTCGTTATCAACACTCACCGAGAGTGAAGCTGTGGACAACAGGTGGACGCCTGTGGATAACCCTGTTAGCGTGCCGGAGTGCCCGACTGACGGCGCTGCCCATTAATTGTGGCGGTTACCGCAAAACCGGGCAATAAGGTGGCTCGTTCGGCACGGTGGGCCGTGTTGCAGGCGCTCTTGCGCCGGATAGGGCGACCCACACCAGCCGGACCCCGGATACCGATCGACACACAGCCTGTGGATAACTTGTGGAGAACCTCGTTTATTCGGGGGATAACCCGGGGGAAAACCACGGACCGTGATTACACCGTCATTGATCGGAGCCGTCGTGCGGGAGCTGACGGGTAGCCCGGTCCGGAACCGAGCCCCCGCTACACGGAATCGAAGGGTCGAGCGCATGAACGAGGCTGACAGGTGAGCGACCTCAACGCCGTGTGGCTGGCTGCCACCGACGAGCTGGCCGACGAGATCGTCTCGGCGCAGCACCGCGCGTACCTGCGGCTCACCCAGGCCCTCGCGGTGGTCGACGACCTCGTGCTGCTGAGCGTGCCGGACGCGTTCATCCGCGACATCATCGAGACGAAGCTGCGCACCGCCATCACCGACACGCTGTCCCGGATCATGGGCCGGCCGGTGCAGGTGGCCGTGAAGGTGCGGCCCCCGGACGAGTCCGCGGCCCGCGCGACGCCACCGCCCCCGCCGCCGCTGCCCACCGAGTACACCCCGGTGGCGTACACCGCGCCCGTCTACACCCCGCCGCCCACCGAGCACCCCGTCGTGGCACCCGCCGCCGACGGCGAGGACGCGCTGTTCGCCGTCCCGGTGCCGCGGCACCCCGAGGTCGCCCCGGTGCGCGCCGCCGCGCTGCGCACCCCCGACCGCGACGGACCATCCGACTCCGGCCCCGGCCGGGGCACCGGCCCGATGGACAGCCGCGCTGTGCCGCACCCGCTCGCCGCGGTACGCGAGGAACGGGAGCGCCGTCCCGGCGCCACGCCCGGCTCGGCCGCGGGCGACGCCGGCGGCAACAAGCTGAACCCGAAGTACCGCTTCGAGACCTTCGTCATCGGCTCCTCCAACCGGTTCGCGCACGCCGCGTCGGTGGCGGTCGCCGAGTCCCCGGCGAAGGCCTACAACCCGCTGTTCATCTACGGCGGCTCGGGGCTGGGCAAGACCCACCTGCTCCACGCGATCGGCCACTACGCCCAGGAGCTCGGCCACGCCCGCAGCGTCCGGTACGTGTCGACCGAGGAGTTCACCAACGACTTCATCAACTCGATCCGCGACGACAAGGCCAGCGCGTTCCAGCGCCGCTACCGCGACGTGGACATCCTCCTGATCGACGACATCCAGTTCCTGGAGAAGCGCGACCGGACCCAGGAGGAGTTCTTCCACACCTTCAACACCCTGCACAACGCGAACAAGCAGATCGTCATCACCTCCGACCGCTCGCCCAAGGCGCTGTCGACGCTGGAGGACCGGCTGCGCACCCGGTTCGAGTGGGGCCTGCTGGCCGACATCCAGCCGCCGGACCTCGAGACCCGCATCGCGATCCTGCAGAAGAAGGCCGCCCAGGAGCGCCTGCACGCGCCCGCCGACGTGCTGGAGTTCATCGCCTCCCGGGTGTCCAACTCCATCCGCGAACTCGAGGGCGCGCTGATCCGCGTCACGGCGTACGCCAACCTCAGCCGCGAGCAGGTCAAACTGTCGATCGCGGAGGAGGTGCTGCGCGACTTCATCCCCGACGACGCCGCACCGGAGATCACCGCCGACCAGATCATGCTGTCCACCTCGGAGTACTTCGGCGTCAGCCTGGAGGACCTGCGCGGCCACTCCCGCTCCCGGGTGCTGGTCAACGCGCGTCAGGTGGCCATGTATCTGTGCCGCGAGCTGACCGACCTCTCCCTGCCCCGGATCGGGCAGGCCTTCGGCGGCCGCGACCACACCACGGTCATGCACGCCGACCGCAAGATCCGGCAGCAGATGGCGGAGCGGCGGTCCCTCTACAACCAGATTGCCGAACTCACCAACCGCATCAAGCAGATCTAGGGGGCAGCGGAGGCGGCGGGAACGTCGGTCCGCTGACCTGGACGAAAGCCCCATCGCGGTACGCGAACCCGCGCTCCTCGGGCTCGATGCGCTCGGCCCCGTCATCGTTGCCGCGACCCTCGATCCGCACCGTGACCACGTCCCCGCGTACCGACACGTGCGCGGGGTCGATCGACGGCCCGAACGCGAAAGTGGCCGGGTCGAGCACGAAACCGAGCGGGCGGAGCGTGCCGTCGGCGACGGTCAGCGCCAGCAGCTGATCGCGCGTGAAGATCCCGTCGATCCGGCAGCTGACCAGAACCACAAGCTCGTCGCCGGGCACCCCGTCGAGATCGGCGCGCACCGGCGGCGACAGCTCGGAGACGGACAGCCGGTTATAAGGAGGGTCCTTCTCGACGCCGTCGACGAAGGTCCGCCGGCCCGCCGTACACAGCACCAGTTCCGGCAACTCGAAGGAAGAGTTGCCGACGTCGACCTTCGGCGCGGACCGGGCCGCGGTGGGGGACGCCACGGCAGGCCCGGAAGCGGAGGCCGACGCGGAGGACGTGACCACCGGACTCCTCGACCGCCCGGCGTACAGCGTCGTCGCGGCGACCGTGCCGCCGGAGAGCACCGCGACGGCGACGAGCGCCGCGGCCGTTCTGCGCCGGGTCCGGCGGCGGGACGCGACGAGCACCCGGGGGTAGAGGTCGACAGGCTCGACCTGTGCCGCGAGGTCGGCGAGTCCGGCGCGGAAGAAGTCGTTCATCGCAGCTTCCTGTCGCTGATCGGGGAGTCGAGCAGATGCGGCGCGACCGTGCGCAGCCTCGCCAGGGCCTTGGACGACTGCGACTTGACCGTGCCGACCGTCACGCCGAGCAGCTCGGCGACCTCCGACTCGGTCCGGTCCTCGAAGTAGCGCAGGACGAGCACGGCACGCTGGCGGGCGCCGAGGTGGCCGAGCGCATCCTGGAGAGCGAGCCGGGTGACCGCCCGCGCCTGCTCGTCGACGGCGTGCCGCAGACCCGCACCCGGCTCGGGCGGCAGGTCGGTCAGCCGTTCCGGGGAGCGCTTGCGGCGACGCCACCACGAGATCTGCAGGTGATACATGATCTTGCGGGTGTACGCCTCCGGGCTGCTGTCGCGCAGACGGTGCCACACCTGATGGGTGCGGATCAGGGCGTCGTTGACGAGATCCTCGGCCAGATGCTGGTCACCGGTGAGCAGATACGCCGCTCGCAGCAGCGCCGGTGTCCGCCCCCGGACGAACGCCTCGAACTCGTCGGCGCGCGATGCGTCCATCGTGATCCGCCTTGTGGGTAGGGGGTGTTCCGAGCCGGGTACGCCCCCAGTAAGTCGTCCGCGGAGGGGAAAGGTTGCCCGTTGTCCACAGTGATCGTGGATAACTCCGTGGATAACCCGGTGGATTGCCTGTGGATCCGCTGTGGACGGATGTGGACAGAGATTCCGCCAAAAATCTTGCTGTGGAAAGAGTGTGGACGCCCGTGTGGACGGAGCCCTTGATCCGTGGACAGCGAGCCATGATCGGTGGATATCGCTGTGGAGAACGTGGATGGCCTGTGTCCACAGTTTGGGGAGAACCACTGGGGATTGCCGGTGGATAACCTGTGGACGCCGGTGGACAACCGGTGGACGAAGCTCGGGCTGTGGAGAACTCGGCCGGTTATCCACCGCCCGTCCACCGCTCCTCCACAGCCCTGCATGCGCACTGACCAGGGGTAACGGCGTTAATCCACAGTTTCCACAGCACCGATGATGAAGACGGGAGTTATCTCTAAGAGAGAAATCAAGAAATCATCGGGGTTCGGGAAGTTGTGGATGCTCGGCCGCCGCCGATCCACAGGGGTCGCCGAGGGGAGATCGCCCGGAGGTCCTAAGGTTTCAGTGGTCAGCTTGGCAGCATCGACGTGACCACAGGAGGGCTGAGATGAAGTTTCGGGTAGAGCGTGACGCGCTCGCCGACGCCGTGGCCTGGACCGCCAAGAGCCTTCCGAGCCGGCCCTCGGTGCCGGTCCTCGCGGGCGTGATGCTGCGGGTCGCCGACGGCCGCCTGCACGTCTCCGGCTTCGACTACGAGGTCTCCAACCAGGTGGACGTGGAGGTGCAGGCCGACGCGGACGGCGCGACCCTGGTCTCCGGCCGCCTGCTCGCCGAGATCACCAAGGCCCTGCCGGCCAAGCCGGTGGAGATCGCCGCCGTCGGCGCGCACCTGGAGCTGGTCTGCGGCAGCGCCCGGTTCACCCTGCCGACGATGCCGGTCGAGGACTACCCGACCCTGCCGGAGCTGCCCGCCAGCGCGGGCCGCGTCGACGCCGCGGTGTTCGCCTCGGCCGTGTCCCAGGTCGCCATCGCGGCCGGGCGCGACGAGACCCTGCCGATGATGACGGGCGTGCGGCTGGAGCTGTCCGGGGACACCCTGGCCCTGCTCGCCACGGACCGCTACCGGCTGGCCATCCGGGAGATCTCCTGGACGCCGGACGACCCGGAGATCAGCGTCAACGCGCTCGTCCCGGCGCGCACCCTGGCCGACACCGCCAAGACGCTCGGCCCGACCGGCGGCGACGTCACCATCGCGCTGGCCAGCGGCGGCGCGGGCGAGGGCATGATCGGCTTCCTGGGCGGTTCGAAGGTCGGCGGCTCCCGCCGCACCACCAGCCGCCTGCTCGACGGCCAGTCGTACCCGCCGGTGCGCTCGCTGTTCGCGCCCAGCTACGCCTCCGAGGCCCGGGTCACCGTCTCGGCGCTGGTCGAGGTCGTCAAGCGCGTCTCGCTCGTCGCCGAGAAAGCCACGCCGGTGCGGTTGAGCTTCAGCGAGGATGGTCTCGTGGTCGAGGCGGGCGGCACCGAAGAGGCACGGGCGAGCGAGGCGATGGACGCCACCTTCACCGGTGAGTCGATGACGATCGCCTTCAACCCGCAGTACCTCATCGAGGGCCTGGCCGCGCTCGGCGCGCCGACCGCGGTGTTCTCATTCAACGACCCGTTCAAGCCCGCGGTGATCACCCCCGCCGACGCCGACGGTGCGGCGATTCCCGGGTTCCGCTACCTGATCATGCCGATCAGGGTGGGCCGCTGACACAGCGGCCAGGCTCCAACGCACCAAGGGGGAAGACATGCAGCTCGGTCTGGTCGGACTCGGCAAGATGGGCGGCAACATGCGTGACCGCCTGCGCGAGGCGGGTCACGACGTCGTCGGATACGACCGCAACCCGGCACTGTCCGACGCCGAGAACCTGGCCGACCTCGTCGCCAAGCTGGCGGCCCCGCGCGCGGTGTGGGTGATGGTGCCCGCGGGCGTCACCGAGGCCACCATCGACGAGCTGGCCCCGCTGCTCAGCCCCGGTGACCTGATCATCGACGGCGGGAACTCGCGCTTCTCCTCGGACGGCCCGCGCGCCGGCCGGCTGAGCACGCGGGGCATCGGCTACATGGACGTCGGCGTGTCAGGCGGCGTCTGGGGCAAGGACAACGGCTATGGCCTGATGGTCGGCGGTTCCGACGAGAACGTCGCCCGGATGATGCCGATCTTCGACACGCTCAAGCCGGCCGGCGAGTTCGGGTTCGTGCACGCCGGCCCGGTCGGCGCCGGCCACTACGCCAAGATGGTGCACAACGGCATCGAGTACGGCCTGATGCACGCCTACGCCGAGGGCTTCGAGCTGCTGGAGGCCTCCGAGCTGGTCACCAACGTGCCGGGCGTGTTCCGGTCGTGGCGGGAGGGCACCGTCATCCGGTCCTGGCTGCTCGACCTGATGGACCTCGCGCTCACCGACGACGCGCACCTGGAGAAGCTCAAGGGCTACGCCGACGACACCGGCGAGGGCCGCTGGACCGTCGAGGAGGCGATCCGCCTCGCGGTGCCGATGCACGTCATCTCCGCGGCGCTGTTCGCCCGCTTCGAGTCCCGCCAGGACGACTCCCCGGCCATGAAGGCGATCGCCGCGCTGCGCAACCAGTTCGGTGGACACGCCGTGCAGCAGGCCGGCTGAGTTGTACGTCAGAAGGCTCGAACTCGTCGACGTCCGCTCGTACCCACGGGTGGGCGTCGACCTCGAGCCGGGGCCGAACGTGCTGATCGGCCCGAACGGGGTGGGCAAGACCAACCTGGTCGAGGCGCTGGGCTACGTCGCCACGCTGGCCAGCCACCGGGTCTCTACCGACGCCCCGCTGGTGCGGGTGGGCGCGAGCACCGGGGTGATCCGCTGCGCGATCGTGCACGAGCGCCGCGAGCTGCTGGTCGAGCTGGAGATCGTGCCGGGCAAGGCCAACCGGGCCCGGCTCGGCCGGTCCCCGGCCCGCCGCCCCCGCGACATCCTCGGCGCGCTGCGGCTCGTGCTGTTCGCGCCGGAGGACCTGTCCCTGGTTCGCGGTGATCCCGACCAGCGGCGGCGCTACCTGGACGACCTGCTCACGGCCCGGCAGCCCCGGTTCGCCGCGGTGCGGGCCGACTACGACCGGGTGCTCAAGCAGCGCAACGCCCTGCTGCGCACCGCGTACCTCAGCCGCAAGGTCGGCGGGGCGCGGGGCGGTGACCTGAGCACCCTCGAAGTGTGGGACAGCCACCTCGCCGAGCACGGGGCGCAGCTGCTGCGCGCCCGGCTCGCCCTCGTCGAGCAGCTCGCGCCCTACCTCGAGGACGCCTACCAGCAGGTCAGCGCCGGAATGGGCAAGGCGGTCGCGGAGTACCGCGCCTCGGTGCCCGAGCCGACACCGGAGGCGATGCTGGCCGCGCTGGCCGAGGTGCGCGCCGACGAGATTGCCCGGGGCACCACGCTGGCCGGGCCGCACCGCGACGACCTGGTGCTGCGGCTCGGCGACCTGCCGGTGAAGGGCTATGCCAGCCACGGCGAGTCATGGTCGTACGCGCTCGCGCTCCGGCTGGCCGGCTACAGCCTGCTGCGGGCGGACGGCATCGAGCCGGTGCTGGTCCTCGACGACGTGTTCGCCGAGCTGGACACCGGCCGGCGCGAACGGCTGGCCCAGCTCATCGGCGACGCCGCCCAGGTGATCATCACGTGTGCGGTGGAGGCCGACGTGCCGGCCGCACTGCGCGGCGCGCGATACTTCGTGACACCCGGGGAGGTGAACCGTGGCTGATCCCGTACCCCCCGCGGAGCAGCACGGCCCGGAGCTGGCGCGGGCCGCGCTGGACGCGGCGCTCAAGAAACGCGCGGCGCGGCACCAGGCCGCGGCGGAGGCCCGGGCCAAGGGCGACAGCCCCGCCCGCTACCGGCCGCGCGGCTACTCCGGCCCCGGGCCCGACCCGCGCGACCCGGCCAAGCTCGGCGACGTGCTGTCCCGGCTGATGAAGGCGCGCGGCTGGCAGCGCCCGACGGCCGAGGCGACCGTGTTCGGCGAGTGGGAGAAGTGCGTCGGCCCGGACATCGCCGCGCACAGCCGCCCGGTGAAGCTGGAGAACGGCGAGCTGACCGTGGAGGCCGAGTCCACGGCCTGGGCGACCCAGCTGCGCCTGCTCGCCCGCACGATCCTCACTCGCATCGCCGGCACCGTGGGCAACAACGTCGTCACCAAACTCCACATCCACGGCCCCGCCGCCCCCTCCTGGACCCACGGGCGCAAGCGCGTCCGCGGCACCGGCCCCGGCGACACCTACGGCTGACCCACCCGGCCACCCGCCTCATGCTGCCGTCGGACCGCACCTCCGGACCACAAACAGCGATCATCACCCGGCGGGAGGCGCCCCTGGTCGGCGGCCGGGCGATGGATCTTTGGAACCGGGGCGGCGGGTGGGGCATCTGAGGGCCATGCGGAGACTGTGGGGACATCTCGCGGTGCTGATGGTGCTGACCTCGGCGCTGGTGGTCGGACCGTCGGGGACGGCGTGCGCGTGCAGCTGTGCCGAACCCGACCCGGTGAAGAACACGGAATGGGCCGACCTGGTGTTCGTCGGGGTGGTCGTCGACGTCGACCGGCCCGCGTTCAGCATGTCGAGCGGCGACCTGATGACCGCCCGGCTCACCGTCGAGCAGGTGCGCAAGGGGAGCGCGACGGGCCACGTCGAGGTGAAGACCGCGATCGAGGGCCCGAGCTGCGGCTTCGACTTCGTCGAGGGCAACCGTTACCTGATCTACAGCCGGGAGGGTCAGACCAGCCTGTGTTCGGGCAACGAGTTGCTCGGCGCGGCTCCCGAGGTGGAGCTGGAGGGCGACGTGCCGGTCATCGCGCTGCTCGGTGGCGGCGCGGTGGTGCTGCTCGCCGGGCTGGCGCTCTGGTGGGTGCTGCGTCGTAGGTCAGCGTCGTCCGCTGCCGCCGTTGCCGACCCCGGACCTGCGACCGACGGACAAGGCGAGGCCCGCCCGGACGGTCAGGACTCGGCGTAGACGGCGAACCCGCGGTCGGCGCAGCGGCGGTAGAACTGGGCCAGCACCCCGAACTCCGACAGCGGGAAACTCCACTGCGGGTCGCCGTCGGTCTCCTCGCGCAGCGCCTCCAGGCGCTGTTCGAGCCAGCGCAGCTGCTGCTCCGGCAGTCGGGAATCGGTCAGTGCGGCACGAAGCACCGCGGCGACGCTGTCGAACGTGACGGTGTCGCCGTGCGGCGCGTGCCCCGCGACGAACTTCTCCAGGCCGCCGGCGATCCAGGCGCAGCCGTCGGGGTCGATGACCGGGTCCTCGTCCTCCTCGGCGGCCTCGGTGGCGTAGAGCACGCCCTTGAGCCCGAGCAGCAGGTCGACGACCTCGGTGTACGCCGTCGCGCGGACCGTGCCGGTGCGGGCGATGTGACCTGCCAGGGCGGCGGTCGGGGCGGCGGTGCTCGGCTGTTCGGCCAGGTCGGCGAAGTCGACGAATTCCGCGGGCGCCACCGGGTCGTAGAAGCGGCCGGTGGCCGGCCACTGCACCGCGACGTTGTCCAGACCCATGTCAGCCTCTCGAGCGCTTGAGTTCCAGGCCGTGCGCAACTTACGGCATACCGGGGACATTGCGCGACCCTCTGAACCGGTGCTTCTGGGCCCGCTCGCCACCGGCCCTCGGGAGCATCGTGCCCGTGGGGGGAGTTGCGACCGGAGGCTTTCGGGCGGCTACGGGGCTGCCAGGGCCTTGAAACGACGTTCTGTGGGTGCCGCGTGCGGCAGATGTCGGCACGACACAGTAGGATCGAGGGCGAGAGCAGAACACTGGGTGGACCGTGTACGCGACACCGGTGGGTTGTCCCGCACACCGCAGGTCCGCCCTGTGTTGTGCCGTGTGTCACCCCCGTCCCGCGTATGCCGATCCCGGCGAAGCCTGTCCCGGGTGCGTGGGTATGCGGACGCGGTAGGCAGGACTGGTTGTCGTCCCCGTCGCCTCGGGCGGCGGAGGAGGGATTGAGAGTGGCAACGCCGAAGCAGCAGAACAGTGAGTACACGGGTTCCTCGATCACCGTTCTCGAGGGCCTGGACGCGGTTCGCAAGCGTCCCGGCATGTACATCGGCTCCACCGGTGAGCGGGGCCTGCACCACCTCGTGTGGGAGGTGGTCGACAACTCCGTCGACGAGGCGCTCGCGGGGGTATGCGACCACATCTCCATCACGCTGACCGCCGACGGCGGGGTGCGGGTCGCCGACAACGGCCGAGGCATCCCGGTCGACATCCACCCCGTGGAGAAGCGGCCGACCGTCGAGGTCGTGATGACCGTGCTGCATGCGGGCGGCAAGTTCGACGGCAAGGCGTACGCGGTCTCCGGCGGTCTGCACGGCGTCGGCATCTCCGTGGTGAACGCCCTGTCGACGCGCATCGACCTGGAGATCCACAAGGACGGGTTCGTCTGGCGCCAGCGCTACGACCACTCCAAGCCCGGTCCGCTGGAGAAGGGCGAGCCGACCAACCGCACCGGCACGACCACCACCTTCTACCCGGACCCGAACATCTTCGAGACGGTCGAGTTCAACTTCGAGACCATCTACCGCCGCGTGCAGGAGATGGCGTTCCTCAACCGGGGCCTGACCATCGCGCTGCGCGACGAGCGCGCGCTGGCCGCCGACGGCGAGGACGCCGAGGTCCGCGAGGTGACGTTCTGCTACAAGGGCGGTATCGCCGACTTCGTGCGGCACCTGAACAACACCAAGAGCCCGATCCACAAGTCGGTGGTCGAGTTCGACGCCGAGGGCGAGAACATGTCGCTCGAGATCGCGATGCAGTGGAACGAGTCCTACGGCGAGTCGGTCTACACCTTCGCGAACACGATCAACACCCACGAGGGCGGCACGCACGAGGAGGGCTTCCGGGCGGCGCTGACGACCATCATCAACAAGTACGGCGCCGACAAGAAGATCCTCAAGGGCGACGAGAAGCTCTCGGGTGAGGACATCCGCGAGGGTCTCGCCGCGATCATCTCGGTGAAGCTGGCCAACCCGCAGTTCGAGGGCCAGACCAAGACCAAGCTGGGCAACACCGAGGTCAAGAGCTTCGTGCAGAAGGCCTGCAACGAGTGGCTGGCGGACTGGCTGGAGCGCAATCCCGCCGACGCCAAGATGATCATCACGAAGGCCTCGCAGGCCGCCCGTGCCCGTATCGCCGCCGCGCAGGCGCGCAAGCTGGCCCGCCGCAAGTCGCTGCTGGAGTCCGGCTCGATGCCCGGCAAGCTGGCCGACTGCCAGTCGACCGACCCGAAGGCCTGCGAGCTGTTCATCGTCGAGGGCGACTCGGCCGGCGGTTCGGCCAAGCAGGGCCGCGACCCCCGGGTGCAGGCGATCCTGCCGATCCGCGGCAAGATCCTGAACGTGGAGAAGGCGCGCATCGACAAGGTGCTGCGCAACAACGAGGTCCAGGCGCTGATCACCGCACTGGGCACCGGCATCCACGACGACTTCGACATCGAGAAGCTGCGGTACCACAAGGTCGTGCTGATGGCCGACGCGGACGTCGACGGCCAGCACATCCAGACGTTGCTGCTGACGCTGCTGTTCCGCTTCATGCGCCCGCTGGTCGAGCTGGGGCACGTGTACCTCGCGTCGCCGCCCCTGTTCAAGATCAAGTGGAACAAGAAGGGCGACGACGCGCAGTACGCGTACTCCGACCGCGAGCGCGACGGCCTGATCCGGCTGCGCCAGGAGACCAAGCCGAACGCCAAGCCGGACGACATCCAGCGGTTCAAGGGTCTGGGCGAGATGAACTACCCGGAGCTGTGGGAGACCACGATGAACCCGGGCACCCGGACACTTCGTCAGGTGACCTTGGACGACGCGGCAACCGCAGACGAACTCTTCAGCGTGCTGATGGGCGAGGACGTTGAGGCACGCCGCTCGTTCATCCAGCGCAATGCGAAGGATGTCCGGTTCCTGGATATCTAATCCGGGAGGGATGTCTGAGTTTGGGCATCTAAGGCCAGGAAATTGCCGACCTGTGGATAGACATACTGTTTATCCACAGGTCGGGCCCTGATCCACAGCGTTATCCACAGCTTCCTCAGCTTCATACGCAGGAAAAGAGTTTTGAACAGTGAGCGAGACTCCTGACACTCAGCCGGAAGAGGTCGGCGTGCACGGCCGCATCGAGCCCGTCGGGCTCGAGGTGGAGATGCAGCGCTCGTACCTCGACTACGCCATGAGCGTCATCGTCGGCCGGGCGCTTCCGGACGTGCGCGACGGCCTCAAGCCGGTGCACCGCAAGATCCTGTACGCGATGTACGACGGTGGCTTCCGCCCCGACCGCGGCTACTTCAAGTGCGCCCGCGTCGTCGGCGAGGTGATGGGTAACTACCACCCGCACGGCGACACCGCGATCTACGACTCGCTGGTGCGTATGGCCCAGCCGTGGTCGCTGCGCTACCCGCTGATCGACGGCAACGGCAACTTCGGCTCGCCGGGCAACGACCCCGCCGCCGCCATGCGGTACACCGAGTGCCGGCTGTTCCCGCTCGCGATGGAGCTGCTGCGCGACATCGACGAGGACACCGTCGAGTTCATCCCGAACTACGACGGGCGTAACCAGGAGCCGACGATCCTGCCGGCCCGGTTCCCGAACCTGCTGGTCAACGGCTCCGAGGGCATCGCCGTCGGCATGGCCACCAAGATCCCGCCGCACAACCTGCGCGAGATCGGCAAGGCCGTGCAGTGGTGCCTGGACAACCCCGAGGCCACCGAGGCCGAGGTGCTCGACGCCGCGCTCCAGATCGTCAAGGGCCCGGACTTCCCGACCCGCGGTCTGATCGTCGGCACCAGCACGATCGAGGAGGCGTACCGCACCGGTCGCGGCTCGATCCGGATGCGGGCCGTGGTCGAGGTCGAGGAGGACAAGAAGGGGCGCGCCTGCCTCGTCGTCACCGAGCTGCCCTACCAGGTCAACCCGGACAACCTCGCCGAGCGCGTCGCCGAGCTGGTCAAGGAGGGCAAGCTGGGCGGCATCGCGGACATCCGCGAGGAGTCGTCCGGCCGCACCGGCATGCGCCTGGTGCTCGTGCTCAAGCGCGACGCCGTGGCCAAGGTGGTGCTGAACAACCTCTACAAGCACACCCAGCTGCAGGAGACCTTCGGCGCGAACATGCTGGCGCTGGTCGACGGCGTGCCCCGCACGCTGAACCTCGCCCAGTTCCTCATGTACTACGTCAGCCACCAGATGGAGGTCATCCAGCGACGGACGGCCTTCCGCCTGCGCAAGGCCGAGGAGCGGGCCCACATCCTGCGCGGTCTGGTCAAGGCGCTGGACATGCTGGACGAGGTCATCGCCCTCATCCGCCGCGCGCCGAGCGCGGAGGAGTCGAAGACCGGCCTCATGGCGCTGCTCGACGTCGACGAGATCCAGGCGACCGCGATCCTCGACATGCAGCTGCGCCGGCTGGCCGCGCTGGAGCGTCAGCGGATCATCGACGAGCTGGCCCGGATCGAGATCGAGATCGCCGACCTCAAGGACATCCTGGCCAAGCCCGAGCGGCAGCGGAAGATCATCTCCGACGAACTCGGCGAGATCGTGGCCAAGTGGGGCGACGACCGGCGCACGAAGATCATCCCGTTCGACGGCGAGGTCTCCATGGAGGACCTCATCGCGCGCGAGGACGTCGTGGTGACCATCACCCGTACCGGGTACGCCAAACGGACAAAGGTTGACCTGTACCGCTCGCAGAAGCGGGGCGGCAAGGGGGTCTCCGGGGCCACGCTGCGCCAGGACGACATCGTCAGCCACTTCTTCGTGTGCTCCACGCACGACTGGATCCTGTTCTTCACGAACAAGGGCCGGGTCTACCGCGCCAAGGCGTACGAGTTCCCCGAGGCCTCGCGCATCGCGAAGGGCCAGCACGTGGCGAACCTGCTGGCCTTCCAGCCGGACGAGCAGATCGCCCAGGTCATCGAGATCCAGAACTACGAGGTCGCGCCCTACCTGGTGCTGGCCACGAAGAACGGCCTGGTCAAGAAGACCGCGCTCGGGGAGTTCGACTCCAACCGCAGTGGCGGCATCATCGCGATCAACCTGCGCGACGACGACGAGCTCGTCGGCGCCGCACTGATCGCCGCGGAGGACGACCTGCTGCTCGTCAGCAAGCAGGCGCAGGCCATCCGCTTCAATGCCACCGACGACGCGCTGCGCCCCATGGGCCGCGCCACGTCGGGTGTCATCGGCATGCGCTTCGGCGACGGCGACGAGCTGCTGGCCATGGAGGTGGTCCGGGACGGTATGGACGTCCTCGTGGCGACCAACGGCGGCTACGCCAAGCGCACCCCGATCGACGAATACCCGGTCCAGGGCCGGGGTGGAAAGGGCGTACTGACCGCAAAGATCACCGAACGCCGTGGCGGACTGGTGGGTGCGGTCGTTATCAGCCCGGAAGACGAGCTCTTCGCTATCACGAGCAACGGCGGAGTTATCCGAACTCCGGTGAAGCCCGTGCGGCGGACGCGCGATCGGAACACAATGGGTGTCAAGCTGATGGACCTCCCAGAAGGCGTAACCCTCGTCGCCATTGCCCGCAATGCCGATGAGCCGGACGAACAGGACTAGTGCATGACGGAGACACAGGCGATGTCGGAGACCGCGGGGGCTCCGGCGAGTCCGGTCGAGAAGGACGGCGGCGACGCCGCCTCGTCGACCGGCCGGGCGGCCGTAGGCCGCGCGACAGTCCCCGCTGATCAGTCCGAGCCGACCCCGGCCCGGTCCGCGACCGGGGGGGACGAGTCGGCCGGCAGCACCGCTGCTGCCGCCGCGACCACCACCGGCACCTTCACCCGGCCGGCGGGCATGCCCGCCCCGGACTCGGAGCCCACGGGCGCCATCGCGACCTCCGGGCGGCCTTCCACGGCCACCGGGCGGGCCGCGGCAGGCACCTCGACGCTGCGCTCGGTGGTCAACAGCGCCAGTGCCGGCGCGGTGCGGGTCACCGAAGCCGTGCGCGCGGCGCGCACCAGTGCCGGCTCGGCCGCCTCGCGCGGCCCGCGCCGGGCCCGGTTGAGCATCAAGCGCATCGACCCGTGGTCGGTCATGAAGTTCTCCTTCGCCGTGTCCTTCGTGCTCCTGGTCGTCATCGTGGTCGCCACCTCGGTGCTGTACCTGGCGCTGGACGCGATGGGCGTGTTCACCTCGCTGAACACGACCCTGGCCGACCTGTTCGCCTCGAACGGCAGCGCGGGAGACTTCCGCATCAGCGCCGGCGCGGTGATCGGGACCTCGGCCATCCTGGGCGCGATCAACGTGGTGCTCTTCACCGCGCTGATGACCCTGGGTGCGTTCATCTACAACGTCTGTGCCGACCTGGTCGGCGGCGTCGAGATCACGCTCGCCGAGCGCGACTGACCTCACGCCACACCCACAGCGGTCCGCGGCTCGCCCCCGGACCGCTGTGGTGTGCCCGCCCACCGGCGCCCTGCCGCACGCCTGCGCGGGCTCCGGCGGCCGGGGCGCAAGATCGCTGTTCGAGTCAGAATCGCGGGTGGGACGACAGATGCCGGCATCAAACGACGATCTTCATGGTCGGCCGGCGACCGGGGCGGGACACGCCACGCGGGAGGGGATACCGGTTTGGAAGAGCCGTCAGCGGTGCGGTAAGGTTCGTTGTCGCGCGGGGCTATAGCTCAGTCGGTTAGAGCGCAGAGCTGATAACTCTGAGGTCGCTGGTTCGATTCCAGCTAGCCCCACTCCCGAGCGTTAAGGTGCTCATCATGTGGAAGAAGTTGCTGATCGTCGCCGGAGTCGGCGTGGCGGTCGCACTGGTCGCCAAGAAGCTGCGGGCGGCCAACGACGAGCGGGCACTGTGGCACGAGGCCACCACCGCACCGGATCTCCGCTGAGTCAGACGGGTCGAGCCCGTCCCTCGGGGCCTTAGCTCAATTGGCAGAGCACCGCCTTTGCAAGGCGGGGGTTAGGAGTTCGATTCTCCTAGGCTCCACCAGCGAAAACTAGGCTGTACCGAAGGCTGTAGTACAGCCACCGGTACAGCCTAGAGTTTTACTCAGCTCGTTTCGTATGGGTCGTTAGGTACCAGGCACACTCACCTGTGCTCTCGAACAAGACCAGGTAACACGGGAACTTGCCGCCTTGGCCCATGCCGCGCGAGTCGATCATTAGGCCGACCTCTTCTCTCCCGTCTACCTGGAGGCGGGTCGACCCTGGGATCATGTAGCCCATTGGCTCTGTGGCTGTCATGAACCTTCAAACGGCAGCGTGTCGTTTTGAGCAACGTGCAACGAACTGTGCCGTTGAAATCACATTTCCGTGCCAGCGGGCCTGTGCTGGCTAGTCGTCGCCAATGACTCGGTCGATTCCGTCCGCAGCATCGCGGGACTTGGACGGCAGCACATGACCGTACGTATCAGCAGTAAGCCGGATCGTGGAGTGGCCGAGCAGGTCCATCACCGTTCGCATCTCCTGCCCATCGTGTAAAAGGAACGTCGCGAAGGCGTGCCTGAGGTCGTGCGACCTGAGCCACTCCAGCCCGACTGCCCTGCGCGCCTGCTCGAACCGGCGGTTGACATTCCGGGGCTCCATCGGGCCGCCAGCGTGTTGGCGAAACCAGGCCGGAGTCACGCCACAGCTCGGCTACAGCCGCCATTTCCCGGTCTTGCACCTCACGGTGACGCACCAGAGCTTCGCAGGCGAGCCGGGCCAGCGGCACGGGCCGCGCCGACCGGTGCGTCTTCGGCGAGACGATCTGGAGCTTGCCGCCGACTCGCTGGAGTGTCTGTCGCACGAAGAGCACCTTCTCGTCGGTTTCCACATCGACCCATCGCAGGCCGAGCACCGACACCGGGGCCGGGCCGCCGGTCATGACACCCCAACCCGCATCGTCCACGGGCTTGTAGACGCCCGATGGCAGCAGGCGTTCCTGTATGACGCGGGCCGGACCTGCCGGAACAACTGGGTGATGGACCTGCCCCGCGTCGCTGGATGACCGTGGGTGATCGGCGGACAGGAACGGGCGATCGTGCCGCCGTCTCGATCGCTCAAGCCTGCCGCAACCGCAGGAGCGGCTCAGCTCGCTTTCGGAAGACAGATTCCCCGCGCCCGGCCTCGCTGGAGCTGCCGTCGCGGAGGAAGGCGACGATCGAGGACGGGCCCGCGTGATCTGTCCGCGGACGCGACGGGCAAGCAGAGATGCCGTGCCGGATGTGGAGGCATCGTGAGAAGTCGTGTCGCCAACCTTTCCGCCGATAGTTACGATGCCGGGCGTCCCGCGTCGCGGGGCATCTTCATCACGGGAGGATCCCTTGGCACCCCTGCGCAAACGCATGCTCGCCGTGGCTGCGTTCGCATCCCTGGCCACGCTCGTGGCCGCCGGTCCGGCTGCGGCCGCGTCGGCCGGGGCTGACCGGAACAAGATCAACCTCACCTCGCTCGGCTTCGCGGCCGACCACGTGGACGCGACCGGCAACGACCCGGTCAGCTACCCCGCGGTCGACGTGAAGTGGACGATCACCGACGGCGACACCGCCGCAACGAAGATCCAGGGCAGCATCAAGCTGCAGCTGTTCCACGGCGACAAGGCCGTCGGGCCGGCGAAGGCCTACACCTGGGCGCTGGAGCCGGACGGCGTTGCCGACGTCTTCGCCGACGACTGGTGGCAGGCCCGGCCACAGGAGTCGTCGTACACGCTGACGTTCGTCGTGCCGCAGTACGGCCCGGCCGAGCAGGTCACCTGGCGGGTGACCAGCCTGGCGGCGACCGATGACCGCGGCAACACCCGCGAGTTCAGCGGCAAGGTGCTGTCCCAGCACGACGCTTCGGTGGCCGTCACCGAACTGGTCGACACCGCGAACCCGGACCTGCAGTCCTTCACCCGGGGCTGGGGCCAACTGTCGGAGCTGTTCGACCACGGCGGCCCGCTGACGTTGAAATACAACTTCTACGTCGCCGAGCAGGCGGGCTTCTGGAAGGGCCGGCTGAAGCTGGACGGGCCGGACCGGGCGAAGGCTTCCGCGTCGTTCGAGCTCACCAAGGCGAACTCGTACACCTGGATGTGCGGCGAGGGCCAGAACTACGACAACCAGATGGTGTGGTGCGAGGTGGCTGTCACCCTGCCGGCCGGGGCGCCCGCGGGCGTCTGGCGGGTCGCCGGCGTGGAGCTCACCGACACCGTCGGGCACCGTGGCACGTACACCGTGGACTCCACCACGGACGTGCGGGTCACCCGCAACGAGCAGCTGAGCGCGAGCGGGTTCGCGCTGAGCGCCACGGAGGTGGACAGCTGGCGCGAGAGCAAGACCGTGCGCCTGAGCATGCGCCCCGCCGGGGCGCAGGGTGCGGTCACCGCGGTGCGGCTGACCTCGCGCTGCTGGTCGGCTGACACCACGCCGCAGGTGGAGGCGGACGGCACCGTGTCGGTGGAGCTGGTGATGCCGACGATCTTCGACAAGTGCAGCATCGACGGCATTGCGATCGACGACGCCGCGGGCAACCTCGCCCTGTACGGCAGCCACTACGGCGGGCCGGACCTCGGTCTGACCGTGCGCCGCGTCGCCGACACCACCGCTCCGGTGGTGCTCAGCGCCGTGCTGAGCCGGACCACGGCGCCGTCGAGTGAGCTGTACGCGATCAGCGCCACGGTCACCGTGGAACGCTCGGTCGCGCCGATCCACCAGTACAGCTTCACGTTCTACGACAGCCGGGGCTGGTCCAGCGGCGGCGGTTCGGGCGGGATTCACGAGAACCCGGACGGCACCGTGACCATCACGGCGTGGCTCTACAACCCGCCACCCGGCGTGTACACGGGCGGTTTCACCCTAACCGACGCGGCTGGGAACCACGCCCAGTACGGATATCCGAACGGTGCCGGCAACCCGGTCCCGAATGGGCCGCTGGTGCTGACGGTCACCGAGGGGTGAGAGTGCGGTGGCGGGGGCACAGCCGTCCCTCCACCGCTCCTGCTGCCCGGTTGGCACGGGAGGCCGTGCCGACCGGGCGGTTGTGCTGCCAGGCCCTCAACCGAGCCGATCGGTCCGATCGATACCTGGGAACACCTGAAGCCTCTTGGTGCCCCCACCCCGTCCCGTGGACGGTCGGGTTGGGGCGCGGTTTCGCCACTGACCTGGTGACGCCCGAACCAGCGTCGTGCAAGGCGGGGTTAGGAGTTCGATTCTCCTAGGCTCCACTCAAGGCCCACGCCGGCTGGTCACCGCCGTCCCTCGGCGAGTGGCCAGTTTTGCTTTTCGGGTCGGGAAGATCCAAAGTCAGCATCTCGTCAGTGGCAGACCCGAAGACGTAGCGCACCCGGCGGCCGTAGTCATCCGGCGCGCTCTGCCTTCGGCCCGCGCGAGGGCGGTGCAGCCTCGGATTCCGCCGTGGCCTGTCTGCGCCCCGTGGGACGTCTTACGCTCGAATAATGATCTCCTTGCGGTGACACACGAGGGCGGCGGACACCGTCCCGACACTGTGGTTCAGACGGTCTTCGGTGGCCCCACTCGGACGGTTTCCGGTGGCCGCCGGGTTGGCTGCGAAATTGGCTGTCCGCTCGTCGGAGCACAGTGATAGAAAGCCGGGATGCACAAAGGCCTCACGTTCCCTGATCATCTGCGGCTGATCAACGAACGGTCGGCCGCCTTCCGCGCTGCGGTCGCCGCGGCACCCAGCCTCGACGCGCTGGTGCCGACCTCGCCCGAGCGGACGCTGTTCGATCTCGTGCAACACGTGGGGATGGGCCGCCGCAAATCAGCCGCCGTCGTCGCCGCAGGACCCGCGGACACGCCCCCGGAGAAGTCGGCTTGGGATGACGGCCTGGGTGCCCCTCGGGAACGCGAGGCTCTCCTGGCCTGGTGGACCGAGTCCGTCGAGCAGCTGACGAGCGCGCTGCGTGAGGCCGGCCCGGACCGCGGTTGCTGGACGTGGTGGGGGGACTCGCCGTCACCGCAAACCTCTGGTGCCTGGGCGCGGCGACAGGTTCCCGAGATCGCGGTGTACACCTACGACGCCCAGCTCACGATGGGTGCCCCGCAGCCGCTGTCGGACGAGGTCGCCCTCGACGGTTTCGACGACTGCCAGTTCACCCTCTGCGCGACGACAGTCGCCTGGCCACACGAACCCGCCATCGTCGATTACCACGCCACCGAGGGCCACTCCTGGCGCCTTCGGCTTTCCCGCGACGGCGCACAGGTCGCCCACCTCGCATCCGCGGCCGGCGAGGACCCCGACCCGGCCGACGCCTCCGCCCGGGGCACGGCCAGTGACCTGGTCCTGTTCTTCTACGGCCGCATACCGCTGGATTCGCTGACGTTCGATGGCGACCGTCGTATCTTCGATCAGCTCGCAGCCTGGGACCCGTCCGTGTGACAACCGACTGACACGGGGCGCGCGCTCTTGCCTCCACCGCCGCGCGGTCGCCCGCGCAGGGGACGGACGGGCAGGATCGCCCCGGCCGTCACCGTGTCACCGAATCCATACGAATCGCCGGTAGCGCCGCTTGACATCTGATCTTAAAGTCAATCCCTGCGCCGCCCGGAGCCGATAGATCGGCTACCACGTGGGACTGGTTCGGCGCACATCTCAGGGAGTTTCCCCTTGATCGCAAAGCCTCTCAAGAAGCCGCTGGCTGCCGCCTCCGTGCTGGCCACCGGTGCGCTCACCGCGCTCGGCCTGCCGGTGGCGGCTGAAGCCAGCTACCCGGGCAGCACCGGCGTGCTGACCGCAGGGTACGGGTCCAACATCAACTTCCAGGGCGGCGGTTCGCTGAAGCCGACCCACCCCAAGTACTCCGGCGTCGAAAGTGTCGCGTGGTCGCCGGACGGCAGCCGCGCGCTGTGGGCCAGCCACGAGGGTGCCATCCTGACCGTGCGGTTCAACGACGCGTCGAACGTCTGGTACGTCGAGGACGCGAAGTCCTCGGTGGAGCGGCGCCACGTGACCTGGCGGGGCACCGGCTCGGTCGCCTGGGCCGAGCGCTCGTCGGGCGGCCCGCACCGCATCATGACCGACAGCAGCTCGGACGGCTGGCTTGCCGAACAGGTCTCCGTGAACGACGGCGCCGACTACTCGAATCCGGACGGCGCCATCGACGGCCGGCTCGTGTACCAGCGGAGTGCGCCGGGAGCCAGCGGGTCTGACGTGATGCTGTACGACTACTACCTCGGTGACACGCCGGAGCAGCGTCAGCGGCTGTTGGTCACTGACGCGGCGCAGCCGGCGTGGTCGCCGGACGGCACCAAGGTGGCGTTCGCACGCAGCGGCAACATCTGGGTGCTGACCGTCGGGGACCCGACGAGTTCCGACGACGACTCGTTCCTCCAGATCACCAACACCACGGGGGACGGCAACCCCACCTGGTCCGCCGACGGCAACACCGTGGCCTTCACCCGTGGTGGCGGCAACAACGTGTTCACCGTTCCGGCGGCGGGCGGGACGGCTGCCGACTCCGGCATCGTCGGGTATCCGGCGTACCGGCCGGTGAACGCGAACCGGATGGTCCGGCTGTCCGGATCGAGCCGGTTCGGCACCGCGGTGGCGGTGTCGCGCTCGCTGTGGACCGACGGCGGCGCCCAGTCGGTGGTGCTGTCGCGGTCGGACAACTTCGCCGACGCGCTGGGCGGTTCGGCTCTGGCGGCGGCCAAGGAGGGGCCGCTGCTGATGACCCCGCCGACCAGCCTCAACCCGGAGATCCGGGCCGAGATCGTGCGGGTGCTGGGTGCCGGATCGGGCAAGACCGTGTACATCCTCGGCGGCACCGGTGCCATCTCGGCCCGCGTCGAGGCTGAGATCCGGGCCATGGGCTACGACGTCAACCGCCGGCAGGGCGCCAACCGGTACGAGACCTCGGTCAGGATCGCTGAGGCGATCAACCCGGACCCGCACCTGGTGCTTGTCGCCACGGGCCGGAACTTCCCGGACGCGCTCGCCGCGGGCGCGGCCGCCGGCTCGTACAACGTGCCCGGCAGCGACATGTCGGCCGTCGTGCTGCTGACCGCCGACGGCGCCCTCCCCACGGAGACCCGGGGTTACCTGAACACGGTGCTGGCGAATCCCGATGTCAGGACCGACGTGTACGCGATCGGCGGCCAGGCCGCGTCCGCGCTGCAGTCCAACTCCTACCAGTTCATGGACCTGGTCGGAAGCACCCGCTACGCGACGGCGTACTTCGTCGCCGAGGTGTTCTTCGGCGGACACCGGGTCGCAGGCGTCGCGACCGGCACGAACTGGCCGGACGCGCTCGCCGGTGGGGCGATGATGGCGACGCTCAACGGTCCGCTGCTGCTGACCCCCGGCACTTCGCTGGCCCTCCCGACCGAGTACCACGTCGACAACAACAGCGGAACGATCGACACGGGCTACGTGTTCGGCGGCGCTGCCGTGGTGAGCGACGGCGTGATGAACAGCGTCGGCACGTGGATCAGCCCGGGCATCGCCTTCACCCGCTTGGTGAACCCGGTCGCCGCCCCGGCGCCCGCGCTCCGTTCGGCGCGGGTCGAGCCGGCGGCGCCGGCCGTCACGCTGCCCACGGCAGACCAGATCAAGGCCGCGGCTGAGGCGCTGGACAACCACCAGCGCTGATCATCAGTCCGGTCACTCGCGGGTCCGGTTCCTTCGGGAACCGGACCCGCCGGTGTTTTCGGCCCGAGTTGCCGGGCCAGGCGGCGGTAAGCCGTGCCGGTGGCTCAGCGCGAAGCGGTGATCAGGACCGTGTGCTTGCGGACGCGGTAGGCGCCTTCCGCGTCGATCCGGGACTGGACGAGGTCGCGGGCGGCCGAGCGCTCCGCCGGCGTGAGCGGTTCGCCGGCCAGGCTGGCGAGGTAGGCGAGGATCGGCTCGGCGGCCGGGACGTCGAGGTCGCAGTGGTAGCGCTCGACGGTGACACCGGTGAAGTGGCGGGCCATGCACGCGGGGCCGGTCTGCGCGGTGAAGTCGTTCTGGGTGGCGTGCAGCGTGAGTTCGGGGCGGCCGATGGCGGGCCCGATCGCGTTGAGCTCGTCGAGGTGGTCGCTGCCGTTGACGGCGACGGCGACCCTTCCGCCCGGTCGGAGCACCCGTCGGAACTCCCGCAGCGCGGCGGCCGGGTCGTCGAGGTGATACAGCATGTGGTTGGCCACGACGGTGTCGAAGGCGACGTCGGCGAACGGAAGGTCGGTCGCGTCGCACTGCCGGACCTGTGCGCCGGGCACGGTGCGCAGTTGCTCGCACATGGCGGGGGAGAAGTCGGTCAGTGTGAGGTTGAGGCCCCGCCCGACGTGGTCGACGTGGGTCCACAGCTCGCCGGTGCCGGCCCCGACTTCGAGGACGTCGCCGCCGAGCGGAAGACGCCCGTCGAGCCAGGCGAACCAGCTCTGCGGGTTCGTGCCGTAGGCGTGCAGGGCGATGCGGGCGGTGAGGTTCCCGGTCGTGGTCGCGTACTGGCTGATGGCGTGGGCGGACGGCGTCGTCTTCATCGCCGGAGCTTAAATCGGATCACGGACTCGCGCGGGGTGGTGGTGTCGCGTGTGGCCGTCGACCGGAAAAGGCCATGAACTGCGCTTACTCCATGCGCGGAAAATGAGGTTGCCTCGCCGATGCGGCGGCCAATACCGTATGCCCACACCAAGAACGACACCGCGGGAAACGGACCGGAGACAGACATGAGCAGCTTCTCGTACGCGATGCAGCGGCTGACGCCGTGCGTCGAGAACGCCATGCCCGCCGCCGCCCGATGTGGTGAGCGTTATGGCTGGGAACTCGTCCCCGGACGAGGCGGATGGTGCTGACCAAGCACCATGACAAGCGGCTCCCGCCGCCCGCCTCCGGACTCGGAAGCGGGCGGTTTTCTTTTGTCCGGCACCGATGAGCAGCGAAGACAGCACGAAGCCCCGAGCTGGGGCCGGCGGGTCGCACCTTGAGAACTCCACAGTGGATGACGTATCAGAAGGCGCGTCGCATTTCGCGGCGCAGCGGTCGATTCGGCTATGGGTAGGCCTCCGCGCTCTCGACGCGGGAAAGCGGGTTCGAGTCCCGCATCGACTACGCAATGAAGCAAGCTCGCGGTTTTCGCACAGCGCCAGTGCGCTGCCGGCCACCGCTCCCTGTCCATCACAGCATTCCCAGGAGGTGACCCGATGAACGCAGTACTCGTCCTCAACGCCGATCTCGGCCCGCTCCACCGGGTCAGCCTGCGTCACGCCCTGCGCATGCTGTGGCGGCAGGTCGCGGTGGTGCACGAGGCGGAACCCGATCAGGCCATCGGCGTCTGGCCGATGCCCAAGGTGGTCCGCCTGGTCAGCTACGTGGTGACGCGTTGGCGCTACCACGGCGGCCCGGCCTGGTCGCGGCGCGGCGTGCTCGCCCGTGACCAGCACCGGTGCGCCTACTGCGGCGGTCCGGCGTACACCATCGATCATGTCCTGCCCAGCTCCCGAGGCGGGCGCAACACCTGGCTCAACACGGTGGCCGCCTGTGGCGGCTGCAATCAGCGCAAGGGTGACCGTACGCCCGCCGAGGCGCGGATGCCGCTGCGGTTCTCCCCGTCGGCACCGTCCTGGACGGTGCTGGCCAGGCGCTGACACGAGCTGCGGGGCCACGGGGGCCCGCAGCTCCGGGCTGCGGATGGGGGTCCGCAGCCTTCGGGCCCATAGCTCATCTGGTAGAGCGCCGCTCTTGCAAAGCGGAGGCGGCCGGTTCGACTCCGGCTGGGTCCACGGTTCACCCGCCCTGATGGCGCAACTGGACGGCGCACCGGTCTACGAAGCCGGGGGTTGCAGGTTCGAATCCTGCTCAGGGCACGCAGTGACAACGGGATGTGGCGCAGCTTGGTAGCGCGCTGCACTGGGGGTGCAGAGGCCGTCGGTTCGAGTCCGGCCATCCCGACCAGCAAGTCCACGGCGCGGTGGACGAAGGGAAGAGTCACCCGCCTTTCAAGCGGGAGTGTTGCGGGTTCGAATCCCGTCCGCGCTGCAGAGAAGGCAACACCACGCGGATGCGCCGACGTAGGAGAGTCGGGCCTGGCTGTAAACCAGGTGCTCTGCTGAGGGAGTTCGAATCTCCCCGTCCGCACGTTTCCCGGCTTCGTGACGTCCCGGGTGGGGCGCTCCGTCTGCAAAACGGATGACCTCGGGTTCGACTCCCGGCGAGGCCTCTTCTTCACGTCATCCACCGTGGGTTCTCGCGGCTCGGTTATGGTGCCCGAATGATCACCAAAGTCGACGTGGCCGACGCGGCCGCGCGCATCGCCGGGCGCTTCCGGCGTACGCCGCTGGCGGCGGTCGAGCCGGGCGGGCTGTTCGGCACGACCTGGCTCAAGTGCGAGTACATGCAGCACACGGGCAGTTTCAAGGCGCGCGGTGCGCTCAACCGGGTGCTCGCGGCGCAGCAGGCCGGTGAGCTGGACCCGGCGGTGGGCGTCGTCGCCGCGTCGGGCGGCAACGCAGGGCTGGCGGTCGCATACGCGGCCCGTGCCTGCGGGGTGCCCGCGACGATCTTCGTGCCGGCGACGGCTCCGGCGTTCAAGGTCGACAAGCTGCGCGAGCTCGGCGCGCGGGTGGAGCAGCGCGGCACCGAGTACGCGATGGCGTACGAGGCGGCGGTGAAGCACGCCGCCGACGCGGGCGCGGTCTACTGCCACGCGTACGACCAGGCGGAGATGGTCGCCGGGGCCGGGACGATCGGGCTGGAGCTGCTGGCCGACATTCCCGGCGGGTTCGACACGGTGCTGGTCGCGGTGGGCGGCGGCGGGCTGATGGCGGGGATCGCCACCGCCGTGGCGGGCCAGGCCCGGGTGGTCGGCGTCGAACCCGAACTCGCGCCGAGCCTGCATGCCGCGCTGGCCGCCGGCCGTCCGGTGGACGTCGCGGTTTCCGGCGTCGCCGCCGACTCGCTGGGCGCCCGCCGCGTCGGCGACATCGGGTACGCGGTCGCGGTACGCGACGGGGTGCGCAGTGTGCTGGTGAGCGACGACGACATCGTGGCCGCCCGGCGGGCGCTGTGGGCCGACCGGCGCATCGTGCTCGAACACGGGGCCGCGGCCGCGCTGGCCGCCCTGAGCAGCGGCGCCTACCGCCCCGCCGACGGCGAGCGGGTCGTCGTCATCGCCTGCGGCGCCAACACCGACCCCACCGGTCTCTGAGCCTGGTCAGAAGACCTGGGTGAAGTATTCGCGGCTGAGGATGCGGAAGTAGATCCAGGACGGGAGTTTGTCATAGCCGGGCTGGACGGCCTGGAGGACGGTGACCTGGCTGACGTGTGCGTCCAGGGCGGCGCGCTTCTCGCTCGCCACGCTGTCGATGGTCATGGCGACCGTCGGCTCGGGCAGGCCCTGCGCCGGGTCGGTCGGGTACATGTCGCGGAAGGTGGGGGACAGCTCCTTCGCCACCGAGATCATCGACTCGGGCAGGGTGGCCTGGTAGAAGTGCTTGACCGGGAAGTCGGGCGCGTGCCGGCGGGTGTTCAGCACGGTCTTGACCCACACCCCGACCTGCGCGTGGTCCGGGTGGCCGTAGAAGCCGACCCGGTCGTCGAAGCTGATCACGACGCTCGGCCGGTACTCGTCGATCAGGGCCGAGACGGTCTCCTGCGCCTTGGCGGCGTCGGCTGCGGGCAGCCCGCTGTCCCGGAAGTCGAACAGCTCGACGTTGTCCGCCCCAAGCACCTTGCCGGCGTTGTCCGCCTCGATCGTGCGCCGCTCCGCGAGGTCGGCGAGGGAGGTCTTGGGCACGTCCGCCGCTTCGCCGCGGGTGAGGTACGCGATGGTGATCTCGGCGTCGGCCTCTTCGCTCATCCGGCGCAGCGAGCCTGCCACGGTGATCTCGTCGTCGGGGTGCGCGAAGATCGCCAGCAGCCGCTTGGGCGCACTTTCAGGGAAAAGGCTGTCGGTCAGCGGCACCGAGGTGTCGTTGACATACCGGTTGAGTCCGAAGACCGTGACCGCCGGCAGGACCAGCAGGCATGCCAGCACCGACAGGAGGATCTTGTTTCGCCGGGTGACGCGCATGTGCTGTTCCGTTCCGAGGGGGTGGGCGGAACCGCCGCCCCCGGCGCGCCGCCCGGCCGCGCCCGGGCCAGCCCTGCTCCGGTCGGACCACCTTAATGGGTGTTCAGCGTTCCTCGTCAGCGGGCCGGTCCGCGGTAGCGCAGGAACGCGGGCACGGCCAGGGCGAGCACCGTCATGGCGACGATCACGAGCACGCCGCCGCCCGCCACCGCGGCACTCGCACCGGCCACCGGCACCGCCACGCCGTGCAGCAGGTCGGCCAGCCGGGGGCCGCCCGCCACCACGACGGTGTGCACGCCCTGCATGCGGCCGCGCATCTCGTCGGTCGCCGCGGCCTGCAGGATCGCGCCGCGGAACACCATGGAGACCATGTCGGCGACGCCCGCGATGCCGAGGAACACCACGGCCACCCACAGTGAACTGCTCAACCCGAAGCCCGCGATCGCCGCGCCCCAGGCGCAGACCGCGATGACCAGCATCAGGCCGTGCCGGCGGAGGTGCGAGAAGGTGCCCGAGAGCAGGCCGCCGAGCAGCGCGCCGATCGGCACCGCGGCGTAGAGCATGCCGAGCGCGAAGTTCTCGTTCACGCCGGGGAACGCGGTGTCGGCCAGCTGCGGGAACAGCGCCCGCGGCATGCCGAAGACCATGGCGATGACGTCCGCGGCCATGGACACCATGAGCAGCCGGTGGGTGGCCAGGTAGCGGAAGCCGGCCACGATGTCGGCCACGCCGGCCCGGCGGGCGACGCCGGACAGCGGGGGCAGCGAGGGCAGCCGCCACACGGCGTACAGCGCGGCGCACAGCGCGATGGCGTCGAACAGATACAGCAGGGGCAGGCCGAGCAGCGGGATCAGCGCGCCGGCCAGCATCGGACCGGCGATCTGCCCACCCTGCATCACGGTCGAGTTGAGCGCCCCGGCGGCGGGCAGCTCGGCGGCGGGCACCAGCCGGGCGACCGAGGCGGTGCGGGCGGGCATGTTCATGCCGAACAGCGCCTGCTGGACGGCGACCAGCACCAGCAGCAGGGGGATGGAGCGCACGTCGAGAGCCGCCTGCAGCCAGAAGACCACGCACAGCAGGGCGATGCCCGAGTTGGTGAACAGCAGCATCCGGCGGCGGTCGACGGTGTCCGCGATCGCGCCGCCCCACAGCGCGAAGACGATCAGCGGGGCGAGCCCGGAGATGCTGGCGATGCCGACCCAGACCGAGGACCCGGTCATGTCGTAGATCTGCTTGGGCACCGCGACCGCGGTCAGCTGGCTGCCCAGGGCGGTCACGATCGTCGAGGTCCAGAGTCGGCGGTACGGCCGGTGCCGCAGCGGCCGGGTGTCCATGAAGAACCGGCGGCGCGGCGCGGGGACGGCCGTGCCGGGGTCGGCCTGCTTCTCGGCTACCTCGCTCACGCGGGAACCTTAGCCGAGCAAACGATCTGCGGACCAGGGCTGGTGACCGACGCAACGAGTCCGCGAAGAAGATCTCGGAGACGGCGGCAACCTTCTTCGCGGAGCGCGCATCTTGCAGGTCGTCACTACGGCAGGAACACCTCGCCTGCCGCCACTCCTCAGCCAACGGGGGCATACGTGGTCGACTCGCATGCCGCGGAGTTCGACAGCTTCGTCAGGTTTCGCTCACCGGCGCTGCTGCGCGCCGCCTACCTGCTCACCGGCGACCAGCACCTGGCCGAAGACCTGGTGCAGTCGGCGCTCGCCCGGACCCACCGGTCCTGGCGGCGGCTGCACGACAGCGGCAACGCCGAGGCGTACACCCGCAAGGTCATGTATCACCTGCAGGTCGCCTGGTGGCGCCGCGGCAAGGTCGCCGAGGTCCTTCCGGGTGAACTGCCCGAACGGGGCCGGGGCGGCGACCATTCCGGCTCGTCGGCGCTCAAGCTCAGCCTGCGGGCCGCGCTGCTGAAACTGTCCGACAAGCAGCGCGCGGTGCTGGTGCTCCGCTTCTTCGAGGACCGCACCGAGGCGGAGGCCGCCGAGGTGCTCGGCGTCTCGGTCGGCACCGTGAAGTCCCAGACCGCCAAGGCACTCGCCCGGCTGCGTGCGATCGCCCCTGAACTGTCCGACCTCCACGTCGTGAACGGAGCCGCCCGATGAACGCCCCGATGGACAACCTCAGGTCCGGCCTGGCCGAGCTGGCCGGCGACGTCGACGCGGTGGACCTGCGTGATCGAGCACTGCGGACCTCACGCCGGATCGGCCTGCGGCGCACGGCGATGACGTCGGCGCTGTCGCTGGTGCTGCTGGGCGGCGCGGGCCTCGCCGTGGTCACGATGACCGGGGGCGGCGCGCCCGCCGAGCCTGCCACGATGCCTACCGTCTCGCCCACCGGTCAGGTGCCGCCCACGGACCCGGCGACCGCTCCCGTCGCGGGCGCCTACTACCTGCTCCGCATGGCCGGGGATACGAAGATCGAACTGCACGTGCTGCACGAGAGCTACCGCTGTGGCACGCCGGATCCCGGGACGTGTGCTCCGGACATCCGCCCCGAGCGGCTGCGCACGATCAACGTGCAGAAGGGCGACCGCTGCCCGTGGAACTCCGTCGCGGTGTCGCCTGACGGCGCCCAGGTCGCCTGGGTGGTCGGGACCGACCAGAGCGACGGCAGTGGTGATCTCATGGTGGCCGACACCCACGCCGGCGAGGCGCACAAGATGGCCACCGGTGTGCTCTGCGAGGGAAGCCGCGCGCTCGTGTGGGCGCGTGACTCGCGCCGGCTGTTCGTCGGCACGCTCGGCCACGCGGCGACCGTCGGCGTCGTCGACACGGCCGGCGGAGCGTTCACGCCCATGGAGCCGCAGGCGTGGAAGGAAGCGGAGACGCTGGCCAGCGGGCCGTTCCGGGGCTCGGTCCGCGACGGCCTGCTGACCGTCACCAGAGCGGACGGCACGGATCCCCGCTCGGTCGCCTACCGGGACGAGCACGACATGGACGCGGTGGTGCTCGGGGTGTCGGCCGACGGCCGGTTCGCCGCGGTGAGCACGGGAGCCGGCGATCCGAGCCGGCGCGTGTACGTCGCCGCGGTCGTCGACATGACCACGGGCAAGCCGGTCGAGTTCGCGGTCGGCAAGGTCAACCAGGCGTGGTTCCAGGCGGACGGGTCGATGGTCGTTCGGGTCGCAGGGGATGCCGGCACGTTCTATCGCCTGAACCCGGACCGCCGGCTGATCGCCGAGATCCCGGTCGAATCCGCGCTCACGAACGCCATGCCCTTCCAGGCCGTCTTCGGCTGAGCCGGGAACGGCGGACAGCGGTCCGCCAGGGCACTGCGCGACATCGGCAAGCGACGATCTTGTTTCACGTGAAACATCGACAAAAGGAACAAAAAGGCCCCCGCAAGGGGGCCTTTTTGTTGGTGTATCGGGTCACACCGTGCACGAGTCGTCGTCGCACGACTCGCCCTTCGGAGCCGACAGCACGGTCAGCGGCGAGCCGCCCTCGCGGCGGCGCACCTCGTCGAGCACCTCGCGCAGTGTCGACGGGTCCTGCGCGCCACTGATGGCGTACTTCCCGGCGAAGACGAACATCGGCACACCGGTGACGCCGAGCTCGCGGCCCATGGCCAGCTCACTCTGCACCTCGGCGACGCCCTCGGCCGACTCGAGCAGGGCGCGCATCTCCTGCTCGTCGTGGCCGAGGCCGGCCGCGACCGTCGCCAGCGTCGCGCGGTCGCCGAGGTCGAGGCCGTCGGTGAAGTGGGCGCGGTGCAGTGCCTCGACCATCGGGCGCTGCTCGCCGTGCCGGCCGGCCCACCAGATCAGCCGATGTGCGTCGAAGGTGTTCGCGTTGATCGCGCGGTCGAAGTTCATGGTGAGGCCCTCGCCCCGGCCGACCTCGGTCACCTGGGTGAACATGCGCTTCGCGTTGGCCTCGCCGCCGTAGCGGCGGCCCAGCCACTGCACCAGCGGCGCGGACTCGGCCGACGGGTCCAGCTGGAAGGCGCGCCAGGTCAGCGTCACCGGCTCGGCGACGCCGTCGAGGGCCTTCAGCAGGCGCCGCTCGCCGATCCAGCACCAGGGGCATACGACGTCGGAGTAGATCTCGATCTGCACGTGCTCATCCAACACGGCGGCGGCGGGTTCTGTTCCCCGCGCCACACGCGGGTGTGCGCAAGGGCACTACCCGCCGGTAGGCCCGGCGATGGCAAGATGTCGCGGTGAGTTGGAGCAGGTATGTGGCGCTGGGG
This sequence comes from Catellatospora chokoriensis, assembly GCF_011297315.1. Lineage (NCBI taxonomy): Bacteria > Bacillati > Actinomycetota > Actinomycetes > Micromonosporales > Micromonosporaceae > Catellatospora > Catellatospora chokoriensis. The sequence goes on from NZ_JAAOTI010000004.1 coordinate 220,462, forward strand.
GACAGCTTCACGGAGGGCATGGACGACCCGTACGCCGACGGAGTGTTCCGGGGCTGGGCGGATCTGGTCGCCGGACGGCTCAGCCAGGTGAGCGGGCCTGGGTTCGGTTACGCGAACCTTGCCATCCGCGGGCGGCTGTTCGACGGCATCGTCGGCGAGCAGGTCGAACCGGCGCTGGCCATGAAGCCCGATCTGATCAGCTTCGCGGCCGGCGCCAACGACGTGCTGCGCCGCAAGTGCGATCCGCCGACCCTGATGGCGCGCTTCGACGCGACCGTGGCCAGGCTCCGGGGCACCGGCGCCGACGTGCTGCTGTTCCGGTTCGCCGACGTGATGTCGCGGCTGCCCGGCAACAACCTGGTGGCCCCGCGCATCCGCTACCTCAACCAGGCGGTCGGCGAGGTCGCCGACCGCAACGGCGCCCGCCTGGTCGACCTGTGGCACGACGACGAGTACGCCAACCCGGCGCTGTGGAGCATCGACCGGCTGCACCTGTCGGCAGCCGGGCACCGGCGCACCGCCGCCCACGTGCTCGCGGCACTCGGCGTGCCGGCCGACCCGGCCTGGTGGGACGTGCCGGCCCGGCCGGCCGTGAAGTCCTGGCCCGCCGCCCGCGCCGACGACCTGGTCTGGGCAGGGCGTTACCTCGCCCCCTGGATCAAGCGCCGCCTCACCGGCCGCTCGTCCGGCGACTCCGTCATCGCCAAGCGCCCCGACCTCGGTCCCATCGACCCCACCGGCTGACCTGGTCCTCCCGGGCTCGGGCGACCGCCCTCACGCAGGGTCGACCTGATGTTCCGGAGGTGCTACGGGGCGATGTTCAGCTGGTCGAGGACGCGCTCGGCCAGTTCGATGTCACCGGTGAGCCAGACCTGCTGCCGGTCCCGGGTGCTGCGGCCCGTGGCGAGCAGCGCGTACGCCTCCCAGCTCAGCGTGGCGTGGGCGGTGGACCGGTGCGCGTCGCTGGGCACCACCGAGGCGCGGCCGTGCTCGTCGACGTACACGGTGAAGTCCTGGGGCAGCTCGCCGAGCGTGGTGAACCGCACCGCCGCGCCGGGCACGGCACCGGCCTTCTTGGCCACGATGCGGGGCAGCGCCTGCAGGACCAGGTCCCGGGCGACCTGCGCGCCTGCCGAACCCAGGTTGCCGGGGCGGCGCACGGCACGGCGCACGTCCTGCTCGTGCACCCACAGGTCGAACGCCCGCGCCGACAGTTGCACCGCGAACGGGACCGCCGCGTTCGCCCATCCCCACCAGCCCGGTGCGTCCGCCGCCCGCAGGTCGTCGGTGAGCTGACGTTCGCGTACCGGCAGCAGCGTGTGCAGGGCTTCCAGCACCGTGGCACGCGGGGCACCGCGCCACCGGGCGACTCCGGTGTCGATCAATTGCTGCGGCGGGCCGTCCGGGGCCTCGCCGCCGTCGGCCATCCACTGCTCCAGGCTCACCACATGGGCGTACACGTCGCCCACGGTCCAGCCGGGACAGTCGGTCGGAGCGGCCCACTGCTCGTCGGTGAGCTGGTCACCTATCTTGACGAGGGCGTGCAGGCTGTGACGGCAGGCCGCGGCGGCGCGGTCGTGTGCGGACATGGCCGCAGCTTTCCGCGTATGCACCTGCGGCGCAAGACTCGTGGCGGGTGCGGCGCAGGGGGCCCGCTCGTTCGTCACGCCGCGCGCGCACGGGCAGGTCCGGGGTACGGTGTCCGTCGTGGACCACTCGTTTCAGGTCGAGCCACGGGGCGCCGTCGACCTGTCGATCCCGCGCCGCCTCGCCGCGCGAGCCGTGCGGTCGTGTCCACAACTGGTCGCCCGTCAGCGCGACCCTTTGGCGCTGCCTACCGCGTCTTTACCGGAGCCGGACCCACGGAGCCGGTCGTGAGCACCGACGAGGAGAACCGCGCTCCATGACCACCCCCAACCCCGACCGGATCCGCGCGCTGATCGAACAGTGCTGGGACGCGCCCCATGGCGCGGGTCAGGTGGCGCTGGCCGAGGAGGCGATCGCGCAGGCGGACGCGCTGGGCGACGAGCAGCTGCGGTTCCACGCCCGGATGGCGGCGACTGAGGCGTATCAGCGCGGCGGCCTGCCGGCCAAGGGGTTCGCGACGTTCACCTGGTGCCTGGCCCGCTTCGACTCCTATCCCGAACGCCACGGCGACCAGGAGTACCTGCTGCTCTGGCACTACAAGTACATGGTCAACTCACTGACCCGGTTCCCTGACGTGCCGCTGACCCGGACCTATGCGGTGCTCGACGACATGCAGCGCCGCTACGCCGAGGGCGGGCACAGCCTGCAGGCCGTGCACAAGCACCGCTGGCTGGTGGCCTCCCACCTCGGTGACTGCGCCGCGGCCGACCTGCACTACGCGCAGTGGCAGGCCGCGCCGCGCGACGGCAACTCGGACTGCGTCGGCTGCGACCCGACCGACCAGGTGCGGCACCTGACCGACCGCGGCCGCGACGAGGAGGCCATCGAGCTCGTCGGCCCGGTGCTCGCCGGGGAGCTGACCTGCGTCGAGCAGCCGCAGGAGATCCTCACCGCGCTGCTGCTGCCGTACCTGCGCACGGGCCGGTTCGACGAGGCGCGCAGGGCGCATCACCAGGCCTACCGCGCGGTCCGGGCCGATCGGAGCCAGCTCGGCACGATCGCCGACCACGTGTACTTCCTCGCGGTGAGCGGCAACGCCGGCAGGGGCCTGGAACTGGTCGAACGGCACCTGCCGTGGCTGCCCGAGGCGTCCTCGCCGCTGGTCGAGATGGCGTTCGCCGCCGCGTCGTCGCTGGTGCTGAGGATGCTGGCCGCCGCCGGACACGGGGCGAAGCCGGTGCGCGGCGCCGAGCACGATGTCGCGGAACTGGCCGAGCAGCTCGCGGCACGCGCCGTCGCGCTGGCGAAGCGCTTCGACGACCGGAACGGCACCGCCGCGCAGAGCGAGCGGGTGGCCGCGACGCTGGCAGCCGAGCCGCTGGTGGAGCGGCTGCCGCTGAGCCTGACCGCGCGGGTGGGCGCGGCGCTGGGGCGTACGCCCGCGGGGTCGCCGCCGGCGTCGGTCCCGGTCGTGGCCGACCTGCCGGACGTGCCCCCGGACGCCGGCCTCGACCTGCTCCTCGATCTGATCGAGGAGGCGCTGCGGCGCGACGACGAGCCCCGCTCGGAGGCGCTGTGGCAGCTCATCGAGCCGTTCACGGTCGCGAGCGGGCTGACCTCGCTGCAGCTGGGCCGGCTGGCCGACCTGCGCGGCATGCGGCTGCACGGGGAGACGGCCGAGCAGACCGAGCAGGCCTGGACCGAGGCGCTGGAGCGCTACACGCAGGCCGGGGACGAGGTGCGCGGGCAGCGGATCCGGGGCCGGCTGGGGCTGCATCGCAGCCGGCACGGCCAACCGGAGGAGGGGCTGGCGCAGGTCCGCGCCTCGTCGGACTACCTGCTGGCCCACGGTGGGCCGAAGGACCAGGCCGGGGCGCTGCGGCGGCTCGCGGTCGCGCTGCTGCACGCCCAGCAGCCGGGCGAGGCGCTGCGGGAGCTGGACCGCGTCGACGCGGTCGGCGAGCCCGATCCGGGTGCCCGGGTGCGGCTGCAGGTCATGCTGCTGCGGGCGCAGGCGCTCGGTGCGGACGGCCGGGTCCAGGAGTCCGCCGACGCGGCGCGGGAGCTGATCGCGCGAGCCGTGGCCGAGGGCCAGGACGAGATGATCGGGCTGGGTGAGTTCTTCCTCGGCCAGGGTCTGAGCATGCTCGACGACAACGCGGGCGCGGCGGCCGCGTTCGACCGGGCGCTGGCACGGGTGCTGCCCGAGCCGCTGGAGCGCGAGGTCCGGGAGCGGCGGGCGGTGCTGCTGGCCGGGACGCCGCGGGCGCGGGAGGCGGTCGACGACCTGGCCGCCATGGTCGCCCGGCTCGGCGGCGAGCCGGCGGCCGGGCAGGAGCACGACGACGACGCCGAGCACGCCCGGTTCCACCTGGCCGTGGCGCTGTTCAACACGGGCCGGGTGGAGGAGGCCGCAGAGGTCGCCGAGGAGGCCGTGTACGGCGCGGACCGGGCCGGCAACCAGAACCTCGCCGACCAGGTGCGTCACCTGCTGGCCGCGATCCACCAGCGGTTGGGGGAGACCGACCAGTCGCTGGCCTACCTCGACGAGCTGGCGGCGAACCTGGACGGGTTCGACAACGCCGCAGGACGGGCCCGGGTCCTGGAGCAGGCCGGTGAGCTGCTGTTCGACCTCGACCGCGATGCGCTGGCGGCGACCCGGCTGGGTTCGGCCGCCGCGGCGTACCGGGTGGCGCGGCTGCCGCTGGACGAGATGCGCGCCCGCCGCCGCCAGGCCGTGGCCGCGATGTACGCCGACGACCCGGAGCGGGCCCGGCAGGCCGTGGAGCTGGCCGACGCCGCCGCCGCCGAGCTGCCGCCGGGGCTGGCCAAGGAACCGGAGGCGCAGTACGAGCTGGCCTGGCTCGCCCTGGACGGGGCGCGGGCCATGGTCGGCGTGGGTGATCCGGAGACGGCGCTGACCCGGGTGCGCGGGGCGGCGGAGCGCTTCCGCGGGCTGGAGGCGTTCGGGGAGGCGTTCCTCGCGGACCTGACCATGGGCGAGGTCCTGCTGACGCTGGGCCGGGCCGAGGCGGCGGAGCCGATCCTGCGCGAGGTGCTCAACGGCCTGCCGCGGGATTCCGCGACGCTGCCGCGGGCGGCGTACGCGCTCGCGCACACGCTGATGCAGTGTGACCAGGAGGAGGAAGCCCGCCGCCTGGCCGGGGAATATGGGTTCGAACTGGACTAAACGGACGTTAAGCTGCGGCTTGACCGGCGAGTAGCATGTCTCGGGTGACGGCAGTGGAGCAGCAGGTAGACACCCCCCCGACCAAGCCGGCGCGCAGGTCGCGACGTGAAGAGATCCTCGAGATCGCCGTCGGGTTGTTCGCCGCGCGCGGCTACCACGGCGTGTCCATGGACGACATCGGCACCGCCGCCGGCGTCACCGGGCCCGCCCTCTACCACCACTTCGCCGGCAAGGAGGCGATGCTCGTCGCGGCGCTGATGCCGGTGAGCGAGGGCCTGCTGGCGGGCGGCCGCGGCCAGGTCTCCGCGCACCCCGCCGACCCGCGGGCCGCGGTCGAGGCCCTGGTCGACTTCCACGTCGAGTTCGCCCTGGCCAACCCGGCCGTGATCGCGCTGCACCTGCACGAACTGGACCGCCTGCCCGAGGAGCCGCGCCGGGAGATCCGCCGGCTGCAGCGCCAGTATGTCGAGGAGTGGGTGCAGGTGCTGACCGCCGTGCGTGCCGACGTCACCGGCGGCGAGGCCAGGGTGCTGGCCCACGCTGCCTTCGGCCTGATGAATTCCACCCCCTTCCTCGGCGGTGAAGTCGAACGCCAACGCCGCGCCACCCTCCTGCGCGCCGCCGCCCTCGCCGCCCTCCTGGGCTGACACCCGCCGGCTGCGTTTCGCAGTTTCAGGGAAACTGCGCCTTCGGCGCGGCCCAAGCCAGCAGTTTCCCTGAAACTGCTGGTCACCCCTCGTGCCGCGGCCCGCCCGACGAGCAGAACTGAACGTGCGTTTAGGCTGGGTGTGGTTGTCTGGGCCCAGGAGGGGACGCACGCATGATCGAGTCATTGCTGGTCGCGAACCGGGGAGAGATCGCCCGGCGCATCATCCGCACCGCCAGAGAGCTGGGCATCCGCACCATCGCGGTGTACTCCGAGGCCGATGCCGAGCTGCCGTTCGTGCGCGAGGCGGACGAGGCGGTGTGCGTCGGCCCGGCCAACCCGGCCGAGTCGTACCGCAACACCGAAGCGATCCTGGCCGCCGCGAAGCAGACCGGCGCGCAGGCGATCCACCCCGGCTACGGCTTCCTCTCCGAGAACGCCGACTTCGCGCGCACCGTCACCGCGAGCGGCCTGATCTGGGTCGGCCCCGGCGCCGACGCCATCACCGCGATGGGCGACAAGATCAACGCCCGCAACCTGATGGCCGCCGCCGGAGTTCCGGTCGCCCCCGGCACCGCCGACCCGGCCGCCACGGTCGATGCCGCGCTGGCCGCCGCTGAGGAGATCGGCTACCCGGTCATGGTCAAGGCCGCGGCCGGCGGCGGCGGCATGGGCATGGCCGTCGCCGTTGACGCCGCGAAGCTGACCGAGCAGTACGAGACCGTCCGCGGCTTCGCCGAGCGCATGTTCGGCGACGGCTCGGTGCTGATCGAGCGGTACTTCCCCCGGGTGCGCCACGTCGAGGTGCAGATCCTCGGCCTCGCCGACGGCACCGTGCTGGCCCTGGGCGAGCGCGAGTGCTCGGTGCAGCGGCGCAACCAGAAGCTGGTCGAGGAGTCGCCGTCCCCGGCCCTCACCCCCGGGCAGCGGGAGAAGCTGCTGGCTGCCGCGGTCCGCGCGGGCGCGGCGGTCGGCTACCGCAACGCCGGCACCGTCGAGTGCCTGTTCGACCCGGCCACCGGCGAGTTCTACTTCCTGGAGATGAACACCCGGCTGCAGGTCGAGCACCCGGTGACCGAGGCGGTGTTCGGCATCGACCTGGTCGAGGCGCAGCTGCGCGTCGCGGCCGGACTGCCGGTGCAGTTCGACCCGGCCGCGCTGGTCTCCCGGGGCCACGCCATCGAGCTGCGGATCAACGCCGAGGACCCGAAGCGCTTCCTGCCCGGCCCTGGGGCGATCAAGACCTGGGTCGAGCCGGCCGGCGAGGGGGTGCGGGTGGACTCCGGCTACGCCGAGGGCAACGTCGTCACCCCGAGCTACGACTCGCTGATGGCCAAGGTCATCGTGTACGGCGCCGACCGGGCCGAGGCGATCGATCGGGCCAAGGCGGCGGTCGCGGAGTTCGAGCTGATCGGGCCGAAGAACAACCTGCCGTTCTTCGCCGAGCTGCTGGACAACGCCGAGTTCGTCTCGGGCGACTACGACACCGCCCTGGTCTCGCGGATGCGCTGACCGGGCAGCCGAAGGGCCCGGCGACCACGGTCGCCGGGCCCTTCCCCGTTGCAGGTGATCAGCGGATCTCGTACGCCCGGATGACGGTCTGGTCGAAGGTGTTGCCCTTCGCGTCAGCGCCCGACGCCTGCAGCGACACGAAGCCGCCCGCCTTCGGGTGCACCACCATGACCAGCCACTGCCCGCCCAGGTGCAGCACCGGCACCTTGACCCAGGTCTTGCCGTCGTCGTACGACGCCTTCACCGACAGCTTGACCACGCGGCCGGAGCCCTCGGTCTGGGTGAAGGTGGCCGGGTAGACGCCCAGGCCGCCGGCCTTGCCGACGTTCTGGACGTCGAGGCTCGGCGCGAAACTGACCGCGGTCAGCGGCAGCGACGCCGGCTTGTCCCCGCTGCCCGAACGGAACGTCCAGCTCACCGACATCTTCGTGGCGAGGCGGGAGTTCCGTTCCAGGCTGCCGTCGAAGCGGAACGAGGCGCTGGCCGGGTCCACCTCCTCGGCGTAGACGTACGGCCCGTCCGTGGCTTCGGCGACCAGGTCACCGTTGCGGTAGAGCGCACCCCGGCCGCTGGTGATCTGGCCGAAGCCCGCCCGGCCCTGGCCGTCGCCGAGCAGCGCCGGTCCGACGTACATGACGTCGCCGTCGCGCAGCGCCGGCTTCTCGCCCGGGAAGAACGGGGCCACGCTGGGCCCGAACGCGCCCTTGTTCCACTGCTCCTGGTAGGTCTTGCCGGCCCGGTAGTCCGCACCGGCGCTGTTGTCGGAGACCGTCTCCGGCCAGTCCTCGCCCTCGGCCGGCTTCTCCGCCATGAGCTCGACCTGCCACGGCACGTTGCTCGCGTAGTAGTCGGTGCGGGTGAACGGCAGCGGGACCGGCCAGCCGGTGGCCCAGCCGCCACCGCCGCCGGGCGGCGCGAGGAAGCTGAGCCGCACGCCGTTGGTGCCCTTGTCGACCACCGCGTGCGTCGCCTTCACCGTGGCGAGGTCGCTCCAGCGAAGGTGCTTGACCAGCCCCGGCAGCATGCCGTCGGCCTTGTGCCAGCCGAGGTTGTAGACGTGCGGCGCGAGCGCCGGGTTGCCCTCCTCGTCCATCTCGGCGAGCGTTCCGGAGAGCGCCGAGCTGAGCCCGGTCACCTTCTTCGGGCCGAGCTGCTTGGCGAAGATGTTGGCGAACGCGTCGCCCAGCGCACTGATGCTGAGGCCGGCGTTCTCGAACTCCATGTTGACGTCGTACGCGGCGAGCACCACGTCGGCCTTCGGGTCGGGCACGGTGACGTCGAAGGCGCCCGCGCCGCGCGCGTCCATCGACAGCGACTCCGCACCGTCGACCTTGAACACCGGGTAGACCACCTGCGTGGTCGAGTACACGCCGTCGTTCTCCTCGTCGACCCAGCTGAACGCGAAGAACTCGCCCGGCGGCAGGCGCAGGTCGGCGCCGGCCCCGAACACGATGTAGTCCCTGAACCGGACGGGGTCGAACAGCACGGTGAACGCGTTCTCCGCCGGGTCGCCGTCGCGCTCGGTGGCGGTGACGTGCACCGAGTGCTTGAGCTCCTCCCGGACCACGCCGAACGGCGTCTGCACGGAGACCCCGGCCGCGGTGGCGGTGAGCTGCCCGCCGATACCGCCGGTGAGGTCCCCGCCCTGGCGGGTGTCGGCGATGATGGTCACCGACGCGTCGCCGCCCGCCGGCACCGTGACGGTGGCGGCATTGAGCGAGAACACGCCGGCCGGAGCCCCGGTCAGCGCGAGCTGCAGGGTCACCGCCGCGCTGCCCCCGTTGTGGTAGGTGACCGTGCTGGTGCGCACCTCGTCGTCGTCGTGCGGCCACTCCTGCAGGCCGAACGTGACCGACGCGGGGCTGGTGGTCACCTGCTGGGTGATCGCCCGCGCGACGTCGACCCGGCCCGCGCCCTGCGCGAACACGCCGACCCCGGCGGACGGCTTGGCGGAGGCCATCAGCGCGGACTTGCGCTGCGCCGCGGTCCACTGGGGGTGCACCTGGGTCAGCAGCGCGGCCGCGCCCGCGACGTGCGGAGTGGCCATGGACGTGCCGTCCAGCGGCATGTACAGCTGGCCGGGTTCGCCGAGGAAGCCGTCCTTGCTCCGTGCGGCCACGATCTCCTGGCCCGGCGCGGCGATCTCCGGCTTGACCGCCCAGCCGTCGGCGCTGGGGCCCCGGCTGGAGAACTCGGCGAGCTCGTCGGTCTTGGTGAACGCCCCCACGGCCAGCGCCGCCTCGGCGGTCGCCGGGGAGCCGACGGTATCGTCCGCGCCGGAGTTGCCCGCCGCGATGACGAACAGGGTGCCGTACTGCGCGGTCAGGTCGTTGACGGCCTGCTCGAGCGGGTCGATCTCGGGGGTGTTGCCGCCGCCGAGGCTCATGTTCGCCACGTCGGCCCCGGACTCCGCGGCCCACTGCATGCCGGCCAGGATCCAGGACTCGGCGCAACCGCCCTCGACGCAGACCTTGCCGTCGAGCAGCGACGCACCGGGCGCGACACCCTTGTACTTGCCGCCGGAGCCGGCCCCGCTGCCCGCGATGGTCGAGGCGACGTGCGTGCCGTGGCCGACCCGGTCGAGGTCGTCCTCCTCACCCTCGGTGAAGTTCTGCCGGCCGCTGATCTTGCCGGCCAGGTCGGGGTGCGTGATGTCGATGCCGGTGTCGAGCACCGCGACGGTCACGCCGGTGCCGTCGAACCCGGCGGACCAGGCCGCGGGCGCGCCGATCAGCGGGACGCTCTGGTCGAGCGCCGGCTTGCGTACGGCGTCGAGCCAGATCTTGCCGGTGCTCGCCTTGCGGGTCGCCTGCCACTGCGTGGCCAGGGCCCCCTCGGGCACCTCGGCCGCGAAGCCCTTCACGGCCGGGAGCCTGCGCTCGGCGGTCAGGCCGGGCGCGGAGCTCGCGCCGGAGACGATGAGCGGCAGCGTCGCCTGGCGCGCGGCCTTGACCTTGAGCAGCTCGGTGACGTCGAAGAGCCGCTTGTCGAGGCGGTTCGCCGCGAGCAGCGGCACCGCGTCGGAGGGAATGACGTACTGGTGGTCCTTGACCCGGTAACTGCGGTACGTCACGCCGTGCCGCGGGGTCAGGCTGATCCGGTTGTCGCCGTGCACCGACACCCGGTCGCCGGTGATCAGCGACACGGTCTGCGTCTTCGTGTTACCGAGCGCGGGTCGGGCGGCCAGTGGTGCGGCGGCCTGTTCCGCGCCCGCGGTGCCGGGCGCGGCCGTCAGCAGCGCGGCGGCGATCCCCCCGGCCAGCAATGCCCTCGTTCCTCTGCTGGATCGCATGTTCCTCCCCGTCCGTTCGACCAATCCGCCTTGGACTGTCGTTTGTAGAGACGCCCCGAACGGTCGACGCGTTGTGCAGAGACATGAATGAATACCTCAAATCCATGTGAAGGGTCGGCGAACAGCGAGGTCAGGGGAGGGGTGGGCAGGTGAGGTTAACGAGGGTTAAGGTGGCGGCATGGGTGCTGTGCTGCCGGACCGGGTGTCGATTCGTGAGGTGGGCCCGCGTGACGGGCTGCAGAACGAGGACCCCGTGCCCACCGCCGACAAGGTCAGGCTGGTCGACGCGTTGAGCGCCACCGGCGTGGGGCGCGTCGAGGCCGTCTCGTACGTGCATCCCAAGGCCATCCCGCAGATGGCCGACGCCGACGAGGTGTGGCGCACCGTCGCCCGGAACCCGCAGGTGCGCTACAGCGCCCTCGTGCCCAACCTGCGCGGCGCCCAGCGCGCCCTGGCCGGCGGGTTCACCGAGGTCGAGGTGGTGGTGTCGGCCTCCGACACGCACAACCGCCGCAACATCAACCGCGCCACCGAGGAGTCGCTGGACGAGATCGCCCAGCTCATCCCGGCGTTGCACGAGGGCGGGTCCACCGCCGAGGTGATCATCGCGACGAGCTTCGGCTGCCCGTACGAGGGGGACGTGGACCCCAAGCGGGTGGCCGCGATCGTGGACCGGGTCGTGGCCGACGGCGCGGACCGGGTCGCCTTCGGCGACACCACCGGCATGGGCACCCCGCGCAGGGTCCGCGAGCTGCTGTCGGTCGTGCGCGAACGGCACCCCGACGTGCCGATGCTGCTGCACTTCCACAACACCCGCGGCACCGGCCTGGCCAACATCCTCACCGCGCTCGAGTTCGGCATCACCGAGTACGACGCCAGCGTCGGTGGCCTGGGCGGGTGCCCCTACGCGCCGGGCGCGTCGGGCAACGTGGCCACCGAGGAGGTCGTGCACATGCTGCACGACATGGGCATCGACACCGGGATCGACCTGGAGAAGCTGATCGAGGCGGCCCGGCTGGCCGAGCAGATCGTGGGCCGGGAGCTGCCCTCCGGCGTGCTGCGGGCGGGCCCGCGCAGCCGCACCGTGAGCTGACCTGGGCGGACACCGCCCCGCGGGAACGTCAGAACGAGACGAGCAACGCTCGCAACCGGGCACCGGGTGCGAGCGTGACTTGTGGTGACATGACAGCCACCAGCGGGGAGCCACGGATGTCACCACCCGTGTTCGACGATTTCTATCTGGGCAGCAGGCAACGACTGCTGCGCTGTGCGTACGCCGTCACCGGCGACCTGCAGGACGCGCAGGACGTGCTGCAGGAGGCGTACGCGCGGGCGTGGCAGAACTGGGGCAGGGTCGGCTCGTACGACGATCCCGAGGCCTGGGTGCGCACCGTGGCGTTCCGGATCGCGGTGAGCCGCTGGCGGCGGGCCCGCAACAGGTTCACCGCGCACCGCCGGCACGGCGTCGAGACGAGCGCGCAGCCCCCGGACGAGAACACCGTCGCGCTGGTGACCGCACTGCGCGGCATCCCCGAGGCGCAGCGCACCGCCATCGTGCTGCACCACATCGCGGGCCGCTCCGTCGCCGAGATCGCGGCCGAGACGGGCGTCGCCGAGGGCACCGTCAAGGCGCGCCTCGCCCGAGGGCGGCAGGCCCTCGCCCTTCTGCTCCGCACCGAGACGACGGGGAACAGCTATGCGTGACGACATCTCCCAGCAGCTCGACGGGTTCGGAGCGGACATGCCGGCGATGACCTGGGCCTCACCCGAAGAGATCCGCGGCCGGGGGGAGCGCCGCCGCCGCGTCCGCGCGGCGGGCATGACCACTGCGGCCGTGGTGGCCACCGTTCTGGTCGCGGGTACCGCGTTTGCGCTCGGCGCCCGGCCCGGCGATCCCGCGCCACCCGCCACGACGGCGACCCCCGCGGTCTCCGCGGTGCCACGGATCAACACGTCACCCTCGGCTCGACCGGCCCTGACCTCGCCGTCGGCCGGGCCGTCGGTGCCGGGAAGCACCTCGGCCGACCTGGTGATCCCGGCCGGAGCCATGCTTCGGGCGTCCGACGCCGGCCCTTCGTATCGCGTCGTCGACGGCGAATACATGGGTGAGAACTACCGGTACGTGACCGGACTGTGCCAGGAGAAGGGGCAGTGGGACGGCGAGCCGTCCGCGCCGACCGGCACGCGCCCACTGGGAGCATTCCGGCAGCAGGTGCTGGCGTCGGACAAGCTCCGCATGCAGCTGGTCCAGCAGGTCGACGGCTACGGGTCGGCGGAGCTGGCCCGCGCCCGGATGGCCCACGAACGTGCCGGGTTCGAGCACTGCGCGAAGGTCGACCACCGGGAGACGCACGTGACGTTCGACGTCGTCCGGAGGGGCTTCGCCGGCGCGGAGTCCCTGATGGTGCTGCAGAGCCCGAACGTGCTGCTGGTGCTCGTCCGGGTGGACCGGATGTACACCGAGATCTCCATCTTCTACCCCGGGACGCCGAGTGCCGTCAGCATGGCCACCGCCGGGAATCTTGCCGAGGCGGCGGTGGCGAGGATCTGCGCGGCGACCACGGCCTGCTGAAAAGACGGCGGGGCAACATGGACAGGGAGTGACCATGGGTCACTCCCTGTCAGCTATTTGACTGTTAATGGCATCTGAATCTAGAGCAATTCGGACATAAGCCGTAATTCGTGCAAGGAATGGCATTTGCCGCCAGGGGTGATCGGTTCGGTGATCCGTGTCCGAGGAATGGCAGCCTCGTTGACCCTTGCGATGTCATAAATGCCCTATTTGTACGAGCCGAATCAGGTGACTACGGGCGCACGTCGACAGCCGGAGTGATCGTGCTCCGGCGCGCTCACCGTGCACACAGGACGCTCCGCAAAGTGGCCGTGACATGGCAAGACACTGCATCTCCCCGTGGCAATTCCAGATCGAAAGGCACTGCGATTCACATGACTGCGACTTCGCTGGGCACGTGGACCAAGACGTCCGTGAAGGTCGGCGTCCTGTCCGCCGGCGTGCTGCTCGTCGGCGGTACGGGCGCGCACGCGGCTGACAACTGGAACACCTCCTTCAACAGCGGTATCGGCAGCGGCAACCAGATCAAGCTGCCGGTGCAGGCCCCGATCAACATCTGCGGGATCGCCATCGGCATCCTGGGCAACGCCAACGCCAGCTGCACCGGCGGCAGCGAGGCCAACTACGGCGAGGACGCCCTCGCCACCGACTGGAGCACCTTCGGCAACTCGGGCATCCTGAGCGGCAACCAGGTGCTGGCCCCGATCCAGGTCCCGATCGACGCCTGCGGCGTCGGCGTCGGGGTGCTCGGCAACGCCAACGCGTGGTGCGTGGGCGGCGCCGAGGCCAACCTGCCCGGCGAGCCCGGCGAGCCCGGCGAGGACGTCGACGACGACCCGAACCCGCAGCCCTACGGCGAGCCGAACTGGCACAAGCACAAGAACAAGAAGAAGGACCTCGTGTCCACGGCGGCTCCGATCGAGAGCACCGTGGCCGAGAGCTCCCCGCTCGACGTCATCACCGGCCTGCTGCCGATCAACGGGCTGACCAGTGGCCTGACCAGCGCGGTCGGCAACACCAGCGCCAGCGTCGGCATCGGCGCCAAGCAGCAGCAGATGCAGCAGCGGCTGAACCAGCGCAAGAAGTGGCAGCACGCCGCGCCGAGCACCTGCGACCTGAACTGGAACACCTTCGGCAACTCGGGGATCCTGAGCGGCAACCAGGTGTTCGTGCCGGTCCAGGCGCCGATCGACGTCTCCGGCGTGGCCGTGGGCGCGCTGCTGGGCAACGCCAACGCCTCCAGCGTCGGCGGCTCCACCGCGAACTTCTGCTGAACGATCTTCCCCACCGAAAGGGCCGGCGCGGACGCGCGCCGGCCCTTTCCCGCGTCCAGCGCCCCGCCGCCGAGCGACGAAAGCGCGCCACTCGCCCCGCGCCCCGCCGCTCAGCGGCCACGCCGCTGCACCGCCGCGCCGCCCGCCATGATCGCCCGACTTGCCAGGCACCTGTGCGAAAGCGGCCTCAAGATACGCACGATTGCCAGGCAAGTCGGGCGATCATGGGCGGTGCGTCCGGTCGGGGGAGGCGGGGCGTCTCACCTGGTGGTAACTTAACTATCGTTCAGGTCGGGGCTGTGGGAGGAGTGGCGCGGGTATGCACGAGGGGCTGGATGAGCTGAGAGAGCGCATCGGGGCCGGTGGGGCGCCGAAGTACCACCACGCCAACGAGGCCAAGGGCAAGCTGTTCGCGCGGGAGCGGATCGCGCGGCTGGTGGACAAGGGCTCGTTCGTCGAGGACGGGATGTTCGCCAACGCGCTGGCGCACGGGCTGCCCGCCGACGGGGTGATCACTGGCCAGGCCACCATCGACGGCCGCCCGGTCTGCCTGATGGCCAACGACTCCACGGTCAAGGCCGGCAGCTGGGGCGCGCGCACCGTCGAGAAGATCATCAGGATCATCGAGCGGGCGTACGGCCAGGGCGTGCCCATGGTCTACCTGGTCGACTCGGCCGGTGCGCGGATCACCGACCAGGTCGACCTGTTCCCCGGCCGCCGGGGTGCGGGCAACATCTTCTACCAGCAGGTGAAGTCCTCGGGCAGCATCCCGCAGGTGTGCGCCCTGTTCGGGCCGAGCGCCGCGGGCGGCGCCTACATCCCCGCCTTCTGCGACGTCGTCGCCATGGTCGACGGCAACGCCTCGATGTACCTGGGCTCGGACCGCATGGTCGAGATGGTCACCGGCGAGAAGACCACGCTGGAGGCGATGGGCGGCGCGAAGGTGCACACCGAGCAGTCCGGCGTCGGCCACTTCCTGTGCAAGGACGAGGACGAGGCGCTCGGCGTGGTCCGCCGCTACCTGTCCTTCCTGCCCTCGAACTGGACCGAGCAGCCGCCCGCGCTGGAGCCGATGCCCGCGCCGGAGACGGACCTGGCCGCGATCGTGCCGGAGAGCGAGCGCCGGGCGTTCGACATGCGCAAGCTGGTCAAGGGCCTGCTCGACGGCGGCGAGTTCTTCGAGATCCAGGCACGCTGGGCCAAGGAGCTGACGGTCGGCTTCGGCCGGCTCGACGGCCAGGTCGTAGGCGTCGTGGCCAACAACTCGTTGCACAAGGGTGGCGTTCTGTTCGTCGACTCGGCCGACAAGGCCAGCCGGTTCGTGCAGCTGTGCGACGCGTTCAACGTGCCGCTGCTGTTCCTGTGCGACGTGCCCGGCTTCATGGTCGGCAGCGCGGTCGAGCGGCAGGGCATCATCCGCCACGGCGCGAAGATGGTCACCGCGATCAGCGAGGCCACCGTGCCGAAGATCTGCGTCGTGGTGCGCAAGGCGTACGGCGCCGGCCTCTACGCCATGGCCGGACCCGGCTTCATGCCCGAGGCCACCATCGCGCTGCCCACCGCGAAGATCGCGGTCATGGGCGCCGAGGCCGCGGTGAACGCCGTCTACGCCAACAAGATCGCTGCGATCGAGGACGAGGCCGAGCGGGAGGCGTTCATCGCCGCCAAGCGCGCCGAGTACGAGACCGACATCGACCTGGTCCGGCTCGCCAGCGAGCTGGTCATCGACACGATCGTGGAGCCCGATCGGCTCCGCGACGAGCTCATCCAGCGGTACCGCGCCGCACACGGCAAGGACCGTCACTTCTCACGCCGCCGACACGGCGTGACTCCGGTTTAAGAGAGGCCGTGATGACCGACTTCGGGCTGTCCGAGGAGCACCGCGAGCTGCGCGACACCGTACGCCGTTTCGCCCAGGACAAGGTGGCGCCGGTGATCGGCGACCTGTACGAGCGGCACGAGTTCCCGTACGACCTGGTCCGCCAGATGGGCGAGATGGGGCTGTTCGGGCTGCCGTTCCCCAGCGTCGTGCCCGGAACGGGCACCATGATTGACGTTGGCGGCATGGACGGCGACTACCTCGCCCTGTGCATCGTGCTGGAGGAGCTGGCCCGGGTCGACTCGTCGCTGGCCATCACGCTGGAGGCGGCGATCTCGCTGGGCGCGATGCCCATTTACCGCTTCGGGAGCGATGAGCAGAAGCGGCGCTGGCTGCCGGCGCTGGTGCGCGGTGAGGCGCTGGCCGGGTTCGGCCTCACCGAACCGGGCGCGGGCTCCGACGCGGGCGGCACGCGCACCACGGCGCGGCTGTCCGAGGACGGCACCGAGTGGATCATCAACGGCAGCAAGGCGTTCATCACCAACTCCGGCACCTCGATGACCAGCCTGGTCACCGTCACCGCGCGGACCGGTGAGAACGAGATCTCCTCGATCATCGTGCCGTCGGGCACGCCCGGCTTCACGGTCGCGCCCGGCTATTCCAAGGTGGGCTGGTGCAGCTCGGACACCCACGAGCTGACCTTCGTCGACTGCCGGGTGCCGGTGGAGAACCTGCTCGGCGAGCGGGGCCGCGGCTTCGCGCAGTTCCTGCAGATCCTCGACGAGGGCCGGATCGCCATCGCCGCGCTGTCCACGGGCCTGGCCCAGGGCTGCGTCGACGAGTCGCTGAAGTACGCGTCGCAGCGTGAGGCGTTCGGCCACACCATCGGGTCGTACCAGGCCATCCAGTTCATGATCGCCGACATGGAGACGCGCGCCCACACCGCGCGGCTGGCCTGGCGGGACGCGGCTGCGCGGCTGGTCGCGGGCGCGGACTTCAAGCGCCAGGCGGCCATCGCCAAGCTGCACGCCAGCACGGTCGCGGTGGACAACGCCCGGGACGCTACGCAGATCCACGGCGGCTACGGTTTCATGAACGAGTTCCCGGTGGCCCGCATGTGGCGCGACAGCAAGATCCTCGAAATCGGCGAGGGCACCTCCGAGATCCAGCGCATGGTCATCGCCCGCGACCTCGGCCTGCGCTGACGCCGACCCCCTGCCGCAACTTTTAAGGAGTCGCGCCCATCCGGCCACCCGGAAGGCGCGACTCCTTAAAAGTTGTGCGGAGATGGGCGGCGTGCGGGGTTCAGGGGGTGGGGAGGAGGCGGGCGGATTGGGTGAAGACGGCGGTGATGGCGGGGGTGCGGGTGGGGGTGCCCTCCCAGCCGTGGTCGAACACGACGGCGACGTGGTCGCCGCGGCGGATCACGGCGATGAGGTATCGCGCCTCCCGCGGCATGCCTTCCTGGGGCTGCACGTAACGCCTGGCCAGGGCCAGCCGCAGCGACTCGTCGCCCAGCTTCGGCGCGCTGACCAGGGAGTAGTCGTAGCGGGCACCGTCGCGGGTGTACGCCCCGCAGCGGTTCACCGCCGCGCGCAGGTCGGCCAGGTAGTCCCGGGCTCCGCTGCCCGAGTAGCGGGTGACCGTGTGGTCGTACGCGTCGGTCGAGATCTCACCCGGGGTGCTGCTGCTGTTCCACAGCCTGCGGCCGCCGCGCCGGTCGGCGATCAGCGCCTCGCTGGGCAGCGTGCCGGTCGCGCAGACCCGTGGCAGATGGTCTTCCTCCGGCCACTCCTCCTCACCGGGCCGGGCGGGCCGGACCTCGTAGCAGAGGTCGCCTTTCTCCT
This sequence comes from Catellatospora chokoriensis, assembly GCF_011297315.1. Classification (NCBI taxonomy): domain Bacteria; kingdom Bacillati; phylum Actinomycetota; class Actinomycetes; order Micromonosporales; family Micromonosporaceae; genus Catellatospora; species Catellatospora chokoriensis. The sequence continues at coordinate 238,201 of NZ_JAAOTI010000004.1, forward strand.
CACCGAACGTGCCCGGCAGGAACGCCGTGTCGGCGATGGCGCCCGGGTACGTGTCCAGGCAGCGGTCGTCCGCCGACGGCTCGGGTGACGGCTGCGGGGATGCCGCCGCGCTCGTCGGCGCGGACGCCTGGGGTGTGCCGCTCGCCGGAGCCGACGCCGAAGGGGACCCCGGCCGGTCACAGCCGCCGGCCAGCGTCGCGGCCAGCGCCAGCGCGGCCAGCCCGCGCCACGGGATGGTCGGTGCGGTCATGAGTGCTCCCTCCCCGGCGGCCGCGGCACACCCGAGGTCCCCATCGGTTGACCGGACCGCCCCGTGACGGCCCGTTAACTGAAGACACTCGATGTGTCGGTATCCGGTTGCGGCCCTGTCGGCAGGCGGACAGCGTCACGCCCACCGGATCCGGGCGGCAGAGCCTGCGTCGCCCGGATCCGGTGGTTCAGAGCGCGGACAGCTTCGCCTCGGCTTGCGCCAGCACGGGGTCCAGCTCGACCTCGGCGTTCGACGTGGGCGATCCCTCCCAGCCGTGGTCGGTCACCACGGAGACGTACGCGCCGACCCGCACCACCCAGATCTGAAACATGGCCAGCTCCGGCATGCCCTCCGCGGGCGGGTCGACCTTGATGGTCCTGGTCAGAGTGAGGGACTCGTCGCCCAGCGGCGGGCCGTCGGTGACGGCGTAGTCGTAACGGAGGCTGCCGACCCGGTACTCGCCGCAGGCCGCCACGGCGGCGCGCAGCCCCGCCAGGTAGGCGGTCGCCGCCCCGGGAGCCGTGTACTCGGTGACCGTGTGGAAGTAGGTGTTCGGGGTGTAGCCCTCCTGCACCGGCTTGAGGTAGGCGAGGATGCCGCGACGGCCGAGGATCGAGGCAGCACCGGCGTCGGCCCCGTCCGGACACACCTTGGGCAGCGCGTGCTCCGCGTCGCCCGTCGCGGGTTCTCCGCAGCGGTACTCCAGCGGGATGTCCGGGGCGTCGCGGCTGGTGCCCGAGACCAGCGCCTTGGCGGGGATCGTCTTACCGAACCCCCCGCTGGGGCATCCCGCAGTCGGCGGCGAGGGCGGTGCCGACGTCTGCGTCACCGGCGAGCTCGTCGCCGTGCCGGACGGGAAGGCGACCTGGTCCGGTGCCTCGCGCCCCAGCTGCGGCAGCAGCACGGTGGCACCCGCCGCGAGCACGGCGGCGACGGCCAGCGTGCCCACCACGGCCCGCCGCCGGGTGCGCCGGTCACTGCGGGCACGCAGCTGCGCCGCCATCGGCAGCGCGCGGTGCTCGGCCTCGACCACCACCCGGGCGAATGCGTTCTCGATCTCACTCATCACGATCACCGTCCTTTGCCTGCAGCGCGGCCGCCAGGCCGGCACGTCCACGAGAGAGCCAGCTCTTCACCGTGCCCACCGGCACCCCCGTGTCGAGGGCGATCCGGGCGACCGGCATGCCGAACAGGTAGTGCATGGCCAGCGCCTGGCGCTGGACCCCGGGCAGGCCGCGCAGCGCCTGCTGCAGCAGCACCGCGGACTCGTCGGCGGGTGCGGCGTCCTCGCTCGTGCCCAGCAGGCGCATCGCCGCACGCCAGCGCTGCAGCCGCCGCCACACGTCGGTGGCCAGGCGCGACACGACCAGCCGCAGCCAGGCCTCGACGTCGTCGTACTCGGACAGCCGCCCCCACTGCCGCCAGGCCCGCATGTACGCGTCCTGGACCAGGTCCTGCGCCTGCGCCCAGTTCCCGGTCAGCGCGTACGCATAACCGAGCAGGCGATGCGATGTCGCCCGGTAGCACTCGTCGAAGCTCTCCGTGTCACGCACTGCTCACCCCTTTCCCTTTCCGTCGACAGGTGAGAGGAGACACGAACAGCTCGCCGGAAAGGTTGCGCTGTGACACCGGTCATGTCCCGTGAGTGCGCCAAAAAGTAGACGCTCGACTCCCACGTTCGGCTTCGGGTGCGTAGTCTTTGCGGCCATGGCCCCAGGTCACCCGGTTCCCGCAGAGGCCGCCGACGCGTCGGCGGCCTCCTTCAGCGCGCTCCTTCGCGCGCACCGGGATGCCGCGCGGCTGACCCAGTCGGAACTCGCCGCACGGGCCGGGCTCGGCGTGCGCACGGTCCGGGACCTGGAGCACGGACGAGCGGCCCGCCCGCAGCGCAGCACGGTGGAACTGCTGGTCGGTGCGCTGTCGCTGACCGGCGACGCGGCCGCCGAGTTCCACCTCGCCGCCCGCGGCCAGGTGTCCACGCCGCCCGCCCGGCCCGCGTTCACCCTGCCCGCGCCGCCGGAGCTGTACGGCCGCGCCGAGGAGTCCGCCGCCCTGATCGAGCACCTCGCCGCCCAGCCCGGCCTCACCACGCTGGTGGGCCTGGCCGGGGTGGGCAAGAGCGCACTCGCGATCACCGTGGCGCACCAGGCGCAGCAGCGGTTCCCGGCAGGCGTGCGCGCGATCAGCGTCGCCGCGGGGGACACCGTCAACGACGTCCGTGACGTGATCTGCGCAGTGCTGGAAGTCGCCCGGCCGGCCGACCTGCCGACCCGGCTGGCAGAGCCGGTGCTGCTCATGCTGGACGCGGTCGACCGCTCGCCGGACGCCTCCCGGACCGTGCTGGCCGAACTGTTCGCCGTCGCGCCCATGTTGCGGGTGCTCGCCTCGGCACGGGCTCCGCTGGGGCCGGTGGGCGAGCAGGTGTGGCCGCTGGGGCCGCTGGCGCTGCCACCCGCCGGGACGCGGTCGCTGGCCGAGGCCGAGCGGCACCCGGCGAGCGCGCTGTTCCTGGCCAGGTGGCGGCAGGTGCGTCGCGCGCCCGCCGACGTCGAGGTCGAGGCGCTGGTCACGCTGGTACGCCGGCTGGGCGGGCTGCCGCTGGCCATCGAGCTGGCCGCGGCGCGGGGCCGGGTGCTCGACCCGGCCGAGATGCTTGCCCGCTACGGCAACCGGCTGCTGGAGCTGGGCAGCGCCGACGTCGCCGCCTCCCCGCCGGTGGTGACCCTGCGCGACGTGGTGACCGCCAGCTACCGCCTGCTGGAGCCCGCGCAGCGGGAGGCGCTGCGGCGGCTGGCCGTGTTCGGCTACCGCTGGTCCGTGGAGCTGGCCGAGGACCTGCTCGGCCCGCAGGTCGACGTGGTGCCGGTGCTGGAGCGCCTGGTGGAGCTGGGGCTGGTGCAGGTGCGCGGCTCCGGCGCGTTCCGCTTCGTGCTGCTGGACGTCGTGAAGGAGTACGCCACCGAGCAGGCCGCGGTGGCCGGTGAGCTGGCCGAGGCACGGCGGCAGCACGGCGTGGTCTTCGCCCGGTTCGCGGCTCGCACCGCCCCGACGATGGTGGGGCCGACGCTGGCCGCGGCGGTGGCCCGGCTCGACGACGTGGCCAGTGATCTGTGGGCGGCGCTGGTCCACGCGGCCGAGCACGACCCGCACACGGCGCTGTGCCTGGCCTCGAAACTCCCCCGCTGGTGGCGTTTCCGCGGCCGGGACCAGCAGGGCAGGCAGTGGCTGCTGCGGCTGCTCGACGATCCGCGCACCGCCGACGCCGATCCGATCGTGCGGGCCTGGGCGAACCTGGGCGTGGTGCAGCTCGCGGCCGAGCACGGCGCGGGCCGGGCGGAACTCGCCCGAGGAGAGACCGCGCTGGCGGCGTTCCTGCTGGTGGGCGACGTGACCGGGGAGCTCGCGGCGCGCGGCGTGCTGCAGGTCGTGCACCAGAGCGCGGGGGAGTACGACGACGCCCGCCGCCACGGTGAGGCGACTCTGGCGCTGGCCACCCGCACCGGCCGGGTCGACGACATGGCGGTGGCCCAGCACAACCTGATCTGGCACGACCTGCGCGAGGCCGATCTCGCCGCGGCACAGCGGCGGCTGGCCGCGGTGGACCGGCTGTCGGCGCGGTCCGGCGAGCACAAGCTGCGCGCACTGGCGCGGGCCAACCTCGCCGAGGTGCTGCGCCTGGACGGCCGCTACGACGAGGCGGTGCGGGTCGGTTTGCAGGCCGCGGAGATGCTGGCCGAGGTCGGCAACCCGGGGGAGCGGCGGCGGCTGGTGGGCGTGGTCGGGCTGGCGTACGCCCAGGGCGGGCGGCTGGAGGAGGCGGAGAAGACGCTGTCCGACATCCGTGCGGCGCTGGTGGAGGAGCCCGGTCCGGGGCCGGACATGCTCGACGCGGCCGAGCCCGAGGAGGACTGGCACTGCGCGATGATCGAGGCGACGGTGGCCTGGCAGCGGGGTCACCGCACGCTGGCGGCCTCGTGGTTCGCAGCGGCGGCGCGGCTGACCAGCGGCCTCAACGACCGGCGGGACATGATGGAGGCGCTGGTCGGGCTGGCGGCGACCAGCAACGAACCCGCCGAGGTGGTGGCCCGGCTCTACGAGCTGCGGGACAGCACGGGCATCTCGCTGACGCCGCACGCGCTGGGACTGCTCAGCCATCTGTGAGCGCCGCCGTGGCTTGCCATGTGGATCCCGCCACGCGGTCTTGATCGGTGTCATCCTGCGCTGCGCTCCAGATGACACCGAGCGGCCGCTTCGAGGCGCTGGGTTCGGCGCGGGCGGCCCCCCGACGGTGATGTCCCTCCGCGGCCCGCCGTGGCGAACCGCGCCCCCCGCCGTCTCCGCCCGCGCCGATGCAGCCCCCGTGAAAAGGCCGGCCGGACCGTCCTCCCACAGGGCCATGACGCTAGCAGCCCGGTTCACCCGATTCGGGGCTTTAACCGTCCTTTCTGGCACGTCCTCGGCAGTTCTGCCGCCGGTTCTGCCGCAGCGGCAGCAGTGCCGCGCCGCAGAGGATCGTCACTGGTCATGAACGCCCGCGGTCGCCTCCGGGCGGACCGCGTCGCGCACCACGCGCAGGCCGACCAGCAGCCCCTGCAGTTGGCGCTGGGTCAGCGGGCCGACGAGCCATTCGTCAAGCAGTTCCAGGTGGCCGGGGATGGTCTCCTGCAGGCGGGCCAGGCCTTTGCTGGTGAGGGCGGCGTATGAGCTGCGCCGGTCGATGTCGCAGGGCACCCGGCAGACCAGGGCTTCCCGCTCGAGCCGGTCGATCATGCGGGTCACCCCGCTCGTGCTCATGGAGGTCTGTCGGGAAAGGTCGGTCATGCGCAGTCGTCGCGCGGGTGAGCGAGCCAGCCGCAGCAGCACTTCGAACTCGACCGGTGCCAGGCCGTGCGCGGCGAGCTGCTCCGCGCAGAGGGTGTTGAGGCTGGTGTACGCCTCTGTCAAAAGGCCCATGGCGGTGAGCCTCGAATCCTCGAGTAGCTCCATTTCCGCATCGTATATGGAGAGATGGCACATTTGTTGCCCTTCGTTTCCCGCAGAGTGGGACGACGGGCGTGCCAATCGGGACGACCACCCGATACGACTGTCGCTCGCGAAACGTACTCTGAGGGTTCGTTTGGTGACCGTGCGTCGGGGAGGGCTCATGGGCAAGGACGTTTCGCTGCAGACGTTCAGCCGCCAGGAACGGGAGCACTACCGCCAGAAAGTCAGGCGCTGCCTGGACGTGTTCGCGTTGATGCTCAACGACTTCAGCTTCGATGCCGACCACCCGACCACCGGGCTGGAGATCGAGCTGAACCTGGTCGACGCCGAGCACCTGCCGACGATGGTGAACGAAGAAGTCCTGCGCGACCTGGCCGATCCCCAGTTCCAGACCGAACTCGGACGGTTCAATCTGGAGCTGAACGTGCCGCCGCGGCTCATCTCGGGGGACGGGCTGGTGCAGTACGAGCAGCAGATCATCGAGAGCCTGCGCCGCGCGGACACGCACGCCCGCAAGCACGACGCGGCGCTGCTGACCATCGGCATCCTGCCGACGCTCACCACCGACCACACGGTCACCGAGAACCTGTCCGTGAACGGGCGCTACCGCTCGCTCAACGAGGAGATCCTGGCCGCCCGCGGCGAGCAGATCGGCGTCGACATCAGGGGAGCCGACCGGCTGCGCATCCGCACCGACTCCATCGCACCCGAGGCCGCCTGCACCAGCCTGCAGTTCCACCTGCAGGTGTCGCCCGCGGAGTTCGCCGCGTACTGGAACGCCTCGCAGGTCATCGCCGGGGTGCAGGTCGCGGTCGGCGCCAACTCGCCTTACCTGTTCGGTCATCAGCTGTGGTCGGAGACCCGGATCGCGCTGTTCGAGCAGGCCACCGACACCCGCCCGGACGAGCTCAAGGCCCAGGGCGTACGCCCCCGGGTCTGGTTCGGCGAGCGCTGGGTCACCTCGATCTTCGACCTGTTCGAGGAGAACGTGCGCTACTTCCCGCCGCTGCTGCCGATCGCCGAGGAGGAGGACCCGCTGACCGTGCTGCGCGACGGCGGGGTGCCCCGGCTGGGCGAGTTACGGCTGCACAACGGCACCATCTACCGCTGGAACCGGCCGGTCTACGACATCATGGGCGGCCGGCCGCACCTGCGGGTGGAGAACCGGGTGCTGCCGGCCGGGCCGACCGTGGTCGACATGCTGGCCAACGGCGCGCTCTACTTCGGACTGGTGCGCGCGCTGGTGGAGGAGGACCGTCCGCTCTGGACACAGCTGCCCTTCAGCGTGGCGCAGGACAACTTCCACGCCGCCGCCCGCCGGGGCATCGTCGCGCCGGTCTGGTGGCCGCGGCTCGGCGAGATCCGGGTGACCGATCTGGTGCTGGAGATGCTGCTGCCGAAGGCGGCGGAAGGGCTCGACCGCTTCGGCGTCGACCCGGCGCAGCGCGACCGGCTGCTCGGCATCATCGAGCAGCGCTGCCTCACCGGGCAGAACGGCTCGACCTGGCAGGTGGCCACGGTGCGGGCGCTGGAGGCGGCGGGCGCGACCCGGCCCGCGGCGCTGCGCGCCATGGTGGGCCGGTATGCCGAGCACCAGCGCACCAACGAACCGGTGCATACCTGGCCGGTGGGCTGACTCGGCCTGACAGCGGATGGCGTGATCGACGACCTCGGGGGAGTGTGCAGCCGTGACCGGTGAGCGGAGTGACGTCAGGCCCTGGGCGCTGCCGGCGACCCTGGCCGTGCTGCTGGCCGCGGTCGCCGCGGCGGCGCTGCCACCGTGGCTGCCCGGTCAGGCGCCACGGCCGTCGTCGACGTACCTGCCGACCGCGCGCGTGCCCGCTCCGCGACCCGCGCTCACCAGCGCCGGAGCCTCGCCGAACCGGGCACCCGCGCCGAGCCGTGTCGGGGCGTCGCCGAGCCGGTCATCCGTGCCGAGCGCGTCGGCCGCTTCGCCGACGCCTGCGGGCGGGCCGTTCGTGCCGCGCACGTTCACCGTGGTCGGCAGCGGCGATGTGCTGCTGCACGGCGGGCTGTGGCGGCAGGCGCAGCAGGACGCGGGCGGCCGCGGGTACGACTTCGCGCCGCTGCTCAAGGGCGTGCGCCCGGTGATCGAGGGGGCCGACCTCGCCATCTGCCACCTGGAGACGCCGCTGGGCGGCCCGCAGGGGCCGTTCACCGGATACCCGATCTTCAAGGTGCCGCCGCAGATCGTGCCCGCCCTGCGGCAGACCGGCTACGACGCCTGTTCCACCGCGTCCAACCACTCCCTGGACGGGGGCGAGGCGGGCGTGCGCCGCACCCTTGCCGCCCTGGACGCGGCCGGGATCGCCCACGCGGGCATGGCTCGCAGCCGCGCCGAGCAGGACCAGCCCACGATCGTCACGGTGCGCGGGGTCAAGGTGGCGCTGCTGTCGTACACCTTCTCGTTCAACGGACTGACCCGGCCCAAGGGCAAGGAGTGGCTGGTCAACTCGCTCGACCCGGAGCGCGTCCGGCAGGCCGCGAACGGGGCCCGGCGGGCCGGGGCCGAGGTCGTCATCGTCTCGATCCACTGGGGCACCGAGTACCAGCAGCGGCCGAACGAGCAGCAGGTGTCCGTCGCCCGCCGGTTGCTGCGCGACGGCGCGGTCGACCTGATCCTCGGCCACCACGCGCACGTGGTGCAGCCGTTCGAACGGATCGAGGGGCGCTGGGTCGTCTACGGCATGGGCAATCACGTCTCGAACCAGAGCTTCTCGGCCGTCACCCGGGACGGGGTGATCAGCCGGTTCACCTTCCTGGAAACGGCGCCCGGCCGGTTCACCGTGTCGGAGGTCGCCGCGCTGCCGACGTACATGCAGCTCGACAACGGGCCGGCCCGGGCGCTGCTGGTGACCGCGTGCCCTGCGGCCAGCCGTGCGGACTGCCGGGCCAGCGGCGAACGCTCCGCCCGCGTGCTGCGCTCGCGCGGTGCCGGCAACGTCGGCATGGTCGTGGTGCGCTGATAGGCGCCGGGTGAGCGGGTCTGGACCCCGTCAGCGCTTCTTGCGCGGCTGACGCGGGCCCGGCGGGTCCGCGACGGGGGATACCCCGCTCGGGCCCGTGGACGGCATGGCGCCGGTCGCGCTCGGCTCGTCCGCCGGTGGCTGCGCCGCGGTGTCGTCCGCGGTCGCCTTGGCGACGGTGGCCCGGCCGGCGGCGGTCCTGCCCGATGCGGGCTTGTCGGACGCGGCCTTGTCAGAGCTGTCCCCGGCCGCGCTGTTCTTGTCGGAGGCCTTCTTGCCGGAGCCGGTCTTGTCCGGGACGGGCTGTGCGGGCACGGCCGGAGCGGGCGCGGCGTCGGATCCGGTGTACTGCGGCGGGACCGGCGCGGCCGGCGCGGTGACCGGCCGGGGGCGGCGCGGGCCGCAGAGCACGAGCGCCAGCACCGAGCCGAGCAGACCGGTGACCACCGCGTACGGCGCCACCAGGTGTGCGGAGAGCTGATCCGGCAGCGCACCGGTCAGCCTCGGCGCGGCCAGCAGGTAGGCCACGGCGACCAGGGCCGGGCCGGCGGCGCCGGAGAGCGCCACGCCCGCCTGGCCGTCGCGGCGGCGTGCGGCGGGCAGCGCGGCGAGGAAGCCGATGACCACGGCGGCGACCGCGGCGATGGCCGCGCCGGGCAGGTAGACGCTCTTGAACCAGGGCCCGTCCGTGGTCACCGGCCAGGAGCCGAGCTGCGCGACGACGGGGTCGCGCCCGGCCGCGATGCCGTCGGCCACCGCGGTGACCGCGAGCAGCCACAGCCATCCGCCGGTGGCCAGCACGTTCGCGGCGATCGAGCGGGCGACCAGGGCGGCCACCGAGATGAACAGGCCGAGCAGCACCCCGGCGATGGCATAAGCGCCGACGATCAGGTGCGGCGCGAACGTGTCGGCGCGCTCGGCCACCCGGGCGGGCACCGCGGTCAGCGCCACGACGACCAGGCCGCCCAGCGAGGCGGCGATCGACAGCGCGGCGCGGCGCAGCACGCGGACCGCTGTCGACGACTGGACAGTCGGTTGGCCGACGCGATCGGCCACTACGGCACCGAGCACCACCGACAGGGCGGAAATCCACACCGTCCAGGCCAGACTCGCCAACCACGCGGCCTCGTCGCCGCCGTGCACGGTGGGCACCCAGGAGAAGACTCCCAGGCCGTAACCGACGCCCAACTGTGCTGCTCCCGCAGCGGCGGCAACGCCCGCCGCGACGGCGACCGAGCTCAGTCCCAGCCGCGTACCCGGGCCCTGAAGTGACATGACGCGAGCGTATAGCAATGCGAGGGCGGTTCGTGTGAACGGTTTACTCTCGTTGCGGCGTAGCGTTCGCCGGGCGTACCCCAAAGAGGAGACCATCATGACCGACCCGTGGGCACAGACGGCGCCGCTGACGCCGCAGCGACCACGCGGGTTCAGCCCCGGCACCGTCGCCATCCTGGCGACGGCCACCGTGCTGCTGGCCGTCGCGGGACTCGCGATCGGATGGTTCGCGGCCGGCGACGGCGATCCGGCCGCCCAGCCGAGCGCCAGCCCGACCGCGGTGATCTCGCCGACGCCTGACGCGTCGCCGAGCGAGCAGCCCTCGCCGAGCCCGACGGTCGCGCCGAGCGCCGCCTCGCCCGCACCCGGCGGCCAGGTGATGCCCGACGTGAGCACCCGGGAGTTCCGCGAGGCTCGCGCACAGATCATCAAGGACCTGAAGGTCAGCGTGACGGTCAAGTTCGTGGAGGAGGCCGGCACGCCGCACACCGTGCTGCGCACCGAGCCCGCAGCGGGCATGTCGGCACCGAGCGGTACTCACGTGCGTCTCATCGTGGTGGGTCCGGTTTTCGAATTCGACATGCCGAACGTCGTGGACAAGCCGTGCGACGCGGCGAAGACCGAACTCCTCGCGGCCGGCCTGCGGATCGGCAAGTACGTGAGCGGGCGTGACGGAACCGTGCGCGAGACCTCGATCCCGGCGGGCGACAAGGTCAAGTGGGACGACACGGTCGACCTGACCTGCTCGGTGGCGACCGAGCCTTCTCCCGCCACGGCAGGCTGACGACGGTGCGCGGGGTGCGCCGCACGCCACGTGCCCTGGTGAGGCTTAACCGGACCGGCGACGTGGTAGGACCTCTGCATGTCCGATGAGCAGCGGCACGACGACAGCGATCCGGCGGCGGGCGGGAGCGGCCCGGGGCCGTCTCCCGACGAGACCGCCCCCATGCCTGCTCACCGCCGGGACGGAGGGCCCGAGTCCGACGACGAGGCGACGACAGTGCTGCCCGCGGGCGGGTCGGCCGACGACGAGGCCACGACCGTCCTTCCCGCGGGTGGGCACAGCCCGGACGATGCGACGACCGTGCTGCCCGGGGGCGGCCGAACCGGCGACGAGGCGACGACCGTGCTGCCTGCGGGCGGGCCCCCGGGCGTGCCTCCGGGAGGCGAGCCGACCTCGGTGCTGCCGCCCGTCGCCGGCCGTCCGGCACCGGCGGACGAGCGCACCTCGGTGCTGCCGGCCCAGGACGTCTGGACCGGCCGTGCGGGCGTGCCCGCCCGGGAGTCCGGGCCGATGCGCGGTGCCACCCCGCCGCCGCCCGGCATCGAGTACGGCGAGGGCCAGCGCACCTGGCGTGCGCCCCTGGTCATCATCGGGATCGCGCTGCTGCTGCTGGCGTTGTTCGCGGTGGCCGCCTGGCTCGCGCTGCGCGGCGGCGGGCCCGCGCCGGTGCCGAGCACCTCGCCGACCCCCGCGCTGACCTCGGCCGCGCCCAGCAGCGCCGCGCCGAGCCCGTCGGCGTCGGTGTCGCCTTCACCGGCGGCGTCGACGGTCGCGGTGCCGTCGGACCTGGTGGGCATGTCGCAGCAGGAGGCCATCGACGCGCTGAACGCGGTGGGCCTGAGCCCGCGGATCACGCTGCGCGCCACCGATGAAGCCGATCCGGGCACCGTGGTCGAGGTGGACCCGGAAGGCGGCTCGGTGGTGGAGGCAGGGGACACGGTGACCATCGTGGTGGCCTCGGCCCCGGCCAGCCCGTCCGCCGAGCCGAGCCCGAGCGCGGAGGCGAGCCCCAGCCCGGACGAGGACTGACCGCAGCACACGAGCGCGCCCATGCCGTGCTCGGCATGGGCGCGTTCTGTTCCGGTAGGCCGGCGGGTCACCACTGGCGGCGCCGGTGGGTGACGATGACGATCCCGCCCAGCGCGAGACCGATGCCGATCATGCCGGTGGAGATGAGCGAACGTGCCATCAGCTCGGGTGGCACGGAGTGGGCACTGACCACGGCGGGCGCCGCTGCCTGCCGCGTGGTGGATGCGTCCGCGACCGTTGCGGCCCGCACCTCGGTCGTCCCGGCGGTAGCCGGCACCGGCGTGAAGAACGCCGCTGCCAGCGCCGCACCGCACAGTGCGGCCAGCCGGTGGGACCGATGTGGAATGGTCGCCCGGGACTCGCGTCCAGAAGCGATCGTTCGGTTGTCCATGGCGCCGTCCCCCGGGTGAGCGGGTGCCGTGCCACGCGAGGGCAGACGGTAGTGACTCGTCGCGGCCGCCTGCGGACCGCAGCCGACCGGGCGAGTCGCCACCGTCGTTCAACTAGGGTTATTCGAGCGTAGATCCGTTATGGCCGGGCCGGAGGCCGATCGCGAGAAATCCTCAGCGAGCGCCCGCGGTCGCGGGACGCAGGTGCGGGGTGCGGCTCAGTGCGGGGCGCTGGCCGATGCGGCCGGGCGCCGTGCGGGCGCGGGCCGAGGCGCTGTTGTCGGGCACGATGCGCAGGCCGGCGCGCTGTACGAAGATCGAGCGGCGTTCCACCGCGTCCCCGGCGGCGTTGAGCTGGTAACCGTCGAGCCAGACCCAGCCCTCGTACGTCGGCCAGTCGTGCACGCGGATCACCCGGAACATCATCGGGCGCAGGAACTGGACGCTGGCTTCGCGAGTGACGTGGAGGATGTCGCCGGCTTGGGGAGTCACCTTTTCTCCTTGCTCTCTCGTACCGGTGCGAATGGACAACACGTAATCGGGAGTCGCTCGTTGAACGCTAGAGGTGAAGCTCCGCCCACCGTGCGTGATCATGAAAACGGAAGATCAGCACAGCGGGGGCCATAACAGACACTGTGCCGGAAGACTTTGCTGAATGCAAGTTGCAAAGTGCGTATGCGCACTGGTGTCCTTCGTCCGGTATGTGACAAGCTGGTGTCGGTCTCCCCGGTGATGCCGAGTCGCACCCTCTGTGCGTTCGGCCGGTTGAAGATTCGCCGATCGTCGGAGCAGACTCGCAACACGACATAGGCAAGTTCCATCGGGCGGGGGCATCGACTTTCGTGCCTCCGCCGACGTGCGTCGCGGAGGTGCGCCGTGACAACCCGACAGAGCCCGACCGTGCGCCGACGAAGACTCGGTGCCGAACTGCGCAAGCGGCGCGAACATGCCGGCATCACGCTGGAGTTCGTGGCCGAGAGGATGGAGTGCTCACAGTCCAAGATCTCGCGGATCGAGACCGGGCACAGCTCGGTGACCAGTCGCGACGTCCGCGACATGCTGACGATCTACAACACGCCGGCCGACGAGGTCGACGTGCTGGTGGAGATCGCCAAGGAGGCACGGCAGAAGGGCTGGTGGCATCCCTACAGCAGCGTGCTCGTGGGCGCTTATGTCGGGCTGGAGGCCGCGGCCAGCTCCATCCGCGCGTACGAACAGCAGGTTGTCCCCGGCCTGCTGCAGTCAGCAGATTATGCCGAGGCGATGATTCGCGGCGCCTGGCCGGACTGGGACGAAGAAGCGATTATGAATCGTGTCCGTGTCCGGATGGGCCGTCAATCGTTGCTCACGCGACAAGACGATGCGATCAGGTTTCAGGTGGTGCTCGATGAGTCGGTGGTGAGCCGGCCCGTGGGCGGCGACGAGGTTATGCGAGACCAGCTTCGACTACTGGCCGAAGCAGCCTCGTGGCCTAACGTGACCTTGCAGGTGTTGCCGTTCGAGGCAGGTCCACACGCCGGTATGGACGGTACTTTCGCCATCCTGGAGTTTCCCGAACCGGGCGACTCAGATGTCGTTTACGCGGAGAATGCGACCGGGGGACTCTTCCTGGAGAAAAACGACGAGCTGGGGAAGTACACCAAGATCTTCGAGAACATCCGGAGGGCTGCGTTGAGCCCCGAGGAGTCCGCCGAGCTGATCGCACAACTGGCGGAGGAGCCACTATGGAAATCGAGACCAAGGGGTTTCGAGTCGATCTGAGCGAAGCGCGTTGGTACAAGAGCACGCGGAGTGGGCCGAACTGCGACAACTGTGTTGAAGTCGCGTTCGTTGGTGGTGCGATCGCGTTGCGCGACTCCAAGAATCCCACCGGGCCGGCACTGATCTTCACGCCGGACGAGTGGGACGCCTTTGTGGAGGGTGCCAAGGACGGGGAGTTCGATCTCTAGGTCGAATCCCGCACCTTGTGACAGCTCTGGATCACGCTTACGGAGGACCCTCTTCCGCGCCACCCTCAAGGGCGCCGGGGAGGGTCCTTCGCCATCTCGGTCACAGCAGCACCCGGTGCAGGTTGGCCCGCCGCCGCTCGATCATCGTCTCGCGGGCGTGCTGCAGCCACTCCCGGCGCGTGCCGGGCTCCGGGGGGTAGTCCAGCCCGAACTTGAACCAGGCGGGTGGCTGTGCCATCCGGGCGTACCGGTCGATCAGGTCGTCGAGCACCCGGGTCAGCTCCACCCGCGCGTTGCGCCCGGCCTCCAGCGTGGCGCGATGCGCCGTGAGGTAGTCGGCCCGCCGGTTGGCGACGGCGCGCAGCCGCCCTCGGATCTCCTCGATCCGCCCCCGCTGGATCGCGGTCAGCACCGCGGCGGCCCGGTCCTCACGCAGGTGCCGGGCGAGCGCGGCGCGGTGGCGGGGCCGTAGCCACGACGACGGCTGGGCGAGCGCGGTGATGGTCGCGTGGATGCGCGACTGGACCTTCTGCTCGGCCTCGTACGCCTCCTGGCAGCGCTGCTCGGCGAGCGCGACCTGGCGCGGGTCCGGACCGGGCGGCGCGGCCGCGGCGACACGCTCGGCCTCCTCGACCAGGCGCCACAGCCAGCGCTCGTCGTCGCCGATCTCGTCCAGCGGGTCGAGCGGGGCGACGTCGTCGTAGGGCTCCCGGGCCGCCGGGACCAGCGCCTGGGAGTGGGCGCGTGCGGAGTCGGCGCCCTCCTGGCCGCAGTGCGGACAGGGCAGCTGCCGGACGAGTCGGCTGATCTCGCCGATGAGCTGCGCCGGCGTGACCTGAGATGGCAATGGTGTGGACGCCGGTTCAGCGACCATGGTGGTTCCCCCGCACGTGATGCACAACTGGTTAGCTTGCGCTTAGTCACGCAAGCAACACGTGCAGTGACGATCGCGGGTAGACCGTCGCCTGCATTCCGTTGCGGTCGTTGTATCAGACGGCGCCCCACCACACCGCGAAACTCGCCGACCGGGTAGGACGAAGATGACGATGCCTGAACACGTGCCCAGCCAGAACGCCAGCCCCGCGCCGCGCGAGCGCGCCCTGCGCGACTCCGACCGGGTCCAGTTGCCGGGAGACACCCTGCTGGAGCCCGGCTCCGGGCCGCTGCAGGCGCTCGGCCTGGACCGGTTCGGCGAGCAGTCGTTCGCGCCGTCGAGCTGGCTCGACATGCCCGCCGAGTCGACCCTCGTCGACCACCCGCTGCTGCGCGGCCTGCTGCTGGAACTGCCGCCCCGCAACTCGCCGCCCACCGACGAGTGGTTCGACCGCTGGTTCGAAGCCACCCGCTCCGTCCTGGGCCTCATCTACCTGCGGCGCTGAACCGATCTTCCACGGCCCACGAGGCCTGGCGTCATCTGCGAAGAGCTCGCCCCGAGTGTCCTGGGGCGAGCTCTTCGCAGATGACTCGATGAGTGCCGGCCAGCGTCAAACGGCGAACGTCGACGGGGAGTCGGTGGCCGGGGTGACCGGGGTGGCGCGCCAGAGGCGGACCTTCTGGGCACCGAGGCGGGCCAGGTACTTCGGGTTGAGGATCAGGTAGCGACGCCACAGGCGCTTGGGTTCCAGGCCCAGCCGCCACAGCCACTCCAGGGCGTGCCGCTGCATCCACGCGGGCGGCTTGTGCAGCCCGCCGGCGTGGTAGTCGAACGCCGCGCCGACCGCCAGCAGCGGCATCGCCAGGTGCGGGCGCATCGCGTAGGCGAACTTCTCCTGCCGCGGGCAGCCGAGACCGACCAGCACGATCCGCGCGCCCGAGCCGGTGATGCGCGCCGCGATCTGCTCGGCTTCGCCGTCCTCGACGCCGCGGAACTTCGACGGCTCGCTCCCGGCGATCTTCAGCGCCGGGAACTTCGCGGTCAGTGCCGGGATCAGCAGGTCCAGCACGGGCTGGGTGGAACCGTAGAGGTAAACCGGCAGGCCCTGCTCAGCGGCCCGGCCGAGCACCCGCAGGGTCAGCTCCGGACCGTAGACCCGATCGCGCAGCCCGGCTCCGTGCAGCAGGTTGAGCGCCCAGCGCACCGGCTGGCCGTCCGGGGTGACCAGATCGAAGCTGTTGAGCTGTGCGCCGAGCGTGCCGTCGGCGACACCCTCCATCACCCCGTGCACCGCGAGCGCGGTGACCGCGTACGGCCGTCCGTCCGTGGCAGCGCGGATTATGCGCTCGGTGGCGTCGGTGTAGTCCGTGGCGTCGACGAGGACGCCGAGCACGTTGCGCTTGCTGCTGGTGTTCAGCGTCGTCGACATCGGGTTCCTCGAAGTTCGCGCAAGTGGGCCTACATCCACTTGTCGACGTTGGCCTCATAGATCTCGTTGAGAATAGCGGGCACGTCGTACGTCATCCGCCAGTCCGGGTAGTGCGCCTGGAACTTGGCCATGTCGCTGACATACCACTGGTGGTCGCCCATGCGGGCCTGCTCCACGTAGTTGACCTTCGCCTCCCGGCCGGTGATCTTCTCGGCGATGGCGAAGGCCTCGACGTGCGAGGTGTTGGAGAAGCGGCCGCCGCCCAGGTTGTAGACCTCGCCGGAGCGCGGGTTGCGGAAGAACGCCTCGAACGCGGTGAGCACGTCGTGCGAGTGGATGGCGTCACGGACCATCTTGCCCTTGTAGCCGAACAGGTTGTAGGTCCGGCCCTCCATCACGCAGCGCATCAGGTACGCCAGGAAGCCGTGCAGTTCGGCGGCGCTGTGCGCGGGGCCGGTCAGGGTGCCGCCGCGGAAGGAGGCCGTCTTCATGCCGAAGTAGCGGCCGTACTCCTGCACCGCCACGTCCGCGGCGACCTTGGACACGCCGAAGATCGAGTGCATGCTGTTGTCGATCGTCATGTCTTCGGTGATGCCGCCGGCGAACTGGTGGTTCGGGTCGATCTCGTACCGGGTCTCCTGCTCGACCAGCGGGAGGCGGTTCGGGGTGTCGCCGTAGACCTTGTTCGTCGAGCAGAAGATGAACGCGGCGTCGGGGCAGTGCTGGCGGGTGTACTCCAGCACGTTCAGCGTGCCGACGGCGTTGACGTCGAAGTCGGTGAACGGCTCCTTGGCCGCCCAGTCGTGGCTGGGCTGGGCCGCGGTGTGGATCACCAGGGAGATGTCCTTGCCGTACCGCTCGAAGATCTTGTTGAGCACGTCACGGTCGCGGATGTCGACGTCGTAGTGGGTGTACGAGTCGCCGAGCTTGCTGGTGAGGTTCACCAGGCTCCAGGCGGTCGAGCCGTCCTCGCCGAAGAAGTACTTGCGCATGTCGTTGTCGAGGCCGACGACGTGCATGCCCAGACCGGCGAAGTGGCGGGCTGCTTCGGAACCGATCAAACCGGCCGAACCGGTAACCAACGCAACGCTCACCAGAGACTCCCTGTACCAATCGACGATCGCGACCAGCGGAGAGCTTACCTGGCCAACCGCGCGTTGTGACCAGCTGCCAGTGGGGGCGCGGGGCAGCTCCGCCGGAAAGGGGCGAAGGCACCCGCCCGGACGTGACGCCCCGATCGGACGTGTACGTCCCCTACCCCGCTAGGAGATCTTGAAACAGGATGGTCCTAGCGAGGCAGCGAGACCGTCACCACGAGCCCGCCGCCCTCGCGCGGCCGGGCCGCGACCGTGCCGCCGTGCGCCCGGGCGATCGCGCGCACGATCGACAGGCCCAGCCCCACGCCCTGGTCGGAGCGGGTGCGCTCGCTGCCCCGGCGGAACGGCTCGAACAACCCTTCCACCTCATACGCAGCCACCACCGGCCCGCTGTTGGACACCTCCAGCTCCACCCGGTCGCCCCGGCCGGCGGTCGCGGCCCGCACCCAGCCGCCCGCGGCGTTGTGCCGGATCCCGTTGCCGATGAGGTTCTGCGCCACCCGCTCCAGCAGGACGGGATCGCCGGTGGTCTCGGCGGGGGCCGTCGCGACGGCGACCGACACGCCGGCCTCGGCCGCCGCACCCGCGCTCTGCAGCCCGACATGGTCGACGATGTCGGCGAGATCCACTGGCCGCCGCTCCACCACCTCGTTCTCCGAGCGGGCCAGCAGCAGCAGCCCCTCGATCAGGCGCTCGTGCCGGCCGTTGATGTCCAGCAGCGTCTCGCCGAGCCGTTTGACGTCGTCGGACGCGGTCCTGCGGTGCATGGCCAGCTCCACCAGCGACCGGTTCAGCGTCAGCGGCGTACGCAGCTCGTGGGAGGCGTTCGCGACGAAGCGGCGCTGCCCGTCGAAGGCCTGGTCCAGCCGGGCCAGCATGGCGTCGAAGGTGTCGGCCAGCTCCTGGATCTCGTCGTTGGGGCCGCGCAGCGCGATGCGCTCGTGCAGCCCTCGGTCGGCGGCCGGGGCGGTGCTGATCCGGCGGGCGGTGTCGGTGATCCGGTGCAGCGGCGACAGCAGCCGCCCGGCGATCAGCCAGCCCAGGGCGATGGCGACCGCCCCGACCACCAGCAGCGCGATCGCGCCCTGCTGGAGCAGCGCGACCATGGTCGCGTGGCGCAGCGACTCGGCCTGCTTGTCCATGTAGTAGACGAGGTCGGGGTTGTTGTCGATGAGCACCCGCACCCGCGTGCCGCCGCCCTGCCCGGCCATCCCCGCCACCCCGGGCGGCTGGCCGAGGTCGGGCAGTGGTGCCCGGAAGGTGAACTTCTGCAGCAGTGACTGGTCCACCAGGAAGTAGGTCACCACGAGCAGGGCCAGCCCGGCGAGGAAGAACAACCCGCCGTAGACGAGGGTGAGGCGGGCGCGGATGGTCAGGCGGTACGACGGCGGGCTGAACGGACGCAGCTTCACGGGAGGCGATACCCCACTCCGGCGACGGTGGTGATGACGGGCGGGTCGCCCAGCTTGCGGCGCAGCTTGAGGATGGTCAGCCGGACCGCGGAGGTGAACGGGTCGGCGTGCTCGTCCCAGACCTTCTCCAGCAGGCTCTCCGCGGAGACCACCGCTCCCTCGGCCCGCAGCAGCTCGGCCAGCACGCCGAACTCCTTGCGCGACAGCGGCACGTAGTGGCCGTCCCGGAAGACCTCCCGGCGGGCCTGGTCGAGCCGGATCCCGCCGCGGACCAGAGTCGGCGCGCTGGCCGGTCGGGCGCGCCGGCCGAGCGCGTGCACCCTCGCGGCGAGTTCGGCGAACGCGAACGGCTTGGACAGGTAGTCGTCGGCGCCCAGGGTCAGCCCCGACACCCGGTCGCCCACCTCGGCGGCCGCGGTGAGCATCAGCACCCGGGCGCTGGACTCCGAGCCGACCAGGGAGCGGCATACGTCGTCGCCATGCACCACCGGCAGGTCCCGGTCCAGCAGCACCACGTCGTAGTCGTGCACGGCCAGCCGTTCCAGCGCCGCGTCGCCGTCGTACACCACGTCGACGGCGTGAGCGTCGTCACGCAGCCACTCGGCGATGGCGTCGGCGAGCAGCGCCTCGTCTTCGACCACGAGCACCCGCATGTCGCGTTCCACCTCCCCGCCGGTCCTTCCGGCCTGCCAATAGTTACCCGACGTGATGTTTCCTCGGCGTTATCGCGAGCGGAAACGGCCGCGAAACGGTCGCCCGCGTGAACTGGGCCCCGTGCCGCCGGCGACCGGCCGGCGGCCCGACGAAGGAGACACGCGATGAAGCGAGGGCTGCTGGGGGCGGCGTTGGCGTTGCCCCTGATGGCGGCGCTGGCGCTGACCGGTTGCGCGCAGCAGGGCGGCGGCGACGGCATCGCCTCGGCCGGCGACGGGACCGCCGCGGCGACGCCCGGCGCCGGGCCGAGCCTGAGCCAGGAGGAGAAGGGCCTCAAGTTCGCGCAGTGCATGCGCGAGAACGGGGTCGACATGCCCGACCCCGACCCCAACGGCGGGCCGGTCCGGGTGCAGATCAGCGGCGGCCCGGTCGATCGGGACAGGTTCGAGAAGGCGCAGGAGGCGTGCAAGCAGTATTCGCCGTTCGCCGAGGGCGGGCAGGCGAACGCCGATCCGCAGATGGCGGAGAACATGCGCAAGTTCGCCCAGTGCATGCGCGACAACGGGGTGCCGAACTTCCCGGACCCGGACGGCGGCCGCGTGATGATCGACAAGTCGATCGGCGACGACCCGGACTTCGAGGCCGCGCAGAAGCTGTGCCAGGAGAAGTTCATGCCGGGCGCGTTCCAGAAGAAGGCGCCGTGACCGAGACCGCGGAGCTTGTCGCACTCCAGACCCCGAACGGCACGGCGCCCGCCCGGCGCCGCCGCCGTGGGGCACGTACCGCGCTGCTGGTGCTCGGCGCGCTGGCCGCGGGCGGAGCCGCCGCGGCGGCCGCGGTCGGCTTCGGCGGCGGGGACGGCGCCACCCCGGCCGCGAGCAACCTGCCGCCGGCCACCGCCCCGGTGACCCGGCAGACCCTGCAGGACACCCAGACCGTTGACGGCGAGCTGGGCTTCGGGCCGACCTACTCGGCCGTCAACCGGCTCCCCGGGACGGTTACCTGGCTGCCGGAGTCCGGCGCGGTGGTCTCCCGCGGCCGGCCCCTCTACAAGATCGACAACGCGCCGGCCGTGCTGATGTACGGGGACGTGCCCGCGTACCGCGAACTCAAATCGGGTGACGAGGGGGCCGACGTCAAGCAGCTGGAGCAGAACCTCCAGGCGCTCGGCTACCGCGGCTTCACGGTCGACGGCGAGTTCACGGCGTCCACCGCCGCCGCCGTGCGCAAGTGGCAGGACAAGCTCGGGCTGAAGGAGACGGGCCGGGTCGAGTTCGGCCGGGTCGTCTTCGCGTCGGCGCAGGTCCGGGTGGAGAGCCTGGAGGCCACGGTCAGCGCACCGGCGCAGCCCGGGTCGGCGGTGCTCAAGTACACGGGCACCGTCCGGGTCGTGGTGGTGCAGCTCGACGTCGCCGACCAGCGGCTGGCCGAGGTGGGCGCGGCCGTGCGGGTCGAGCTGCCCGCGGGCGGCACGGCCGCCGGCAAGGTGGCCAAGGCGTACACCGTGATCGAGGCCGGTGGCCAGGGTGAGGAGGCCACCACCAAGATCGAGGCGGTGGTGTCGCTCGCCGACCAGAAGGCGGTGGCGGGCTTCAACCAGGCCGCGGTCGACGTGACCTTCACCGCCGCGGAGCGCCCGGACGTGCTCACCGTCCCGGTGTCGGCGCTGGTCGCGCTGCGCGAGGGCGGATACGGCGTCGAGGTCGTCGAGGGCGGCACGAGCCGCTACCTGGCGGTGCGGCCGGGCCTGTTCTCCGGCGGCCGGGTCGAGGTCAGCGGCGCGGGCCTGGCCGAGGGCATGACCGTGGGGATCCCGCGATGATCGCCCTGGACGGCGTGACCAAGGTCTACGGGGGCGGCGTGACCGCCCTGGACGGGGTCTCGCTGACCGTGCGGCCGGGCGAGATGGCGGCGATCGTCGGGCCGTCCGGCTCCGGCAAGTCGACCATGCTGCACATCGTCGGCACGCTGGACCGGCCCGGCGCCGGGTCGGTGCGCATCGCCGGTTACGACGTGGCGGCCCTGTCGGACCGGCAGCTGTCGGCGCTGCGGGCGGCCCGGGTGGGCTTCGTGTTCCAGCAGTTCCACCTGGCCGCCGGGGTGAGCGCGCTGGACAACGTCGCCGACGGCCTGCTCTACGGCGGGCACGCCCTCGGCGAGCGCCGCCGCCGCGCGGTCGCCGCACTGGACCGGGTCGGGCTGGCCCACCGGATGGACCACGAGCCGCACGAGCTCTCGGGCGGCGAGCGCCAGCGCGTCGCCATCGCGCGGGCGGTGGTCGGCAACCCGCCGCTGCTGCTGGCCGACGAGCCCACCGGCAACCTGGACTCGGCCTCCGGCGCGGGGATCATGGCACTGCTGCACGAGCTGCACGCCGCGGGCACCACCGTGGTGATCATCACCCACGACCGGGAGATCGCCGCGGGCGTGCCCCGCCAGGTGCAGATGCGCGACGGCAAGGTGGTCGCCGACAACGGCCCGCCAGTCGCAGCCCTTTCCACGGCCACGGCCGGTCATCCGGTCCTCGGTGAAGCTCCGCGGTCGGCGGCCGGGCCGGCGGCGCACGCCCTGGGCACCGGCGGGAGGGCACGATGACGGCCCCCGCCCTGCCCAGGCTGCATCCGGCCCGGATGCGCCCCCGCGACGTGCTCCGCGTCGGGGGAGTGGGACTGCGCACCCGGCCGGTGCGGGCGTTCCTGTCGGCGCTGGGCATCGCGATCGGCATCGCGGCGATGATCGCCGTGGTCGGCATCTCCTCGTCCTCGCGGGCCGAACTGGACCGCACCCTGGACGCGCTGGGCACCAACCTGCTCACGGTCACCCCGGGCCGGACCATGTTCGGCGGGGACGCGCAGCTGCCGGTGGAGTCGGTCGCCATGATCTCCCGGATCGCCCCGGTGGAGCAGGTGTCGGCGATCGGCAAGGTCGACGGCGCCAAGGTCTACCGGTCGGACCGCATCCCCGCGGCGCAGACCAACGGACTGGCCGTGTACGCCGCCCGGCTCGACCTGCTGGACACGGTCGGCGCGAGACTGCGGGCCGGGACCTGGTTGAACGCGGCCACCGAGCGCTACCCGGCGGCGGTGATCGGGGCGGACACGGCCGCCCGGCTCGGCATCGGCGCGGTCGGTCCGGACACCCAGATCATGGTCGACGGCCGGCGCTTCACCGTGGTGGGCGTGCTGGAGCGGGTGCCGCTGGCACCGGAACTGGACGCGTCGGTGCTGGTCGGCTGGCCGGCCGCGGCGGACCGGCTCGCCTTCGACGGGCACCCGACGACCGTCTACACCCGCTCGGTGGAGTCGGCCGTCACGGCGGTGCAGGGCGTGCTCGCGGCGACCGCGAACCCGGAGGCCCCGAACGAGGTCGACGTGTCGCGGCCGTCCGACGCGCTGCAGGCCAAGCAGGCCGCCAACCAGGCGTTCACCGGGCTGCTGCTGGGCCTGGGCGCGGTGGCGCTGCTGGTCGGCGGGGTCGGGGTGGCCAACACCATGGTCATCTCGGTGCTGGAGCGGCGGGCCGAGATCGGCCTGCGGCGCTCGCTCGGCGCGACCCGGGGGCAGATCCGGCTGCAGTTCCTGGCCGAGTCGCTGCTGCTGTCCGCGCTGGGCGGGATCGGCGGGGTGCTGCTGGGCATCGTGGTGACGTCGGGATACGCGGCCTATCAGGGCTGGCCGACGGTGGTCCCGGCCTGGGCGATGCTCGGCGGTCTGGGCGCGACGCTGGTGATCGGCGGCCTGGCCGGCCTCTACCCGGCCGTCCGCGCCTCCCGGCTCTCGCCGACCGAGGCTCTCGCCACGCCGTGACGTGAGGAAGGGCACCTTTCCGAGGTGCCCTTCCTCACGTCCGGCCGCTGACACCAGATTGTGATCTTTGGGGTCGGGGTGAGGTGGGGGTGAGGCGGTTCTGACCGGAAACAGCGATCTTCCTGGGTAACCGCCGACAGTCGGGCGGCCGTTGCGGAGTCGAGACAAAAAGAAGAGGTCTCCCGGAGGAGACCTCTTCTTGCTGGTGGGGAAGGGGGGAGTTGAACCCCCACGCCCTTTCGGGCACACGGACCTGAACCGTGCGCGTCTGCCATTCCGCCACTTCCCCTTGCGGACGATGTTGCTGTCCCGCGGCGTGTGCAGGAACTTTAGCAGTCCCGGCGGCTCGCCCGGGAGTCACCTCCCGTTGCGTGCTGGCACAGCTTACGCTATGCCTGCCCCGCCACACCAACCGGTTATCCCGGTCGGCGTTGCGGGGAGAACACTAACACGACCACCTGGCCATGGGTGAAATCGGAGGCAAGGATGGTCGTCATGCTGGCGTGGCGTCGGCAACGGCGGACGTATTGGGCGAAGACGCGGGAGTGGAGGGCAGATAACATCATGTCCTCGGAACCCGAGGAGGACCGGTGAGCGTGTTGCAACGCTTCGAGAAACGCCTGGAAGGCCTGGTTGAGGGCGCCTTCGCGAAGGTATTCAAGGGGGTCGTCCACCCTGTGGAGATCCTGAATGCCATGCAGCGTGAGGCAGAAGCTCACAAGGCGATCCTGGTTGGTGGGCGCACGCTCGTGCCGAACCGCTATGTGATCGATCTCTCTCCGTACGACCACAGCCGGCTGGCGCCGTACGCGGCCGCGCTGGCTCAGGAGTTGGCGCAGTCGCAGGCCGAGTTCATCGGCGAGCAGGCCTGGACGGTCTACGGCGACGTGATCGTCGAGATCGAGCGTGGAGACGGGCTGGACACGGGCATGTTCCGGGTCTCGGCCGAGGTCTACACGGCCGACCAGGCGCCGCAGGCGAGCTACGAGGCCCCGCCGCAGTACCCGCCGTACGGCGGTCAGCAGGCCGGCCCACCGCCGGGTGGCGGCGGTGCCCGCAACATCCGCCTGGTCTCCGGTGACGGGCGCACGTTCCCGCTGGCCATCGGGTCGACCACGATCGGCCGGGGGGACCAGGCCAACCTGCGCCTGCCCGACGTCGGCATCTCGCGGCGGCACGCCCGGCTGGACTTCGACGGCGCCCAGGTGGTGCTGACCGATCTCGGGTCGACCAACGGGACGATGGTCAACGGCCAGCGGGTCTCCGCGGTCGCCCTGAACCCCGGCGACATGATCCAGATCGGCACCACGACCCTGACGTTCCGCGTGGACGGCTGATCGGCCTTGCCCGAAATCGTTCTCACCGCCGCCCGGTTCGGCTTCCTCGTGCTGCTGTGGATCTTCGTGTTCACGGTGGTCGGGGTCATCCGACGGGATCTGTTCGCCGGCTCGCGTACGAGTCGGCTGGTCGCCGCGCCCCGCGGAGTCGCGGGGGCCGCGCAGGCGGCGGGCAGCGCGCGCCCGGCCAAGGTCAAGAAAGGCCGGGCCGCGCACACCTTGGTGGTCACGGCGGGCTCGCTCGCCGGCACCAAGATCACATTGGGTGAGGCGCCGATCACCATCGGCCGGGCGGAGGACTCCACACTCGTCATCACCGACGACTACGCCTCCGCCCGCCACGCCCGCCTGGTCCCCCGGGACGGGCAGTGGATGGTGGAGGACCTCGGCTCGACCAACGGCACGTATCTGGACCGCAGCAAGGTGAGCGGACCTACTCCCGTACCCCTCGGCGTGCCGATTCGCATCGGCCGCACGTCCCTCGAATTACGGCCATGACAATCATCCTGCGCTACGCGGCCCGCAGTGACCGCGGCCTCATCCGAGACGGAAACCAGGACTCCGTCTACGCTGGGCCGCGGCTGCTCGCCGTTGCCGACGGCATGGGCGGCATGGCCGCCGGTGACGTCGCCAGCAACATCGTCATCGGCGCCATGGCCCCGCTCGACGAGGACGTCCCCGGCGATGCGATCGTCGACGCCCTCCGGTCGGCCGTCAACCTCGCCAACCAGCAGCTTCGCGACACCGTGGATGCCAACCCCCACCTGGAGGGTATGGGCACCACCCTGACCGCGATGCTCTTCACCGGCTCCAAACTGGGCATGGCCCACATCGGCGACTCGCGGGCCTACCTCCTGCGCGACGGCGAGTTCAACCAGATCACCAAGGACGACACGTACGTCCAGATGCTGGTGGACGAGGGTCGCATCAGCGCGGAGGAGGCCAGCAGCCATCCCCAGCGCTCGCTGCTCACCCGCGCCATGGACGGGCGCGACATCGAGCCGGACTACACGGTCCGGCCGGTGCATCCCGGTGACCGCTACCTGATCTGCTCCGACGGCCTGTCGGGCGTGGTCAGCGCGGACACCATCGGGCAGACCATGCGCGAGTACGTCGACCCGACGGCCTGCGTGGAGCGCCTGATCGCGCTCGCACTGCGCGGCGGCGGGCCGGACAACATCACCGTGATCATCGCGGACGCCACCGACGAGGACATCGTCGAGCAGGCGCCCGTCGTGGGCGGCGCCGCGGCCCGCGATCGTGGGAACACCAGCGAGGCGCAGGTCGAGTCGACCCCGGCGGCCCGCGCCTCGGCGCTGACCGCCACGCCGCGGCCCGCCGCGGCCGAGCCGCCGGTCCCGGCGGCGGAACCGGCGGCTCGGCGCGCCCGGCACCCGGTGCGTGCCGGGCTGCTCGTGCTCGGCCTGCTCGTGGTGCTCGGCACCGGTGTCTGGTTCGCCTGGGACTACTCCCAGTCGCGGTACTACATCGGCGCGACCGAGGCCGGGCAGGTGGCGATATTCCGCGGCGTGCCGGGCCAGATCGCGGGCTTCGACCTCTCCCAGGCGGAGCAGGTCAGCGAAGTCACGCTGGACGACCTGACCACCGTCGCGCAGGAACAGGTGCGCAAGGGGATCCAGGCCGACGACGAGGCCGACGCGGTCTCCCGGCTGGAGAACCTGATCCGCGACGATCCGGCCAACATGAACATCCTGCCCAGCTGCCCGAGCTCGGCCGACCCCTCGCCGTCGGCCACGCCGTCGCCCGGGGCCACGCCGTCGGCCACCCCGGCCGCCGACACGAGCAGCCCGCCCAGCGAGCCGGTGGTGCCGAGTCCGGTGCCCTGCCGGCCGAATTGAGCATGAGGACGTCGTGACCACCCCCCATA
The DNA here is from genome assembly GCF_011297315.1 of Catellatospora chokoriensis. NCBI lineage: Bacteria > Bacillati > Actinomycetota > Actinomycetes > Micromonosporales > Micromonosporaceae > Catellatospora > Catellatospora chokoriensis. The sequence goes on from NZ_JAAOTI010000004.1 coordinate 264,344, forward strand.
CCGCCCCTCCCGCAGCAGCCGCCGCCGTCCCCGAGACGCCGGCGGCGCCGAAGCCGTCGGTGCTGCGTCTGGATCCGGCGGCCCGCAGGGTGCGCCGCACCGAGTTGTGGCTGCTCCTGCTCGCTATGGCCATGGTCGCCGGTTACCTGGCGGCGGTCGAGGCGAACATGCTCGACACGGTCACGATGGACTTCTGGTACCCGGCGGGTGTGCTGACCGCCGTGTTCCTGGCACTGCACGTGGTCATCCGGCTGCGCGCGCCGTTCGCCGATCCGGTGCTGGTGCCGACCGTGGCCCTGCTCAACGGGCTCGGCGTGGCCTTCCTGCGCCGGCTCGACCTGGGCCGGGCGAAGATCGACGACCGGCCCGAGCTCGCGATCTTCGCGGGGGACGGCGGCAAGCAGCTGCTCTGGACGCTGATCGCGGTCACCGGCGCGATGGCGCTGCTGTGGTTCGTCCGCGACCACCGCGAGGTCTCCAAGTTCGCCTGGACGCTCGGCCTGGCCGGCATCGTCCTGGTGCTGCTGCCGGCCGTGCTGCCGGGCAGCGTCTCCGAGGTCAACGGCGCTAAGCTGTGGATCCGGTTCGGCGGTTTCTTCGCCATCCAGCCCGGTGAGTTCGCCAAGCTGATGCTGCTGGCCTTCTTCGCCTACTACCTGGTCCGCAAGCGCGAGGTGCTGGCCCTGGCCAGCCGCCGCTTCCTCGGCATCGACTTCCCGCGCGGCCGCGACCTGGGCCCGGTCATCGTGGTCTGGGCGATGAGCCTCCTGGTCCTCATCTTCGAGAAGGACCTGGGCACCTCGCTGCTCTACTTCGGCATGTTCGTGGTGACGCTCTACATCGCCACCGAGCGGGTCAGCTGGCTGATCATCGGTCTGGTGCTGTTCTTCGGCGGCGCGGTGCTGGCGTACGTGCTGGCCGGCGCGGTCGGCGGCCCGTTCACCAACTTCGGCCAGCGCGTCGAGATCTGGCTGGACCCGTTCGCCGAGCCGTACGACCGCGGCTACCAGCTCGTCCAGTCCATGCTCGGCCTGGGCACCGGCGGCATGTTCGGCACCGGCCCCGGCGCGGGCAACCCGCTGCTGGTGCCCGAGGTGCGCAACGACTTCATCTTCGCCGGCATGGGCGAGGAGATCGGCCTGTTCGGCCTCACCGCCATGCTGGCGCTGTACCTCCTCGTGGTGTCCCGCGGCCTGCGCGCCGCGCTGGCCGTGCGCGACTCCTTCGGCAAGCTGCTGGCCGGTGGCCTGGCGTTCACGCTGGCGTTGCAGGTGTTCGTGATCATCGGTGGGGTGAGCAAGCTGATCCCGCTGACGGGGCAGACCACGCCGTTCCTGTCCGCGGGCGGCTCGTCGCTGGTGGCCAACTGGCTGCTGGTGGCGCTGCTGCTGCGGATCTCAGACGCGGCGCGCACGCCCGCATCGACGGGAGGTGTACGCCGGTGAACGCCCCTCTGCGCCGTGTCGGCGTGGTCGTGATGGTGCTGTTCGGCCTGCTCTTTGCCAACCTGAACTGGGTCCAGGCGTACAAGGGCAACGACTACCGGACCAGCCCCTACAACGGCCGCGTGCAGATCGACGAGTACGACCGGCAGCGCGGCTACATCATGGTGAGCAACCCCGGCAGCAAGCCGATCGCGCTCTCCGAGGCCACCAAGGGCAACCTGAAGTACCTGCGCAGCTACCCCAACGGCGCCGCGTACGCGCACGTCATCGGCTACAAGCCGGTCAACGGCACGGCGACCGGGGTGGAGCAGCTGGAGAACGACTTCCTCTCCGGTAGCTCCGACAAGCTCTTCGCCGACCGGCTGCGCGACATCTTCACCGGCTCGCACACCGCCGGTGGCAACGTGACGCTGACGCTGTCGAAGACCGCCCAGGACACCGCGTACAAGGAGCTGGCGAACAACAAGCTCGACGCGAAGTCGGGCGCGGTGGTGGCGCTGGACCCGAATACCGGCGGGATCCTCGCCATGGCGTCCTTCCCGAGCTTCGACCCGAACCCGCTGGTCGCCCACGACGGCAAGGCCGGTGACGCGTACAAGCGGCTGGAAGGCCAGGCCGGCAACCCGCTGCTGAATCGGGCGCTGCAGGAGACCTACCCGCCGGCGTCGACGTTCAAGGTGCTGGTCTCGGCCGCGGCGCTGTCCGCCAACCGCAACCCCGACACGCCGCTGCAGGCCGGTCCGGGCTACCAGGCGCCGGGCACCAGCCACATCATCCGCAACGCGACGTCGTCGACCTGCCCCCAGGAGCAGATGACGCTGAAGGAGGCGCTGACCGTCTCCTGCAACACGGCGTTCGCCCGCCTCGGCGTGGAACTCGGCGCGCAGCGGCTCAACGACACCGCGCGGGCCTTCGGCTTCTACGACAACAGCCTGCGCGTGGGCAACCTGTCCGCCACCGATCGCGGCCTGCGCGTCTCGGAGAGCGTGCTCGGCCCGCTGACCACCAGCTCGGGCGGCGACGACAAGCCGAACATCGCGATCTCGTCGATCGGCCTCAACGAGGTCCGGGTCACCCCGCTGCAGAACGCGATGGTCGCCGCGGCGATCGCCAACGACTGCTCGCAGATGCGGCCGTACCTGGTCGAGCGGCTGGTCGGGCCGGACCTCACCACCGGGCTCTACGCCGCTGCCCCGAAGGAGCTGCGGCGCAGCTGCACGGCGAGCGAGGCGGCGCAGCTGCGCGAGATGATGGTCAGCGTCGTGGAGAACGGCACCGGCAAGAAGGCGCAGATCAACGGATACGTGGTCGGTGGCAAGACCGGCACCGGCACCGCCGACGAGGAGGCCAACGCCGGATCCGACGGCTGGTTCATCGGGTTCGCCATGAAGGACGGCCGTCCGGTCGCCGCCGTCGCGGTGATCCTGGATGATGCCGGCAAGGGCGGCAGCGGGGAAGCGGCCCGGATCGCCGGGCTGGTCATGCAAGGCGTGATCAAGGACAAGGGTGGCAAGTGATGGTCTCCCCTGGCACCGTGCTGAACGGCCGCTACCGCATCGACTCGCGCATCGCCTCCGGCGGCATGGGCGACGTCTGGAAGGGCACCGACGACGTGCTCGACCGGACCGTCGCCATCAAGATCATGCTCTCGGCGCTGCTGGAGGAGCCGGGCTTCGTCAAGCGCTTCCACGCCGAGGCCAAGACGATGGCGGGCATCAACCACCCCGGCGTCGTGCGCATCTACGACTTCGGCAACGACCAGCACCTGGCGTACCTGATCATGGAGTTGATCGAGGGCGACCCGCTGTCGCGCACGCTCAACAAGGTCGGCCGGCTCACGCCGGCCCGCACCATGCTGCTGATCGCGCAGGCCGCCGACGCGCTGCAGGCCGCCCATGACAAGGGCATCGTGCACCGCGACGTGAAGCCGGGCAACCTGCTGGTGCGCCCCAACGGCACGCTGGTGCTGACCGACTTCGGCATCGCCCGTTCGGCGGCGGCCAGCCAGCTGACGGCCACCGGCGCGGTCATGGGCACCGCCTCCTACCTTGCCCCGGAGCAGGCGTCCGGGGTCGGCGCCTCGGCGGCCTCCGACGTGTACTCGCTGGGCGTGGTGGCCTACCAGTGCCTCACCGGGCACCGGCCGTACGACGGCGACACCCCGCTCGAGATCGCGATGAAGCACGTCACCGGCACGCCCAAGGCGATGCCGAACGACATCCCGCCGGTGGTGCGCCAGATCGTCGAGCGGGCCATGTCCAAGGAGCCCGGCAACCGGTGGCCGACGGCGGCGTCGTTCGCCAACGCCGCCCGCCAGGCCGCGGGCGCGCTGACCCACGGCAGCGGGCCGATGCTGCCGGTGCAGCCGGTGTCGCCGAGCCCGGTGTCGGCCACTCCGGTGTCGCCGGGGCCGTCGCGGCCGCTGAGCCCGGCGACCCCCGTTCCGGTTCGCCCCAACGGGGGCTACCAGCGAGGATCTGCGCCCGTCCCGGCTGCGCCTGCCCCACTGACCCCCGTCCACGCGGTACCGTACGGGCCGCAGGCTCCCGCGCCCGCCGGTGGTGGCGGCCGGACTGCCCTGACCGTGGTCCTGGTGGTCGTCGGGATGCTGGCGGTGCTCGCCTGCGCCGGTTGGCTGGGGTACCAGGCCAAGAAGGCCAAGGACGAGGAGAACCGGAGCAGTCCGGCACATTCCGAAATCGTCACACTTTCGGCTGGCGGATGGCTGAACGGGGCTGACCACGTGAGCATGGACCCAATGACCGAAGGACGACGTACGCGATGAACGCGCAGGCCCGCCTGCTGGGTGGCAGGTATCAAGTCGGCGAGTTGCTCGGCTACGGCGGCATGGCCGAGGTGCACCGGGGACGCGACCTGCGCCTCGGGCGCGACGTCGCGATCAAGTTGCTGCGCACGGACCTGGCCCGGGACGCGACGTTCCAGATGCGGTTCCGCCGCGAGGCGCAGAACGCCGCGGCGCTGAACCACCCGGCGATCGTCGCCGTCTACGACACGGGCGAGGAGCGAGCGCCCACCGGCGAGGTCCTGCCCTACATCGTCATGGAGTTCGTGGCCGGCCGCACCCTCAAGGAGGTGCTGGCCGCCGAGGGGCGGCTGATGCCCCGGCGTGCCATGGAGATCACCGCGGACATCTGCGCCGCGCTGGAGTTCAGCCACCGGCACGGCATCATCCACCGGGACATCAAGCCCGGCAACGTCATGTTCACGCCGAACGCCCAGGTCAAGGTCATGGACTTCGGCATCGCGCGGGCGCTCGCGTCCGGCGCGACCACCATGACGCAGACCTCCGCCGTCATCGGCACCGCGCAGTACCTCTCCCCGGAGCAGGCCCGCGGCGAGGCCGTGGACGCCCGCTCCGACGTGTACGCCGCCGGTTGCGTGCTGTTCGAGCTGCTCTGCGGGCACCCGCCGTTCGTCGGCGACTCCCCGGTGGCGGTGGCCTACCAGCACGTGCGGGAGGAGCCGCCGGCGCCGAGCGAGTCGAACCGGGACGTCACCCCCGACATCGACGCGGTCGTGCTCAAGGCGCTGTCGAAGAACCCGGCCAACCGCTACCAGTCGGCCGGCGAGATGCGCGCCGACCTGCTGCGGGCCTCCGCGGGCCGCCCCGTCCTCGCGACGCCGGTGCTCCGCGAGGAGCAGACGGTGCCGATGACCGCGCCCGCGCGGACCGGCACCAACCGCAACGCCCCGGCCCGGGTCGGCGACGCCCGCCGCCGCCGCGCCTCCGGCTGGGTCATCGCGACGCTGACCGCCCTGGGCGTGCTGGCCGTGGTGGCGCTGACCGCCGGCCTGATCCTGGCCAGCCAGCCCAAGGACGTGCCGGTCCCCGACCTGTTCGGGTTGACCGAGCAGCAGGCGAGGCAGGCCGTGACCGGGGCGGGTCTCAAACCGACCCTCGGCAATCCGCTGCGGCAGTCGAACTGCACGGAGAACACTGTCGCCAAGCAGGACCCGCCCAAGGGCCGCGAGGTCCGCGAGCAGAGCGAGGTCACCTACCAGATCTGCGGCGGCAAGCCGCAGGTCAAGGTGCCGCCGCTGATCGGCTCGAACCGCGCCAACGCGCAGAGCCAGCTGACCGCGCTCGGCCTGGTGCCGGAGTTCAAGGAGAAGGACAGCGAAGAGCCGGCCGACCAGGTGCTGGAGACCAGCCCCAAGGAAGGGGAGATGATCTCCGAGGGCGGCACCGTCACGGTGATCGTCTCCAAGGGCCTGGTCAAGGTCCCCCCGCTGGTGGGAAAGACCCAGGCCGAGGCGATCGCGATCCTGACCGGCCTGGGCCTGGGCAACAAGGTGGTGAAGGGTGACGAGGTCACGAATCCTGCCGAGGCGGGCATCGTGCAGGACACCGATCCCAACAAGGACGCGCTGAAGCCGAAGGGCACGGTCATCACGTTGCGGGTGTCGTTCCTCAAGGAGCAGGCGCCGCCGTCAGCGACACCTGACCCCTCGCCCTCGCCCTAGCGACACGAGAAGTGGCGCCCACCCGCTCAGGGTGGGCGCCATTTTTGATGCCGTGCGGGTCGACGGCGAGGATCAGGCGGGGAAGGCCGCGAGGCGGCGCTGCTCGACCTCTTCGGCCAGTTCGGGGGCGTGGTCAAGGGCCTCGGGGAAACCGCAGGAGGCCAGCCAGTTCGCCAGCATCAGGTGGCCGCCCTGGGTGAGCACCGACTCCGGGTGGAACTGCACGCCCTCGATGGGCAGCGTGCGGTGCCGCATCGCCATCACGACGCCCGACTCCGTGCGCCCGGTGACCTCGATCTCGGCGGGCAGGGTGTCCTCCAGGACGGCCAGGGAGTGGTACCGGGTGGCCGTGAACGGGTCCGGCAGGCCGGCCAGCACACCCGCGCCGGTATGCGTCACCTGGGACGTCTTGCCGTGCAGCAGCTCCGGGGCGCGGGTCACCGTGCCGCCGAAGGCCTGCCCGATGGCCTGGTGGCCCAGGCAGACCCCGAACAGCGGGATCTTCCCGGCGTACTCGGCGATCACGTCGAGGCAGATGCCGGCCGACTCGGGCGCGCCCGGGCCGGGGGAGAGCAGCACACCGGCCGCCCCGACCCGTCCGACGTCGGCGACGCTGATCTCGTCGTTGCGCCGGACCTCGCACTCCACCCCGAGCTGCCCGAGATACTGCACCAGGTTGTAGACGAACGAGTCGTAGTTGTCGATCACGAGAACGCGCATGGCCCTCACCTGCTCGGCGTCGGCGCCGGGGTCTCCCCGGTGTCGTACGGGATGTCGTGGCCGTCGCCCGGCTCCGGCGTGCCCGACGGATCCGGGAACGTCTCGTCCAGCTGCGTGTATCCGCTGTCCGGGTCGCCGACCTGGACATCGTCGAAGGGCAGCAGTGGCTCCGCCCACGGGAAGATCACGTACCACAGCAGCGCGCCGATCACACCCAGCAGCACCGCCGAGCCGGCCAGCTTGCCGCCGAGGCCGAACGGCAGCTTGCGCCAGATCCACGCGTACATCAGGCCATCCCCGCCAGTTCGACCGGACGTCCCTCGGAGCGCGGCTGCTCGTCGACGAGCTTCCCGTGGATGATCAGCCGCTGGTAGTTGTCGAACTTCGGGTTGCAGGTCGTCAGCGTGATCAGCTTGCCCGCCGTCATGGTCGGCGGCACCGCGCGCACCACCTCCACCGCGGTCGGCAGCACGATGCGCTGCTTGACCACCTCGTAGACGTAGAACATGGTGGGCGTCTCCACGACGATCTTGTCACCGGCGTGCAGCTTGTCCAGATCCCAGAAGGTGGCCCGGTTGCGGTGCCCGGCGACCGAGAAGTTGCCCTTCTGGCCGGGCATCGCGCTGTTGGGGTAGTGGCCGGGCGCGAACCGGATGTCCTTCTGGGTCACGCCCTGCACCACCACCCAGTGCTTCTTCAGCTTGGGCAGGTAGAGCTTCGCCACCGCGCCGCCGGGCAGCGGCGCCAGCGGGGCGGCGGAGGTCGTGGGGGTCGGCCCGACGGTCGGCTCGTCCCAGTTCAGCTGCTGCTCCAGCTCGCTCTGGTGGGCGTCGACGATGGCCGTCTTGCCCCACACCTCGTACCCGGCGAACAGCAGGATGACCAGGCCGAACGTGATCATGAGCTCGCCGGTGCCGCGCAGCGTCGTGCGGATCACCGATCCCACGGTGGTGCGGGTGTACTCGGAGTGGATGCTCCGGTAGTTCTTGTCGCCGGCCCGGATCGCCTTGACCGGGGCCGGCGGCGGTTCCCCGCTCCAGCGGGGCCGTGGTGACGGCTTGGCATCGTCCTCGGGCGACGAGGGCGGCGCGGGCGGGATCGCGCCCAGCAGGCCGGTCTCGTCGGTGGCCACGGCCCGTCCGGTCGCCAGCGCGGGCGCGGGCCGGACGATGCGCGGCAGCTGCGTGGTCTGGTCCGTGATCCTGGGCAGCTGGGTCGTCGCATCGGCCGCCGCGGGGCTCAGCGGTGCCACCGGGGCAGGCGTGGCTGCCGGGCTCGGTGAAGCCGGCTGAGTCGACGCTGCTGCCGGGATCAGTGGTTCCGCGGGGTTCCGTGGTGCCGGTGGGGTCTGCGGTGCCGCTGGCCGGGGTGACGGCGGTGCAGTGGCGGCGCTGATGACCGGGAGCACCGTGGTGGCGTCCGCGGGAAGCACCGTGGTGGCCTCCGCCGGGACCACCGGCAGCACGCTGGTGATGGAGGCGTCCGCTTTCGGCGCGGCCTCGGCCACCCGGGGGAACATGGTCGTCTCGTCGTCCTCGGGTTCGTGCGCCCGATGCCTGCTCATCCGTGTCTCCGGCTCTTACTAACGCGGCACCGAAGCATGGCGCAGCAGCACCGATCCCTGGTACGCGGGAGCGACGATGTCCGTCTCGCGGGTGACGCTATATCCCAGGCCGTACGCGCGTACAGCGTCCCGGAAGGCCTGCACGCCGGCGGCCCGGTCGAGCGACGCCTGCATCCGGGCCGGGTCGCCGATCGCCGAGATCACGAATTCGGGGGAGTAGCGCCGCCCGTCGAGCAGCAGGGTGTTGCCGACGCACAGCACGGCGGTCGTGGTGACCACCCGTACGCCCATGATCGTCATGGCTTCGGCCCCGCCCGCCCACAGCGCGTTGACCACGGCCTGCACGTCCTGCTGGTGCACCACCAGGTCGTCCTGGGTGGCCCCGGTGGACAGGCCGTTGCCACCGGACGGCGCGTCGTCCATGCGCACGGTCAGGCCGGGGCCGTGTACCGCGGTGAGGCCCGCGTCGGCCAGGTAGCCCTCGCCGCGGGTGCGCTCGGCCATCAGCGGGCCGTCGCCGCCAGCCTGCGTGCCGGTCAGCGCGTCGATGTCGGCGCGCAGCCGGTTCACGTCCTGGACGGCCGCGCTGACCTCGACCTCTTTCTTTCCCACCAGTTGATCCAGCCGAACGCTGTTGTCCTCGCGTAGCGTGGTTCCCTGGGAGGTGGTCGCGCTCACGGTGAACAGCAGACCGGCGGTGGCCGCGATCAGCGGCACGCCGAGGGTCCACCCGCTACGGCGCCGACCGGGTATGCGACTGAACGCGCGCCCGGCTCGGAGCACGGCTTTACGCCATGACGAGGTGCCGGATGTGTATTCCACCACTCCCCCTCCGTGCCAAAACGCGACGATCTGACTACGCTATCTGTCGAACATTATTCAGGCCCATGCTCGAGGTCATCGACCGGTGTGGGCAGGGCCCCTCCAGGAGACAACCGTGCCGAAGTCGCAGGTCCGCAAGAAGAAGATCTACACGCCGCCTACCGACGTGGTGCCCTCGGCGACCGCCGCGGACAAGAAGCCGAGCCCGATCTGGCTGCCGATCACCGCGGTCAGTCTGATCGTTTTCGGCATCGCCTGGCTGGTCGTGTACTACCTGTCCGAGACGCTGTACCCGGTGCAGGGCTGGGGGTACTGGAACCTCGCTGTCGGCTTCGGCGCCATGGTCGGCGCGCTCGGTCTGCTCTCCAAGTGGCGCTGAGCTTGCGCAGCGCTCCACGATAGCTCGCGATCCGGGGTCGCGGCCTGTTCGCGCGTTCGCGCGCACGGGCTGTGACCCCGGTTGCTGTCCGGAGCCGTCCGAGCCCGGGTGACCTGCCGCTGCCCTAGGGTGATGGGCAGCCCTGTGCGAACCCTCACATTACTGAACGGTAACTAGGGCGTAGGCTGCGGTGGGATTTATACACAGGGCTGTTCCGACGCAGGGAGGCGTGGGTATGGGCGGCGTACAGATCGTCAGCACGGTCATCGCGGTCGCCGTGACCGCGGTCGCGGTGGCGCTGGTCGTCCGGGCGGTGCGGCAGATGCTCGCCGTGATCAGGCTGGGCCAGCCCGACCCCACCCGCACCAACGACCGGGGCACCCGGCTCGCCACCATGTTCCGGGAGACCTTCGGCCACACCCGGATGTTCAAGTGGTCCGTGGTCGGCGCCGCGCACTGGTTCGTGATGATCGGCTTCATCGTGCTGTCGACGCTGGTCGCGGGCGCCTACTTCGAGGTCGTCAACCCGGCCTGGGAGCTGCCGATCCTCGGCGGCTGGGACGTCTTCGCCTTCGTGACCGAGTGGATCGGCATCCTCGGCATCCCGGCGATCATCGTGCTGATCGCGATCCGCCTGCGCCAGCGGCCCAGCCGCACCTCCAACTCGCGCTTCGCGGGCTCGACCATGTGGCAGGCCTACTTCGTCGAGTACGTGATCCTCGCGGTGCTGATCCTGGGTTTCCTGATCCGTGGGTTCAAGGTCGCCAACGGCATGTTCCACCACCCGGCCTGGGCGACCCCGCTGTCGCACGCGCTCGGCGCGGTCCTGCCCGCCTGGCCGAACGCCATCACCGTCACCGCGCTGGTCAAGATCCTGGTCTCCATGGCCTGGGCCATCACCATCGGCCTGAACGTGACCATGGGCGTGGCCTGGCACCGCTTCCTGGCCTTCTTCAACATCTACTACAAGCGCAACGCCGACGGCGCGCCCGCGCTCGGCGCGCTCAAGCCGATGACCTCCAACGGAGCCCCGATCGACCTGGAGGAGGCCGACCCGGAGAAGGACACCTTCGGCGTCTCCCAGGTCGAGCACTTCGGCTGGAAGGGCCTGCTGGACTTCTCCACCTGCACCGAGTGCGGCCGCTGCCAGTCGCAGTGCCCGGCCTGGAACACCGGCAAGCCGCTGTCGCCGAAGCTGGTCGTGCTGTCGCTGCGCGACCACGCGTACGCCAAGGCCCCCTACCTGCTGGCCGGTGGCGGCAAGGACCTGTCCGGCGAGGAGAAGGGCACCGCGGAGCAGCTGGCCGGGGTCAACGTGCTCGCGCTCGCCGAAGCCGAGCGGCCGCTCGTCGGGGGCGCGGCCGAGCTGGGCATCATCGACCCGGACGCGCTGTGGTCCTGCACCATGTGCGGCGCCTGCGTCGAGCAGTGCCCGGTGGACATCGAGCACATCGACCACATCGTCGACATGCGCCGCTACCAGGTGATGATCGAGTCGAGCTTCCCGTCCGAGGCCGGCGCGATGCTGCGCAACCTGGAGAACAAGGGCAACCCGTGGGGCGCGCCGCCCAACACCCGCGAGGACTGGACCAAGGGCCTGGACTTCGCCGTGCCGCGGGTCGGCGAGACCGAGGAGTTCGAGTACCTGTTCTGGGTCGGCTGCGCCGGCGCGTTCGAGGACAAGGCGAAGAAGACCACCCGCGCCGTCGCGACGCTGCTCAACGAGGCCGGGGTGAAGTTCGCGATCCTCGGCAACAACGAGACCTGCACCGGCGACCCGGCCCGGCGCATCGGCAACGAGTTCGTCTACCAGATGCTCGCCCAGCAGAACGTCGAGACGATCAAGGAAGCCGGAGCTTCGCGCTCATTGCCGCCCAACCTTCTGGGCCCAGACGCAGGCGCAGGCGCGTCGGGCGCGCTGAAGATCGTCGCGACCTGCCCGCACTGCTTCAACACCATCGGCAACGAGTACCAGGAGCTGGGTCTCGACGTCGAGGTGGTGCACCACACGGAGCTGCTGGCGCACCTGGTCAAGACCGGCAAGCTCACCCCGGTCGCGCCGGTCGACGGCGGGCTGACCTACCACGACCCGTGCTTCCTGGGCCGCCACAACCGCGTGTTCACCCCGCCGCGCGAGGTGCTCGGCGCGGCCATCGGCGCGGGCGCGACCGCGTCGGCTGGGAGCGGCACCGGGATCCTGGAGATGGGCCGCCGCGAGGAGCGCTCGTTCTGCTGTGGCGCCGGTGGCGCGCGCATGTGGATGGAGGAGCGCATCGGCAAGCGGATCAACGTCGAGCGCACCGAGGAGGCCCTGGCCACCGGCGCGAAGACGATCGCCGTCGGCTGCCCCTTCTGCTCCACGATGATCACCGACGGCGTCCGCTCCAAGGGCCAGGAAGAGGTCGAGGTCATCGACGTCGCCTCGGTCCTGCTCCGCTCGGTCAAGCCCACCACCTGACGCACCGGCGGAACCCACCACCTCCCGCCTCTTTCGGTGTCCGGCTCCGCGGACACGCGTCCTGCTCCGGCCGGACGCGCTCGGCGGGCCGGGACTGGCCAAGATCGTTCGACTTGCCTGGCACCTGTGCGTATCTTGCGCGTTGATACGCACAGGTGCCAGGCAAGTCCGATGATCTAGGGCGCCCACGCGACAGGGAGCGGGCGGGCCGGGTCGCGCCGGTGGTCGGAGAGGGGTTGGGCGGATCTGACTACAATCTGGCGCTGAGGTGATCTCGTCATCGACGCGTTGTCGGCAATCCTGCCCATTCTGTTCTTCGTGCTGCTCACGGTCGGCACCGCGTTCTTCGTGGCGGCCGAGTTCGCGCTGGTCACGGTCGACCGGGCAGAGATCGACACCCGGGCCGACCGAGGTGAGCGCCAGGCCCGCACGGTGCGCCGTGCGCTGCGGGAGCTGTCCTTCCAGCTCTCCGGCGCGCAGCTGGGCATCACGCTGACCGCGCTGCTCACCGGTTACCTGGCCGAGCCCGCGCTGCGGCCGCTGGTCGAGCCGCTGGGCGTGTCCGCCGGGCTGAGCCACGTGATCTCGCTCGGTATCGCGACCCTGTTCTCCATGCTCTTCGGCGAGCTGGTGCCGAAGAACGCCGCGCTGTCCCGGCCGATGCCGGTGGCACTGCGCACGGCGGGACCGATGCGGGTCTTCTCGCGGGTGTTCAAGCCGCTGATCTTCACGCTGAACGGCACCGCCAACTGGCTGGTGCGGCGGATGGGCATCGAGCCGCAGGAGGAGCTGGCCAGCGCCCGCTCACCCGAGGAGCTGGGCCTGCTGGCCGCGATCTCGGCGCAGGCCGGGGCGCTGCCCACGGACACCGCCCTGCTGCTGCAGCGCACGGTGCGCTTCGGCGACAAGCACGCGGCCGAGGCGATGACGCCGCGCATCGACGTGGTGGGCCTGGCCGGCTCGGCGACGGTCGCCGAGCTGTTCGAGGCCGCGCGGGAGACGGGACACAGCCGCTTCCCGGTGTACGAGCAGACGCTGGACACCGTCACCGGCGTGGTGTCGGTCAACGACGCGCTCGCGGTGCCGCCCGCTCGCCGCTCGTTGACCACGGTCGCCGCGGTGGCCCGCGAACCCGTGCTGGTGCCGGGCTCGCTCGACCTGGACAAGGTCGTCGCCGCGCTGCGGGCGGGCCGCTCCGACTTCGCCATCGTCGTCGACGAGTACGGCGGCACCGACGGTGTGGTCACCATCGAGGACCTGGTCGAGGAGCTGGTCGGGGAGATCGCCGACGAGCACGACACCGCCGAGGAGGAGGAGTCGGGCTCGATCGAGGTGACCGTGCCGGGCGGGGTGCGCACCTGGCTGGTCGACGGCATGCTGCGCGAGGACGAGCTGGACGAGCAGACCGGGTTCCGGCTGCCCGAGGGCCCGTACGAGACGCTGGGCGGATACCTGATGGCGGAGCTGGGCCGGATTCCGGTGGTGGGCGACGCGCTGGTCGCCAACGACTGGGAGTTCACCGTGGTGGAGATGGACCGGCACCGGGTGGAACAGGTGCGGCTGGTCCGGCTGGCGGGCGACGACGATGACTGAACTGCTGATCACCGCGGCGCTGCTGCTGGGCAACGCGTTCTTCGTCGGCGCCGAGTTCGCCCTGATCGCCTCCCGGCGTACCGTCATCGAGCCGAAGGCGCAGACCTCGCGCCCCGCGGCCTGGGCGCTGTCGGCGATGAACCAGATCCCGCTGATGATCGCCGGCGCGCAGCTGGGCATCACGCTGTGCTCGCTGGCGCTGGGCGCGATCGCGGAGCCGGCGCTGGCCCACTTCATCGAACCGGCGTTCCACGCCCTCGGCCTGCCCGAGAACATGCGGCACCCGATCGCGTTCGTGCTGGCCCTGCTTGTCGTGGTCTTCCTGCACACCGTGATCGGCGAGATGGTGCCGAAGAACATCACGCTGGCCGGGCCGGAGGCCAGCGTGCTCTGGCTGGGGCCGCCGATGCTGGCCTTCTGCATCGCCACCAAGCCGCTGCTGGTGGCGATGAAGTGGGCCTCGCGCAAGGTGCTGCGGTTGTGGCGGGTCGAGGCCGCGGACGCGGTGAAGACCGTCTTCACCGCGGAGGAGCTGGCGGGCCTGGTGCAGCAGGCGCACACCGAGGGTCTGCTGGACCCGGAGCAGCACGCCCGGATCGCGGGCGCGCTGGCGCTGCACCAGCGCACCGCCGCGGACGCGCTGCGGCCCTGGTCGTCGGTCACCATCGTCACCGACGACACCTCCCCGGCCACGCTGGAGGTGCTGGCGACCCGCACCGGGCGGTCCCGCTTCCCGGTGGTGGCCCGCGGAACCCGGCGGGTGCTGGGTTTCGTGCACATCAAGGACGTGATCGGGCTGGCGGGCGCGAGCCGTCGCGAGCCGATCCCGGGCAACCTGGTCCGGCCGCTGGCGATCGTGCCGCCGGACCGTTCGCTGGCCGAGCTGCTGCTGTCGATGCGCCGCGAGCGGCGGCACATCGTGCTGGTGAGCGAGGGCCAGCTGCCGCTGGGCGTGGTCACGCTCGATGATGTGCTCAACGCCATCATGGCCCCGGCGGTATGACGCCATCCTTACGGAGAGTGACTGTCCCGGACGCCCGTGCAGGTCAGGCCTGCCGCCGGCGCGACCCGCGGATCGAGAATCGTAAGGCACGCTGAGTGACATCAGTGCAGCTCAGCGAAGTTGTCCCGCTTCTGGCTTGAAACCGGCTCACCTTCTTTCCTAGGGTTGGTGACCGTCTGGTGCGTACGCCGGGTCGTGACCCCACGCGACCCCGCCCTGGACACCGCGCCCGGTTCCACCCCCGTGCTTCACCGGACGCGGTCGGCGGAAAAGGAGCTCCGGTGACCCCCCTCCGTACCGCGTCGCGCTCGCTCACCCGGGCGCTCGTGCTGATCGGCGCCTTGCTCGTCGGCCTCGCGCCCGCGCTGCCCGCACATGCCGAGCCGACCCTCCCCGAGATCGAGTCGCAGATCGCCAAGGAGTGGAACCAGCTCGAGCCGCTGATCGAGGAATACAACAAGGTCCACGGCGAGCTGAAGAAGCTGCAGAAGAAGGCCGCCGCGCTCGACGCCAAGCTCCAGCCGCTGCGGATGACCGTCGAGGTGACCCGGACCCGGGTCGGCGTGATCGCCGCCGAGTACTACAAGGGCGGCCGTAACACCGAGGTCAACGCACTGCTGGCCAGCGGCTCGCCCCAGCAGTTCGCGGAGCAGCTGATGATCCTGCAGCAGATCGCCCACGGCAAGCAGGAGCAGATCTCGGCGACCTCGGAGGCCAAGGCCAAGTTCGACGTCGAGAAGGCCGCGCTGGACAAGGCCATCGCCGACCAGAAGGCCAAGGACGAGGAGATGGCCAAGAAGAAGCAGGCCATCGAGGCGGACATGAGCAAGCTGCAGGCGCTGCGCCTCAAGGCATACGGCAGCGGCGCGCCCGGCGGCAGCTACAAGATCGGCTCGCTGTGCCCGGCGACCGCCATCGGCGGCAAGGGCCAGACGGCGGCCACCTGGGCGTGCAAGCAGATCGGCAAGAGCTACGTCTACGGCGCCGACGGGCCGGATCACTTCGACTGCTCCGGCCTGACCCAGTGGGCCTGGGCCAAGGCGGGCGTGAGCCTCTCCCACTACACCAAGGCGCAGTGGGGCGAGGGCACCCGGGTCAGCACGCCGCAGACCGGCGACCTGGTGTTCTTCTACCCCAACGACGGGCTTCACCACGTCGGCATGTACGTCGGCACGGTGAACGGCAGGCGGGTCATGGTGCACGCACCGCACACCGGTGACGTGGTGCGCATGGCCTACATCGACACGATGCCGCTGGCCGGATACGTGCGCCCCAGCTGACCGACCCCGGACATGGAGAAGGGCTCCCCGCCGATCGCGGGGAGCCCTTCTCCATGTCACCGGCTCAGAAGCTGACCGCCGGCTTCAGCACGACGTCGGCCCGGAGCACGTAGGCGATGCGCTGGCCGAACTGGATCTGCACGTACTGCTGCCCGCCCCGGATGACGGTGCCGTCACCGGGGGCCGACCAGTCGAACGTGGTGGCGCGGTAGTACTCCCCGGCGAGCACCGGCCCGGCCGCATACCGCTGACCCGCCGCGATCGTGTACTGCGCCAGCGGGCTGACCGCCTGCACCGGCACGCCGGCCGGGTAGGCCGCCGCCTCCGGGTAGGCCCGGCCGAACACCGGGATGCTCGCCAGGCCCGGCTTGGGCTCGACCACGAACCCGACGTTCCACAGCGGTCCCGCGTCGGCGTTGCGGAACCAGGCCTTCTGGCCGAGGTACCAGATCGCGGTCCACTCCCCGGCCCGCTCGGCGACCGCGTACGTCTGGCCGGCCGAGGCCCGCGCGCAGTGGTCGCTGATCAGCATGGTGCTCGCCTTCGTGCCGCACCGGCCCGGGTCGCGGACCAGCGGGGCGGTCAGGTCGGGCGCGGTGCGCAGGATGACCGACGAGCTGGCGCGCAGCGGGCACGGGTTGCTCGCCGCGCCGGTGCAGCCGGTGAACGCCGGCTTGTTGGTGGCGAAGTCCGGGTTCATGGTGACCAGCCCGGCGTGGCCCGCCAACGGCTCCGGCAGCCCGCGGAACGGGGCCTTGAGCAGGTCGAAGTAGTGCGACCAGTCCCAGTACGGGCCCGGGTCCCAGTGCATGCCGGCGACCGTCGAGGTGATGGTGCCGGGCACGTTGTCGTGGCCGATGATGTGCTTGCGGTCCAGCGGGATGCCCAGCCGCAGCGCCAGGTGCCGCACCAGCTTCGCCGAGGTGCGGTAGAGCGCCTCGGTGTACCAGCCGCCCTGCGCCGCGAAGCCCTCGTGCTCCAGGCCGATGGACTTGGCGTTGACGTACCAGTTGCCCGCGTGCCAGCCGACGTCCTTGGCCTTGACGTGCTGGGCGATGTGCCCGTCGACCGAGCGCAGCGAGTAGTGCCAGCTGACGTACGTCGGGTCGGCGACCAGCTTGAGGGTGGTCGCCCAGCTGGCCTCGGTGTCGTGGATGACGATGTACTCGATGCGCTGCGCCTGCGGCCGGTTGCCCTTGTCGTGGTTGCCGTAGTCGCCGTCGCCGAACGCCTCGTACGGGGCGGGCAGCGACTCGCACGAGATGTCGATGGGGCACTCGATGCCGTCGGGCCGGGCCAGCTTGCGCAGGCCGAGCCGGATCAGCCAGTCCTTGACCGGGGTCACCGACCGGGCGTTCAGGCTCAGCGCGTGGCCCTCGTCGGTGGTGCGGGCGACGCCGTCGCGCAGCGTCGCGTACACCTCGTCGGCGAACGCCGCCGCGGCCTGCTCGGTGTCCGCGCCGGAGTAGCGCGCGACCGCGCCGTACCAGGCAGCCGGGTCGGTGTCCGCGCCCTTCGGCGCGCCCAGCGCCTGCTGGTACGAGGCCAGCAGCGCGGCTCCGCCGCGGATGTTGGCGACCGGGTCGGTGCGCAGCGTCTCGGCGGGCAGGCCGGTCAGCTCCGCCGCGGCCGGCAGCGTGTGCAGCGACGCCTCGGCCGGAGCCGGGGCGCCGTCGGGGTGGCCGACCGCTCGCGGGCGGCTGTCGTCGCCGCGGGCGTCCTCGGCGGGCACGGGGTCACCCGCGGCCTCCGGTTCGGCTGCGGGGGCCAGGGCGGCCAAGTAGGCCGCGTCGGTGAGGTGCATCGGGCCGTAGCCGCCCGAGGTGCTGGGCGCGCCTGCGTTGGCGTCCCAGCGGGACTCCAGATAGGAGACGCCCAGCAGCACGTCCGCGGGTACGCCGTACTCCTGGGCGGCGGCCTCGTAGTCGGCCTGCCGGGTAAGTGGCGATGCGGCCTGGGCGGCCACCGGCGAAACGCCGGCGCCGAGTCCCAGGCCCACCGCGGTGAGCAGCGCCAGCCGGCGCAGGGGGAATCGGGGTGACACGTACGGCTCCCTTCGACTGTCCGATGCGGTCACCCTGCCCTCGGCCGTACGGTTAGTCAATAGTTACCGATACGCGTTGCCAACATGAAACTATTCTTCAATGGCTGCGTGAGGCCGTGCCGGCTGCCGTTCTGGTAAATATGGGCAAATGGGATTCAAACGGTGGCCCGCGATCATCGCTGGACTGGTGCTGCTGGCCGTGGTCGTCACGGTCGCGGCGGTGTGGCTGTCCAGCGACGAGCCTGAGTCCCCCAGTGCCACGCCGCCCTCACCGCCGACCTCCCCGAGCCCCAGTGCCGCTGCTCCCAGCCCGTCCGCCCAGGTCACCCGCCAGGGCGTGGTGTTCGACTTCGCCGACGGTCTGGAGCGGGCCCGCGTGGTCGGCGCGGCAGCCGGGCCCCTGGCCGTGCGCGAGGAGAGCCAGACCGGCGGCGACGTCGCGCTCGTGCCGCGCGACGGCGACTTCGCGGTGCGCTTCCCCGGCCCCTGCAAGAAAGCCGACGAGAAGCAGTGCCCGCGAGCGATCCTCGACGCGGGCGCCGACGCGGCGCTCAACCCCCGCCTGCGGGCGTTCCGCTGGGGAGCCGCGGTGCTGATGGCCCCCGCCGAGACCAGCAAGGGCTCGAACGTGCTGCAGAAGGGCTACTCGCAGTTCGGCACGCAGTTCAAGCTGCAGGTGGACGGCATCGAGGGCAAGCCCTCCTGCGTCCTGGCCGGGCCGCAGCGCGGAAAGAACGTCATCCACGTGGCGCAGGCCGCGCGAGGCGTCGCCGACGGACGCTGGCACACCGTCGAGTGCGCGCGGGACGGGTCCGTGCTGCGCATCTCGGTGGACGGGGTGCCGCAGGGCACGGCCGCCGTGCCGGCCGAGCTGAGCGTCGAGAACGACGCTCCATTGCGGATCGGCGGCAAGGGTGTGGCCCCCGGCAACGACCAGTTCCACGGCACGGTCGACGACCTGTTCGTCGCGATCGGATAGAACGCCTGGTGACACGCGGCGGCATCGGCCGAATTGCGTTCTTGTAACGGTCTTGCCTAACGTGAATCCCCGTGTGTAGCCATAATCGGCCCCTCGACGCGGGGCTCCCCAGTGCACCACGCATACGCCGCGGCCTCATGACGGCCGCCGTCGTCCTCCTCGCCCTGCTCGCGCCAGCGGCGCAGGCCCACGCGGCCCCCACGCCGGCCGAGATCGAGAAACAGATCGACGAGCAGTGGGAAAAGCTCGAGCCGGTCATCGAAGAGCACAACGCCACCAAGCTCAAGTTGGCCAAGCAGCGTAAGAAGGCCGACGAGCTGGCCACGCAGCTCGCACCCCTGGAGCAGAAGGTGCAGGTCGCCCGGGCCCGCATCGGCGCGCTGGCCGACCAGCTCTACCGTGGCGGCACCCTGGCCCAGGTCAACGCCTTCCTGCGCAGCGGCGACGCCGGTGTCATGGCGCAGCGGCTGCTCGTGCTCGACCAGCTGGCGCACGACAAGAAGGAACGGATCGCGGACACGCTGGCCGCGAAGTCGGCATTGGACGCGGTGAAGCAGCCGCTGGACGAGACGATCGCGCAGCTCACCAAGATCGAGGCCGAGCAGGCCACCCGGTCCAAGGCCGTCGAGGCGGAGATCGCGAAGCTGAACAAGCTGCGCCTGCAGGCGTACGGCAGCGGCAGCGGCACCGGCGCGCTCGCCCCCGTCGCCTGCCCGACGGCGTATCCCGGCGGCCCCGCCGGCAAGGCGGTCCAGTTCGCCTGCCGCCAGATCGGCAAGATGTACGGCTGGGGCGACGCCGGCCCGAGCACCTTCGACTGCTCCGGCCTGACCATGGCCGCCTGGGCCCAGGCCGGTGTCTCCCTGCCGCACAACGCCAGGTCCCAGCGCGCCAACGTCAAGTCCGTCAGCCGCGCCGACCTCAAGCCCGGCGACCTCGTCTTCTACTACAGCGACCTGCACCACGTCGGCATGTACGCCGGCAACGGCTGGATCGTCCACGCCTCCCAGACCGGCAAACCCATCGCCATGCGCCGCATGGACGCGGCCCCCATCCACAGCTTCGGCCGCCCCGCCTGACCCACCCCGTCCCGCCCCCGCCCCCGCCCCCGGCGCAACTCTTAAGGAGTCGGCCTCCCCGAACAACTCCGAGGCCGCGAGTCTTCAAGAGTTGTGCCGGGTGGAGGGCGGGGTCAGGGGGTGGGGCGGAGCATGGGCGGGTGGAGGAGGCGGGCGGGGCCGCGGCGGAAGAGCTGGGCTGGGCGGCCGCGTTCGGCGGCGATGCTGCGGCCCACCGGCTCGACGAAGCCGGGTGTGCCGGTCACCTTGCGGTGGAAGTTGCGCGGGTCGAGCCGGGCGTCCCAGACCGTCTCGTAGACCTCGCGCAGCTCCGTGATGGTGAACTCGGGCGGGCAGAACGCCGTCGCCAGCGGGGAGTACTCCAGCTTGGCGCGGGCGCGCTCGACCCCGTCGGCCAGGATGCGCTCGTGATCGAAGGCCAGCTCCCCGACGGGTAGCGCCGCCCAGGCCGCGCCTTCGGCATCGCTGCCCGCGACCGGCGCGGGCAGGTGCGGCAGCAGCGCCAGGTAGGCCACGGTCACCACGCGCCCCCGCGGGTCCCGGCCGGGCGTGCCGTAGCTGGCCAGCTGCTCCAGGTGGCCCACCGGCGCGGTCAGCCCGGTCTCCTCCCGCAGCTCGCGTACGGCGGCCGCGTCGAGGTCCTCGTCGGGCAGCACGAAGCCGCCGGGCAGCGCCCAGGCCCCCCGGTAGGGCTCGATGCCCCGGCGCACCAGCAGGACCCGCAACTCGCTGCTCTGCACCGTCAGCACGACCAGGTCGGCTGTGACGGAGACGGAGCCGCCGGGACTGGAGAAGTCGGCCATCTGATTTATCACCACCTTGACGAGAATGTAGCACAGGGCTTATCGTCAGCATGACGAAAAAGGGACCGGGGAATCCTCCGAAGGAGAACGATCACGATGGCTGACGTGTCCAAGCGCTTCTTCCTGCGCCACCTGCGCAGCACGCCGACGAACTGGGTGCGCCACAGCGTGCGCGGCCGGGCCAAGCGGGAGGGCATCGGCCTGGCCTTCTGGTATCGGCCGCTGACCGCGGTGCTCAGCGAGGTGCCGGTCGACGACCGCGAGCTGCCGCTGCTGTTCCACGCCCGCACCAGCGACTTCACCGACGTCACCGTGCAGGCCACGGTCACCTACCGGGTGGCCGACCCGGCCGTCGCGGTCGGCCGGCTCGACTTCTCGATCGACCCGTACCAGGGCAAGGCCCGCGCCCGGCCGCTGGACCAGATCGCGACCCTGCTGGCCGAGCTGGCCCAGCAGCCCGCGCTCGACCTGCTCACCCGGCTGCCGCTGGCCGAGGCGCTGACCGAGGTCGCCGCGGTCCGCGAGGCGGTGTCGGCCGCGCTGGGCAACGAGCCGCGACTGTCCGATCTGGGGGTGCAGGTGGTCAGCGCCCGGGTGGTGGCGATCCGGCCCGAGCCCGAGCTGGAGCGCGCGCTGCAGACCCCGACCCGGGAGGCGGTGCAGGTCGAGGCCGACCGGGCCACCTTCGCCCGCCGCGCGCAGGCCGTCGAGCAGGAGCGCGGCATCGCGGAGAACGAGCTCCAGAACAAGATCGAGCTGGCCCGGCGCGAGCAGCAGCTCGTCGAGCAGAACGGCGCCAACACCCGCCGCAAGGCCGAACTCGTCGCCGCCGCGCAGCTCGTCGAGGCGCAGGGCCGCGCCGAGCGCGAGAAGCTGCTCAACGCCGCCGAGGCGGAGAAGGAGCAGCTGCTGGCCGAGGCGAAGGCGGCGGGCGTGCGCGCGCTCGGCGTCGCCCAGGGTGAGGCCGAGGCGGCCAAGCTCGCCGCCTACCGGGACCTGCCCCCCGAGGTGCTGCGCGGCCTGGCGCTGCGTGAGCTGGCCGGACAACTGCCGGAGATCGGCCAGCTCACGGTCACGCCCGACGTTGTCACCGGCCTGCTCTCGCGCTTCGGCGCGGGCTCGTCGGACCGCTGACCGGTGCGGCCGGGACAGGCGGAGCGGGCAGATGAACGAGCGGACTGAGCAGATCCCGCGGCGCGGCGGAGCGCTCCGATGAGCGCGACGCTCGCCCCGCGGGCGGTCGTGGTGTCCCGGCGCAGCGAGCTCGACGAGCTGCTGGGCCGGCACGGCACCCGGGCCGCGGCGGCGTACTTCCTGAAGGAACGGGGGAGGGAGATCGCCGAGGTCGAGGCGCGGCACGCCGCGCAGGAGGCGGCGCTGGCCACGGTCAGCGCCGCCCTGCCGGCGGACTGGCGGCGGGGGCAGGTGCACCGCGACGACCTGTCCCGGTTCCTGTTCGCGGCGGAGGACATCGTGGTCACCGTCGGGCAGGACGGCCTGGTCGCGAACGTGGCGAAGTATCTCGCCGGGCAGCCGGTGCTGGGGGTCAACCCCGAGCCCGACCGCAATCCCGGGGTGCTGGCCAGGTTCGCCGCCCGCGACCTGGCGGACCTGCTGCCGGCGGTGCTCGCCGGGCGCGCGCCCACCCAGTCGCGCGCGATGGCCGTGGCCACCCTCGACGACGGTCAGCAGCTCGCCGGTCTCAACGAGATCTACATCGGCCACCAGACCCACCAGTCGTCGCGATACGTCATCGCCACGCCGCAGGGGGAGCAGGAGCGGCACTCGTCGTCCGGCGTGCTGGTCGGCACGGGCACGGGCGCCACCGGCTGGTGCGGCTCGGTCGCGCTGATGCGGGACCTGGCCGGCACCCTGCCCGGCCCGGACGCCTCCGAGCTGTGCTGGTTCGTCCGCGAGGCCTGGCCCTCGCCGGCCACCGGCGCGGGCCTCACCGCCGGCCGCGTCGGCTCGGGCCAGCGCCTCACGCTGACCAGCGAGAGCGAGCGCCTGGTCGCCTTCGCCGACGGCGTCGAGGCCGACCACCTGGTGCTGGCCTGGGGGCAGCGCATCAGCATCGCCACCGGCACCCGCCAGCTGACCCTCGTCGTCCCCTGACAAAGCCGTCTGAAGTGCCGCGATGCGGTGAGTCGCCTCACAAAACCGTACGACCGATCGGTCTTCTTAATAGTCTGGCACCATGACCGGAACGGACGGGCGGCTGGCCCGCGGCGAGCGCACCCGCACCGCGGTGCTCGACGCCGCCGTGGCGCTGGCCAGCGAAGCCGGGCTCGACGGCCTGTCCCTCGGCCAGCTCGCCGAACGGCTGCACGTCAGCAAGTCCGGGCTCTTCGCGCACTGGTCCTCCAAGGAGGAGTTGCAGCTCGCCGCGATCGAGCACGCCCGCGACCAGTGGGCCCGCCGTGTCGTCGGCCCGGCCTTCGACCGGCCCCGCGGGGTGCGCCGGCTGTTCGCGCTGCACGAGTCCCGCCTGGCCTTCTACAGCGAGCGGGCGCTGCCCGGCGGCTGCTTCTTCGCCATCGCCGAGTTCGAGTCCACCGGCCGCACCGGCACGGTGCCGGACCGGCTCGCGATGGTCCTCGCGGAGTGGATCACGCTGCTGGAGCGCCTGGTCACCGAGGCCGTGGAGCTGGGCGAGCTGCCGCCCGACACGGTGCCCCGGCGGCTGGCCTTCGAGGTCGACGCGGCCGGGGTCGCGGCGCTGCTGCACTCGCGCCTGCTGGCGCGCAGCCTCGACGACGCCCGCCAGGCCGTGCTCGCCCGCCTGCGCGGCCTCGCCACCGACCCCGACCTGCTACCGCACCACTGAAAGGCCCGAGATGACCACCGCCACGCTCGACACCACCACCGGCACGGTCCGCCGGGCCGTCGTCCACATCGACGATCTGGACATCGTCGGCATCATGCACAACGCCCGCTACGCCCTGGTCCTGGAGCGGGCCATGTCGGAGTTCTGGGCCGAGCACGGCTACGGGTTCCAGGACGGGGTGCCGAGCAGCCCCGACATGATCGCCGCGGTGCGCGAGTTCACCATCACCTACCACGCGCCCGTACGCGGCACCGGCCCGATCCTGGTCCAGTTCTGGCTGGACAGCATGGGCGAGACCAGCGCCGTCTACGGCTTCCGCTTCCTGTCCGAGGACGGCGCGACGGTCTTCGCCGACGGTCGCCGGGTCATGGTCAAGATGGACCGCACCGGCCGGCCCGCGCCGTGGACAGCGCAGGGCCGCGAGATCGCGGGCAGCCTGCTGCGCTGAGTTTCGGATAGGGGTGACGCGGGCGGTCCCCTTGCTGCGATCATTGCCGCGTGCGCCTCCCCTCGGCTGTACCCGGGCTGCTCGCTGCAGTCCTCCTGCTCGCCGCATGCGGTGCAGAAACGGACGAACCGGCCTTCGTGGCCGCATCCACCAGCAGCGCGGCTCCGCCGACCACGGCCGCCCCGCCGGTGACGCCGAGCCCGTCGGCGTCACCGACCGCACCGCCAGGCAAGCCCGGCCAGACCAAGCCCGGCCTGCTGCCGCCGGTGGTCGACCACGGACCGCGCACGGGCAATCTGGTCGCGCTCACCTTCGACGCGGACATGACCGACCGCATGCTGGCGCAGCTCGACAAGGGCAGCGTCACGTCGTACGCGAACGTCCGGATCATCGAGATGCTGGAGCGCGACCAGGTCCCGGCCACGTTCTTCCTGACGGGCAAGTGGGTGCAGCGCTACCCCGAGCTGACCGCGCGCCTCGCCGGCAACCCGCGCTTCGAGCTGGCCAACCACACCTTCGGCCACCAGGCCTTCACCGCCGGGTGCTACGACCTGCCGCGCATCCCGTCGGCCGCGATGACCGAGGACGTCGCGAAGACCTTCAAGATCATTGAGCGGTACGGCGGACGCCAGACCCGCTACTTCCGCTTTCCCGGCCTGTGCCACGACCGGGCGGCGCTGCGCGCCATGTCCCCGCTGGGCCTGACCGTCGTCGACGGTGACGTCGTCAGCGGCGACCCGTTCGCCACCAGCTGGAAGCCGATCGTCAACGCGGTGCTCAAGAAGGTCAAGCCCGGCTCCGTGATAATCCTGCACGTCACCGAGGCCAACGCCCGCTTCACCGACGAGGCCCTGCCGCACATCCTGCGTGGGCTGGCCGAGCGGGGACTCCAGCCGGCGACGCTGTCCGAGGTGCTGGCAGGCTGAACCGCTGCCCCCACGAATCCGGCCGGGCCACGTAGCCTCGCCGCATGGGGGCGTCGAGATGGGCGCGACGGTGCGCGGGTGTCCTGGTCGGACTGTGTCCGGCCCTGATGGCGTTGCTGGTGGGCCGATCGCAGTTCGGCAACTGCGCGCAGGCGTGGTACATGAGCGCCGCCTTCCTCGGCGTCGTGCCGTGGTGCATCGTCTTCCTGGGCAGCGTGTCCACGCTCTTCGAGACCGACTCGGCGAAGTCGCGTGACTTCGCGATCGGCGGGATCGTCGGCGCGCTCGCCCTGGCGGCCGCGTTCGCCACCGGCTTCGCCACCGATGCCGCCCCGCCCGGCGTGCACACCACCAGCCACTGCATGGTCGGCCCGAAACCGGCCAAGCCCGCGACGGTGCCTGATCCACCGGTGCGGTGGTCCGCAGGCTGAGCCCGGCCCAGCGGACCGGGCGACCGCGCTTTCCTCGTAGGCTGACTACCTGACGGACAGGAGGCTGAGGTGGACGGGACGACGGTGGACGGGACGACGGTGGCCGAGGTGATGGCCGAGCTGGCCGCGCTCGACGATCCGAAGATCCGCGAGGTCAACGCCAGACACGGCGACGACCACGGGGTGAACCTCGGCAAGCTGCGCGAGCTCGCGAAGCCCCTGAAGACGCAGCAGGACCTCGCCCAGCGGCTCTGGGCCACCGGCGACAGCGCGGCGCGCCTGATGGCGCTCCTGATCTGCCGGCCGAAGGCGTTCGGGCGCGACGAGCTGGACGCCATGCTGCGCGAGGCGGGCACCCCCAAGGTGCACGACTGGCTCGTCAACTACGTGGTGAAGAAGAACCCGCACGCCGAGCAGCTGCGCCTGGCCTGGTTCGCCGACCCGGACCCGGTGGTCGCGAGCGCCGGCTGGGCACTGACCACCGAACGTGTCGCGAAGAAGCCGGCGGGCCTCGACCTCCCCGGGCTGCTCGACGTGATCGAGGCGGAGATGAAGGGCGCCCCGGACCGCCTGCAGTGGGCGATGAACCACTGCCTGGCGCAGATCGGGATCGACCACGCCGAGCACCGTGCCCGTGCCATCGACATCGGTGAGCGCCTGGAAGTGCTCAAGGACTACCCGACGCCGCCGAACTGCACGTCCCCGTTCGCGCCCATCTGGATCACCGAGCTGGTGCGCCGGCAGCAGGAGAAGTAGCAGGCCGCGGCCTATCCGCGGGCTGAGCCCGCCTCGCCGGTGCCGTCCGGGCTCGTGGGTTTCGTATAGAGGATCTCCCGGACCTGCTCCGCGGCGCGGAAGATGCTCTCGCTGATGAAGTCGCTGAAGCGGGCGATGTTCTCCAGGCGGACGGTGGCCGGGCTGCCGGGGCCGAGGACGTCGACGCCCTTGCGGGCGGTCTCGGCGACCTGGGCGATGCCGCGGGCGCTGGCGATCGTCGACTGGTACCAGACGTCGTCGTCGACGAAGTAGCGCTCGCGGCGGCGCTCGTCGCGCTGCCGGCGGATGAGGCCCTGCTCTTCGAGGAACGCGATCGCCTTGGACACCGACGCCGGGCTGACCTGCAGGTGCTGGACGAGTTCGGACGCGGTGAGGCTGCCCGCGTCGGCGATGAACAGGCAGGTCAGCACCCGGGCCATCATCTTGGGCAGGCCCTGGTGCATCAGCAGGGTGGTGAACGCCTCCTCGTACTCGCGCACGGCCTCGGGGTCGCGCCCATGGCCCTGCGCGACCGCGCCCTGTCCGCGGGGCAGGGTGGCCCTGCGCCGGTGAGCGCGCCGCTCGGTGGCCCGGTGGGCCAGGTCGGCACGGTAGGCGGTAGGGCCGCCGTTGCGCATCACCTCGCGCGTGATCGTCGACGTGGGCCGGTCGAGACGCCGGGCGACCTCCGCGTAGGCGAGGCCGTCGGCCAGTCCCAGCGCGATCTGCTGACGTTCCTGCTGGGTGAGTCTGCCTCCCGGCAACGTGATCCCCTTCCGTGCTTCCTGGTGCGGCCATCGTAGCGTTCGGTCGTAGTCCAATGCAACGTTCATGACTGTTGCATTGCGTTAGCTTCAGGCCTGTTGCAACGATTTCTCGCCGTTTACCTGCGATGACAGTGCATACGCGCAACGAACTTGTTGCGAGATATTCGAACGCAACGTAGCGTTTCGCACATCAGAAACAACCGCCAAGCGCTGGAGTACACGATGCAGAAGTTCGACACCCTCGCCACGATCTCCGCCGTCCTGGACATCCCCGCCGGGCGCATCCAGTTCATCGCCGCCGACCGGTCCGACACCGTCGTCGAGGTCCTGCCGGCCAGCGCCGCCAAGAGCCGCGACGTGAAGGCGGCCGAGCTGACCACGGTCACCTTCGACGACGGCGTCCTGCGGATCACGGCCCCGGCGGAGAAGAACCAGATCCTCGGCCAGTCCGGATCCGTCGAGGTGACGGTTCGACTGCCCGCCGGATCCCGCGTCGAGACGAAGGCCTCCGCCGTCGAGTTCCGGGGCGTCGGGCGGCTCGGCGACGTCACCTGCGAAGGCGCGGTCGGCGCAGTCAAGATCGACGAGGCCGCGAGCGTGCGCGTCACCGCCCACGCCGGCGACATCACCGTCGGCCGCCTCACCGGCCCGGCGGACATCAGCACCCAGAAGGGCGACATCACCATCGCCGAGGCCGGCTCCGGCACGGTCGTGCTGCGCACCCGCACGGGCGACGTGACGGTCGGCGCCGCCGCCGGAGTCTCCGCCTCCCTGGACGCCGGCACCAGCTACGGCCGGATCCACAACGCGCTGAGCAACACCGACGGCGCGCCCCGCCTGACCATCCACGCGACCACCGACCACGGCGACATCACCGCCCGCAGCCTGTGAAGAAGGAGCCACCCGTCATGAACAGCAACTCCTCGACCGATACGAAGTGGACCGGCATGGTGCCGGTCGACGACACGGCCCTGGCCGTCACCGACACCGGCGGAACCGGCGTCCCCGTCCTCTACCTCAACGGCCAGTTCGCCACCCAGGGGTACTGGCGGCGGGTCATCGCCGAACTCGGGCCCGGATGGCGGCACATCACCTACGACGAGCGGGCCCGCGGCCGCAAGTCGCAGCGCTCGGCGGACTACTCCTTCGAGGCCGCCGTCCGCGACGTCGACGCTGTGCTCGCGGCCCGGGGCGTGCAGCGGGCGCTGCTGGTGGGCTGGTCCTACGGGGCGTTCGTCGGGGCGCACTGGGCCAGCCGGAATCCGGAGCGCACCATGGGCGCGGTCCTGGTCGACGGCGCATTCCCGTACGACTGGCTCGACGAGGCCATGGAGCAGCGGATCCGCACGATGTTCCGGCGGATGGGCTGGTTCACGCCGCTGCTGCGCCCGACCGGCCTGATCCCGCGGATGACCGCCGACCAGCAGGCCGACAGCAACATCGAGATCGGCCGGATCTCCCGCGAGCGGGAGCTGGGCCCGGTGCTGGACGCCATCACCGGCCCGACCCGGTACGTGGTCGCCTCGGGAACGTCCCTGGGCAGCCGCGGTGACGAGCAGGAACGGATCCGCGCCGGCCTCGACGCGGTGGTCGCCCGCAACCAGCACATCGGGATCAGTGCGAAGGTCGCCAGCAACCACGGGGCGATCCTGCGCAAGGACTTCCGTGCCATCGCGGACGCCGTACGAGAGGTCGCCACCCTCGACCAGCACTGAAGCCCTGACCTGCGGACCGGCGATCGATAGTCGAAAAGGCCTGGCCGAGACTCGTGTCTCGCCAGGCCTTTCGCATGGACCGGGCGTCGGCCTCTACCGCGAGGACTCACGGCCGCAGATCATTGTCAACGATGAGGGGCGGTCAGATGAGTGTCGAGCAGGAGCCTGCCCGGGTGCCGTCCGGCAGCCGCTCGCCGGTGCCGGCAGGCGCCGTGCCCGCGTTCATGCTCGGAATCGCGATACATCTGTTTGCCGTCGCGGTCTACCTTGCCGGAGCGTGGCTGCGGTTGGAGGGATGCGACGAGCATGACGGGCTGGCGCTGGCACTTGTGCTGGCCGCGACTGTCGACGTGATCGCATCATCGGGTGCGTTGGCGCTGCTGCTCCGGCGTCGCCGTGGAACACGATCGGCGCTCGTGCTGGGATGGGGGGCCAGTTTCACTCTCGCATGCGGCCTGCTGGGCTTGGTCGCGAACCACATCGCCACCCTTACCTCGGGTTGTCCCGTCTAGCCGGCGGCGCGGGCCTTCCGTGTGCCTTTGCGGACATGTGTGATGCGGCGACCCGCCGGCCAGGCGGTCCCAGTGTCATCGACTGCGGCCGCCAAATGCTCAAGACCCATCCGGCGCGGGCTCTCGTCGAACGTCGCGCCAAGTTCCGCTGACGATCAACGGCCGCCCATTATTCCTCAGCGGTGCGTGAGTCCTTTGGCTGCCCGGTTATCGCATCCGCAGCTCGGTCGATCAACCTCTCGTAGACCGCTTTCCCGAGCGCCAGCAGCACCACCAGCGCCAACGAGCCGAGGGCCGTCAGTGCGGCGCCGTTGATGGAGATCATCGCCGTCACGAACCAGGCCGCCAGTATCGCGACTGAGAGGGCAAGAACGACGGCTGCGCCCTCGACCAGAGCAGCGCCTGCCTCACGTAGGAAGGCAATTCCACGCTGGCCCGCGCCCTTTTTCATGATGGTGGACGGCGTCGCTGCCATCGGGCCCCCTTCGATGATTTTTGCGGTGGGGAAACCATGACACGGCATCGACGTACAGAACTAGCCCCATTGGTTGGGATCAACGTCCACCCAACGGGCGGTGTGCGGCCTTGCGCATGCGGCGCATAAGATCGAACCCTTCGAGTGCATGCACCCCCCCGCGCTTGAATCAAAAGGCGCTTCTGCGACGACCCGGCGCCAGTCGGGCCTCACTATGCGGATCATGGCGCAAATATCGCGAGAGCCGGCCGGGCCGACAAGCAGCTTGGGAAGCCCGACCCACCTGCCGTCGGCACGCCGCATGACCTGTCGCGATCCTGGTCGGCGGCGGTGACCTGATCCCTGACGATCTCGGCCGCCCGCCGATGTCCCCGGACCTCGGCCTCTACCCCGACCGGCATCCCGCTGATGGCGTAAACGAAAGCCCAGGCCCGGAATCGCTTCCGGCCTGGGCTTTTTCGTGTGGAGCGGGTGAAGGGAATCGAACCCTCACTGTCAGCTTGGGAATCGGCCAGATCAGCATCTCCGACCTCGGTTCAGCTGGTGGGGACCCGGTCCCGAGTGGCCTCGGTTACCCCTCCTTCACCCCGACTTATGGCCCGTGGATGGCCCGTGGTGTGGCAGGTCGGGATCAGCGATATCCGACATGGCTCGAGCCGCTTCCCAGAGATCTCGCCGGAGAGCTTCGTTAGCCTCCTGTTGGTCCTGCCAGGCCGGACTCATGTCGATGGCCTGCTTCGCTTCGGCGAGGTTCAGGCCGGCCGCGTGCATGAGGACCCTGATGGAGTCGATCTGGTTGAAACCCTCGGCGCGCAGGAAGGCGATCACATCGTTCAGCGGGATGCCCTCCGCGAGTTGGCCAAACACAGCTGCGACCGCTGCCTCGAACCCCTGATCTTTGAGCACGGCCCAGTATGGCTCGGAGCGGTTCAACTCAGTGGGGACAAGCAGCTTGGGAAGCCCGATCCGCTCATGTCCGGCGTAGCCGTCAACCTGGCCTTGCCGAGGTCGGGCCGTTGGTGCGGTGCCTGGCGTGTGCCGTGGTTCCCCGGTGCTTCCTTCAGCAACGGGCACGCAGCGGGCACGGCCTCAGACCTCGGACGGTCAGTGCCTTCGCCGCATGATTGGATAGCCGCCGTGTCGAAGACCGAGGCACTGCTGGCACGCGCCGCAGCCGACCCGCACGCGACGGCCTGGGATGAGTTGTACGTGACGGCGTGCCATTACGGCTTCCCAGACATGGATGAGGCGACGCTTCTTCCGTGTCTGGCCGACATTGCGGCCCGCTTCGAGCCATCCGACCGCGACAACGTCTTGATCCTTGCCGGGCAGATCGCGACACGCCTGGACGAAACGTCATGGCCTCTGTACGCCGAACCGTTGACGGCTCTGCAACACCTGGCCGCTGGCTGGGCTATGACACCTACCGATCCGCCGGCCTTCATCTACCGCCTGCGAGCCGTCATGGCACTGGATGGCGACGAAGTGTGGGGCACGGAGCTAGACCGGATCGGGCACGGTGAGATCGAGACCGATTGTCCGGCCTGCGGAACATCGCTGTTCGTGGTGTTCGGCGATCATGGTTGTTTTGCCACCCATGAGGACTACGCAACCAGATCTGATGTCGAGAAGGCACCGCTGTTCCCGGCCGAGCCGACCGAGCTGGACGGTGCTGGACGAAGGTTGTACTCGCTGAGCGTGCAGGCGGGCCAGCACTCCGTTGCCACGACGCTGATGTACCTGTTTGGTCGCGCCACCTGCACGCAATGCGGCACCGAGTTTCGTGTGTCAGAGCAGGTCGAGCGTCGCCGCTAGTTGGCCGGCAGACGTTGAAGCGGAACGGCCCACGTTCTAGAGTTCGCCAAGGTGAACATCTCCGGCCTGGAGAGATTCGCGCCAAGCGCTCTTCGTCAGTGGTCGGCTTTTCCCGCTGTTTCACACCCTCATGTGCCCCAGGTGTGCCCCGACGTCATCCCGGTCAGTCCTCGCCGTCCCGCGGCCCCAACGCCGGGAGCACTGCTGTGTGTGGCACGCGGATGACACGCTTCTGGACATGGAGGCCCTCGCGGATCAGCTGCCTGCGCTAGTGGGTGTTCTCGTCGGTGTGATCGGCACGATCGTGGCGACGGAAGTCGGGGATCGGAGGCGGTGGCGACGCGAGCACAGTGTTCGGTGGGACCAACGGCGGCTCGACGCCTATGCCGACTACGGTCGATCACTAAAGCACATTCAGTTCTTGACTGGCCGCCTGTCCGCGCCGAACCGTCCGAACGCAAAGACACAACCGATCGATCGAGAAGCTGGGCTTGCTGCGCTGGCCCAAGCTGAAACGGAGCGCGCGGCGATCTGGGAGAACGTGCTGCTAACAGGTGATGCTACGACGGTTAGCGCCGCACGTGATTGGCGAAAAGCAGTATGGAAGATGGAACTAATCGCGCGAGGGATTGAAGTGTCAGACGTGACGTGGGAGGAAGCACTTCAGATCGCGGCAGCAGCACGAGACGGCTTCTACGAGGCAGCGCGCAGCAGCCTGGCCGTGACTGGAGGACCCCTACCTCCCAGCCTGCGATCTCTTGGCAGGTTTCGTGGCGGACCAGCCGGGTCCCCCCACTGACCGGTGCACCTTCAGTTTGGAAGACCGCCAGGACTCGACCGTAATGACCGAAGTACCTAGTCGTCATGGCCAGGCTTCCGCCCGTTGATGCCCGCCCGCAACCCTCCATGGCACGGCCATCTGGCACGCCGCAGGCACGGACGCTGTCATACATTCGGCTGACTACCCAGCTTGTGAGCAGGGGGCATGATGGCCGCCGTGACGGGACTCTCCAGCATCGCGTTCTACCGGCCGCCAGCGGTATGGCGGGACCGTCTCCGTGCGTATCGGCTTGTCGTGGACGGATACGAGGTAGGCGAAATTCGACGTGGTCAGGTACTCCGTGTGCAGGTAAGTCCCGGTCGACACGAGGTGCAGGCGCGGATCGACTGGACGGGGAGCAAGCGGTGGGTATTCGACGCGGTCGAAGGGTGCGAGGCTCGGTTCAGAGTTGAGCCTGCGGGCAACTCATTGATGTTTTGGCAGGCGTTCGGGTCGGAGGACTGGCTGCGGATGAGCTTTGACGGGATGACCCCGGGCTCCGTCTGACTCGGCGAGTGGTGATCTCCTTGCGGCGGCAGTCTCAGACCAAGTCAGGGGTTCTCGGCACCGAGGTTCGCTGACATGCCCTCCGGGTGACGTCGTAAGGAGATCACCACCCCAACCCCCTCCTCCCCCAACTGCATTCCGCAGCTATGCCGGGTGCATCTCTGAAGCGGTGGCCGGGGTTCGGGGCAGAGCCCCGAGGTCTGAGGTAGCTGTGTGCTCGGACGTGACGGCGTCACGGGAGGGACGGTCCGGTCCACGATGGTGATCCGACATAGCTCTTGAGGTTCTGGGCGAACAACTGCGGCTGGCGCCCGCGTCCCCCGCGCGGGCCGCAGACATAGCGCGGGGGGAGACGCGGTGCGCCGGGCCGCGCGTGCGCGGCCCTTGTTACGGCTGCACATCGCGCCGAAGCTGGGCGGCCTGGCGCTGGTCGAGATCACCACGCCTCGGTTGAGGACGTGGCGGCATGACCTGCTCGGCTCGATCGGGCCAGTCACGGCGGCGAAGGCGTACCGCCTGCTGCGGGCCGTGCTCAACACCGCTGTGACGGACCGGCTCATCACCTGCAACCCTTGCCAGATTGTCGGCGCTGGTCAGGAGAAGAGCCCGGAGCGACCGATCGCCACCATGAACCAGGTCCTGACGATCGCGGACAACGTGCCGGCAAGGTTCCGGGCCATGGTGCTCCTGGCGTGCTTCGCCAGCATGCGCTTCGGGGAGCTGGCCGCACTGGCGCGCAAGCACGTCAACACGAGCACGGGTGAGGTGCTGATCGAGCGGACCATGGGGGAGATGGTCAACGGGCAACTGGTGTTCGGTCCGCCGAAGTCGGCTGCGGGTGTGCGCGTTGTGACCGTTCCTTCGGCAATCCTGTCCGCGCTCACCGATCACCTCGCCGAGTTCACCGCCGAAGGCGCGGAGGCGCTGGTGTTCGTCGGCCCGATGGGTGCGGCGGTCCGGCGATCGAACTTCCAGGAGCACTGGACGAAGGGCACCACAGCGGCTGGTGTCATGGGTCTGCACTTCCACGACCTTCGCCATACCGGCAATACCTGGGCGGCCGAATCCGGCGCGACGCTGCGCGACCTGATGGATCGGATGGGCCACGCCTCCACCAAGGCGGCGCTGATCTACCTGCACCGCTCCGGCGCGCGTGACCGCGCCATCGCCGATGCTCTCAGCGGGATGGTCGAGCGCGCCCAAGCGCAGAAGAGCAAGGACGAAGGACAGCCGGAAGAACTAACCGTGGCTGCCGACGATGACGGGCACGACCAGGGCGACGGGCACGCAGCGGGCACGACGTCGGGTTAGAGATCGCGGGAAATAGAAAAGCCTGGTTGGGACTCGCGTCCTACCAGGCTTTTCTTCGTGGAGCGGGTGAAGGGAATCGAACCCTCACTGTCAGCTTGGGAAGCTGATGTTCTGCCATTGAACTACACCCGCGAGCGGCCACCACTGTACCTGACGTCACGGGTCGCGTGCACGTAGGTAACCGCGGCAGTTCGCCGTGGTCCTCGCTCACGCAGCCACGAGCTGGAGGAACGGTTTGCGGGGCCGGCGCTCGTGCGCCGGCCCGTTCCGGCCTGCCGCCGGGTCGCGCCAGGTGTTCGGGTATGCGCCCGCCTCGTGCCGGTGCAGCAGGGCCGACTCGACGGTGAGCTCGTACAGCCGCCAGTCGACGGTGGGCGCGGCGCGGTGCTGGCGGACGAGGTGCTCGACGGTGGCGATGCTGGTGACGGGGCGGGCGCGGCCGCTGACGTATGCCTCGACGTCGCTGTCCTCGGCGGGGAAGGCGTGCAGGGCGTAGCGCCCGTCGCGTTCGAGGTCGCGCCGCTTCGGTGAGTCGATCACGAAGCAGTAGAGGCCCTCGTCGGTGACGACGGGGGAGACGGGGTGCACCCGCGGCCCGCCGTCGGCCCGTACGGTCGCCAGGTAGCCCATGCCCGGCCCGTACTGGTGCAGCAGGGCGCGGATCGACGAGGCCAGCCACGGCGTGGCGGCGGCGAATTCGGTCCAGGTAGCCATGGGGTGGACTTTATCGAACACATGTTCTAGTGCGCCATCGAGACACGCGGTGCGTCCCCTATCGAGTGATCGCTGCCCGAAGAAGCCCTTGTGGCCCGCGAGGGAGCGCAGAATTCCGGCTGTTCGGGTGGGCCGCGGCGGCGAAGGGGCAAGCCGGGGACGGTAGGCTCCCTGCGTGTTGCTATCCGACCGGGACCTCGTGGCCGAGATCAAGTCCGGCCAGCTGCAGCTGGAGCCGTTCGAGCCGAGTCTGGTGCAGCCGTCGAGCATCGACGTCCGGCTGGACCGCCTGTTCCGGGTGTTCAACAACCACCTGTACACGCACATCGACCCGGCCGAGCAGCAGGACGACCTGACGACCCTGGTCGAGGTGCAGGACGGGCAGCCGTTCGTGCTGCACCCGGGTGAGTTCGTGCTCGCCTCGACGCTCGAGGTGGTCACCCTGGGCAACCAGCTCGCGGCGCGGCTGGAGGGCAAGTCGAGCCTGGGCCGGCTGGGGCTGCTGACGCACTCGACAGCGGGTTTCATCGACCCGGGCTTCTCCGGGCACGTGACGCTGGAGCTGTCCAATGTGGCGACGCTGCCGATCCGGCTGTGGCCGGGGATGAAGATCGGCCAGCTGTGCGTGCTGCGGCTGTCGTCGGAGGCCGAGCACCCGTACGGCTCCAGCGTGAACGGCTCGCGTTATCAGGGCCAGCGCGGCCCCACGGCGTCGCGGTCTTACCTCAACTGGCGGACCTGGCCGACGGCCTGACCTCGACGGTCGCCCGCGGATCGGCGGGAGATCCGGCGCGCGCTGCCCGCCGCGAGCTGGTTGCTCAGGCAAACCCGGCCAAACAGTTTCTGAAAAATCGTGAAAGAGCGTCTCGTCCGACCGTACAGAATGCGATCCGCCGACGAGACAATCTGAGCGGTGAAGCGAAGTTGATCAGGCATGCTGGTTGCCGTACGCATACCACTTGCCCTGTCGGGCGGACGCCCGCTAAGCCCTGGATTCCGCGCCGGACTCGGCGCGGCCTTCGTGCTGCTCTTGTTGATCAGCGCGGTCGAGCTGGCCGACGGCCGGGAGGCCCGCTTCGTCGGCCTGATGGCGACGGTGCCGTTCCTCGCCGCGGTGTTCGCGCCGTGGCAGGCCGTGCTGGTCGCCGGCGGGGTCGCGACGGCGGTGGGCACGGTCTTCGCCTTCTTCGGGATGAGCCAGGACGACCTCTCCGCGTTCATCAACGTGATCGGCATCGGCCTGGCGACCGGCATCGCGGCGCTGGTGGCGGTGGTCCGCCAGCGGCAGGCCGAGCGCATCGCCGAGCTGGCCAAGCTGGCCACCATCGCCCAGCAGGCGGTGCTGCGGCCGCTGGGTCCGAAGGTTGGCACGCTGGCGGTGGCGGGGCGGTACATCTCCGCGACGGCGGCCGCCGACATCGGCGGCGACCTGTACGAGGCGCTGGACACCCCGTACGGCGTGCGCATGATCATCGGTGATGTGCGGGGCAAGGGCCTGGACGCGGTGCGCACGGCGAGCATCGTGCTGGGCTCGTACCGCCATGTCGCCTTCGAGCGGGCCGACCTGCGCGCCATCGTCGCCGACCTGGACCGGGCCGTGGCCCGCAGCGTGGGCGACGAGGACTTCGTCACGGCGTGCCTGGTGGAGGAGCGCGGCGGCACGCTGACGATCGTCAACTGCGGCCACCCCGCGCCGATCCTGATCCGCCGCGGCGAGGTGATCACCCTTGATCCGCCCTCGCCCGCGCCGCCGCTGGGCTTCATGCCGGTGGTGCGCAGCCGCGTGGAGCGGCTGGAGCCGGGCGACCGGCTGCTGCTGCTGACCGACGGCCTGGCTGAGGCGCGGCGGGACGGCGAGTTCTTCCCGATCACCGAGCGGGCCTGGAAGCTGCTCGGCCACGGCACCGTGGGCGACGGCCTGGCCTCGGTCGAGTCGGCGCTGATGGAGTGGGTGCACAACCGGCTCGACGACGACATCGCGCTGATCCTGATGGAGTACGCGGGCCCGTCGCAGCCCACCCTGGCGCCTGTGCCCAGCTGGGAACTCGGCGCGACGAACTAGGCGACCGAGGTGGACCGGTTGCGCCGGACCGCGAGGGACAGCACGGGCAGCGCGCTCGGTGCCCGGTGGCGGCCGATGTAGCGGATCGGGTAGCGCGGCTCGAACATCAGCTTGCGCAGGTTCTCGATCATCTTCTTCCTCCCCTGTGGCGGGCGGGGCGAGGGTGCCCGCGCGTCACCCGGAAGAACGACGTCGATCCGGAAAGGTTGCGCCACGCGGTGTGGCGACTTGCTTATGTCCGTTTTGTTGACTATGTCCGCTCGGGCCTGGTCGGGAGATTTCACCTGGATGTGATGTGAACTTCTCGGCTGTTCGCTTGCCGATGGTTACTGACGAGTAATACAGTCGGACTTACTGGTCGGTAACTGAATGCGCTGAGGGCGGGAAGAATGAGCCACTACCAGAGCAACTTGCGGGATCTTGAGTTCAACCTGTTCGAGGTCTTCGACACGCCCTTCGGCGAGGGTCACTTCGCCGACATCGACGCGGACACCGCGCGCAGCGTGCTGAGCGAGATCGATCGCATGGCCCGCGTCGACCTGGCGGCGAGCTACGCCGACGCCGACCGCAACCCGCCGGTCTACGACCCGGCGAACTACACCGTGACCATGCCGGAGAGTTTCAAGCAGTCCTTCAAGACCTGGATGGACTCGGAGTTCTGGCGCCTGGACCTGCCGCCCGCCCTCGGCGGCAGCTCCGCCCCGCGCACCCTGACCTGGGCGTTCGCCGAGCTGGTGCTGGGCTCGAACGCACCGGTCTGGATGTTCGGCTCCGGCCCCTCGTTCGCGCACGTGCTCTTCCTGGAGGGCACCGACGAGCAGAAGAAGTGGGCCGAGCTGTTCGTCGACAAGAAGTGGGGCTCGACGATGGTGCTCACCGAGCCCGACGCGGGCTCGGACGTCGGCGCGGGCCGCACCAAGGCGGTCAAGCAGGAGGACGGGTCCTGGCACATCGAGGGCGTGAAGCGCTTCATCACCTCGGCCGAGCACGACATGTCGGACAACATCATCCACTACGTGCTCGCCCGGCCGGAGGGCCACGCGGCGGGCACCAAGGGCCTGTCGCTGTTCGTGGTGCCGAAGTTCCACTTCGACGCCGAGACCGGCGAGCTGGGCGAGCGCAACGGCGTCTTCGTGACCAACGTCGAGCACAAGATGGGCATCAAGGTCTCCACGACCTGCGAGACCACCTTCGGCGGCCACGGCGTCCCGGCCAAGGGCTGGCTCGTGGGTGAGGTGCACGAGGGCATCCGGCAGATGTTCCTGATCATCGAGAACGCCCGGATGATGGTCGGCACGAAGGCCATCGCGACGCTGTCGACCGGCTACCTCAACGCGCTGGCCTACGCCAAGGAGCGGGTGCAGGGCGCCGACCTGCTGAAGATGACCGACAAGACCGCGCCGCGGGTGGCCATCACCAACCACCCGGACGTGCGCCGCTCGCTGCTGCTGCAGAAGTCGTACGCCGAGGGCCTGCGTGCCCTGGTCGCGTACACCGCGTACTGGCAGGACCGGGTCGCCATGGCCAAGGCCGCGGGCGACGAGAAGGCCGCCAAGCGGGCCGAGAAGATCAACGACTTCCTGCTGCCGCTGGTCAAGGGCTGCGGCTCCGAGCGCGCGTTCGAGCTGCTCGGCTCCGAGTCGCTGCAGACCTTCGGCGGCTCCGGCTTCCTGCAGGACTACCCGCTGGAGCAGTACGTCCGCGACGCGAAGATCGACTCCCTGTACGAGGGCACCACCGCGATCCAGAGCCTCGACCTGGTGTTCCGCAAGATCGTGCGGGACAACGGCCGGGCCCTGATGTCGGTCGCCGGCGAGATCCAGGAGTTCCTCACCAACGAGTCCGGCAACGGCCAGCTCAAGGAGGAGCGCGCGTCGCTGGCCGCCGCGCTCGGCGACGTGCAGGCCATGCTGGGCACCTTCACCGGCTGGCTGGCCGAGTCGCAGGGCGACGACCCGCGGGCGCTGTACAAGGTCGGCCTGCACTCGCGCCGCCTGCTGCTGGCCGTCGGCGACCTGGTCGTCGGCTGGCTGCTGCTGCGCCGCGCCGAGGTCGCGCTGCGCGAGCTGTCCGGTGAGCCGGGCACCGACCAGGCGTTCTACACCGGTGTCGTGGCCACCGCGCGCTTCTTCTCGCGCGAGGTGCTGCCGCGGCTGGGCTCCGACCGGCGCATCGTCGAGCTGGCCACGCTCGACGCGATGGACCTGGACGAGGCCTCCTTCTGACCCCACGGGGCGCGGCCCCGGCCGCGCCCCGCACCCATCCCACGAATAGGTGAACGGCGCCCCCTCGCCACGCGGAACGCGTGAGGGGGCGCCGTCGCCGTACGCGGGGTCGGCCGGGTGCCGGGCTGTTATCGCCGAAGTTGGGATGCGCAACCGAGCCGCTTGCGGCAAGCTGGGCACATGGCTCCGCTGACCGGCGCCGCAACGCGCCCACGCACTCTGGTGCTGCTGCGTCACGCCAAGGCCGACCGTCCGGCCGGCTTGTCCGACACCGATCGCCCGCTCACCGACCGCGGGCACGCCGACGCCGCCGCGGCGGGCGCCTGGCTGGTCAACCACGGCTACGTGCCCGACCTCGTGCTCTGCTCACCGGCCCGGCGCACCCGGCAGACCTGGCACGGGGTCGCGGTCGCGCTGGCCGGCGCCGGGTCGCCGGTGGTCCGCTACGAGCGTTCGCTGTACGAGGGCGCGACCGGCGAACTGCTCGCCCTCATCCGGTCCGTGGAACCCGAGTTCCGCACGGTCCTGGTCATCGGGCACAACCCGACCATCTCCCAGCTCTCCGAGCAGCTCGACACGGGCGGCGGCGAGGTCGACTCCGACGGCCTGCGCACCTGCGGCATAGCCGTCCACCAGCCCGAAGCCGACTGGCCCGACACCGAAACCGCCAAACTCGTCGCCGCCCACACCGCCCGCGCCTGACCGCCCTAGATCATCCGACTTGCCTGGCAGATGTGCGTATCTTGACGACTCATTCGCCCAGTTGCCTGGCAAGTCGAACGATCATGCGAGCGGGGCGGTGGGTGAGCGGGCGGTGGGTCAGGCGAAGAGGGCGAAGTAGATGGCGATGTGGTGGCAGATGGCGGCGACCAGGGTGCAGGCGTGGAAGAACTCGTGGTGGCCGAAGACGGTGGGCCAGGGGTTGGGGCGGCGGAGCGCGTAGAAGACGGCGCCGGCGCTGTACGCCGCGCCGCCGGTCAGGAGCAGGACCAGCGCGGTGACGCCGCCGTTGTGCAGGATGTCGGGCAGCACCGCCACCGCGACCCAGCCCAGGGCGAGGTAGAGCGGCGCGGACACCCAGCGCGGCGCGTGCGGCCAGATCAGCGACATCGCCGCGCCGCCCAGCGCGCCCGCCCAGACCAGCGCCAGCAGCAGCGTCGCCTTCCCGGACGGCAGTAGAAGCAGGCAGAACGGGGTGTACGTGCCGGCGATGAAGATGAAGATCATGGCGTGGTCGAGCCGTCGCATGGTCTGGTAGCCGCGTTCGCTCCAGACCCGACGGTGGTAGAGCCCGCTGACGCCGAACAGCCCGCACACGGTGAGGCTGTAGACCGCCACGCTGATCACCGGCGTGCTGCCGGGCCGGAACGCGGCGATGGACACCAGGACGGCGCCGCACACCAGCGCGACGAAGAAGGCGTACGCGTGCAGCCAGCCGCGCATCCGCGGCTTGCCGATGTCGACGGGGCGCAGACGTTGCGGGGTGGCCGTGCCAGTCATGCCCCCTAGGCTACGGCACCGTAGGTTACTGGCGCGTAGCCTCCGGGGGTGAGGCCGGTAACATCTGCGTCGTGCTGGTCCGGAGGTACGGCTGGGACGGCTTGCTGCTGGAGGTCGACGACCCGGCGGCGTGGTTCCGCACGCTGCGGGCCGCCCGCGAACGCGGCACGCTGAGCTGCGAGGAGATCGTGCCCGCGGCCCGCACCGTGCTGCTGCGCGGGGTACGGGGCGAGCCGCGCTGGGCCGACCTCGCGCCCGCTGCCGCACCGCCCGCACCGCCGCAGCGGGTGGACGTGCCGGTGCACTGGGACGGGCCCGACCACGACGCCGTCGCGGCGGCCTGGCAGACCGACCCGGCGCGGGTGCTCCGCGAGACCGTGTTCACGGTCGCGTTCTGCGGGTTCGCGCCCGGCTTCGGTTACCTGACCGGGCTGCCCGAGCGGCGCTGGCTGCCCCGGCTGGCCAGCCCGCGAACCCGGGTGCCGGCAGGGTCCGTCGCGCTCGCGGGGCCGTACGCCGGAATCTATCCGCGCAGCTCGCCCGGCGGCTGGCAGCTGGTCGGCCGCACCGACGCGGTCCTGTTCGACCTCGACCGGGAGCCGCCCGCGCTGCTCGCGCCGGGCACGCTGGTGAGGTTCACCGATGCTTGAGGTGGTGGGGCCGGGGCCGCTGGCGACCGTGCAGGACCTGGGCCGGGTCGGGTACGCCGAGCTCGGGGTGTCCCGGTCCGGCGCGCTCGACGGTCCGGCGCTGCGGCTGGCCAACCGGCTCGTCGGCAACCCGGAGAGCTGCGCGGGGATCGAGTTCACCTACGGCGGGGCGAGCCTGCGGGCCCACACGTCCGTCTGGTGCGCGCTCACCGGGGCGCCCGCGCCCCTGTCGGTCGACGGCCGCCCGGTGCCCTACGGGGTCGCGTTCGGGTTGCCCGCGGGCGCACGCCTGGAGATCGGGCTCCCGCGTCACGGCATCCGCAGCTACCTCGCCGTGTCCGGTGGTGTCGCGGTCCCGGCGGTGCTCGGCTCCCGCAGCACCGACACCCTCTCCGGCATCGGCCCCGATCCGCTGCGGTCCGGTCAGGTCCTGCCGGTCGGGGCATGGCGGGACGGCAGCGCACACGGCGGTGGGACGGGTGACCTCGGCACGGCAGGCGCAGCGGTCGAGCCGGCACCGATCGGGGCAGGCGGGTGGGGGGTCGACTTCGTTCCGGTGAGCGCGCCGGGAGCGGAGATCCGGCTGCGGGTGCGGCTCGGGCCGCGCGACGACTGGTTCACCGACGCCGGTGAGCTGCTGCGACATGCGTACACGGCGGGCCAGGGCGACCGCATCGGGGTGCGGCTGGACGGGCCGCCGCTGGCCCGCGCCGTGCCCGGCGAGCTGCCCAGCGAAGGGCTGCTGGCCGGGGCGATCCAGGTGCCCGGCGACGGGCGGCCGCTGGTGTTCCTCGCCGACCACCCGACCACCGGCGGTTACCCGGTCGCCGGGGTGGTCCACCCCGACGATCTCGGGCTGCTCGCGCAGGCGCGTCCAGGCACTAGGGTGGTCTTCCATGGATCTCAACGCTGATCTCGGTGAGGGTTTCGGCCGCTGGGAGCTCGGTGACGACGAGGCCCTGCTCGACGTGGTGACCAGCGCCAACGTCGCCTGCGGCTTCCACGCCGGGGACGCCGCGACGATGCGCCGCATCTGCGAGCTGGCCGCCCGGCAGGGGGTGGCCGTGGGCGCGCAGGTCGGCTACCGCGACCTGGCCGGCTTCGGGCGCAGATTCATCGACTACGAACTCGACCAGCTCCGCGACGAGATCATCTACCAGGTCGGGGCGTTGCAGGCGCTGGCCGCGGCCGAGGGCGCCCGGGTGCGATACCTCAAACCGCACGGCGCGCTCTACCACGCGACCGCGCACATCGACGCGATCGTCGAGGCGGCGCAGGCCACCGGGCTGCCGGTGCTGTGCGCGCCCGGCTCACCGCTCGCGACGGCGGCCGGGGACGCGGTAGTGCCGGTATACGCCGAGGGCTTCGCCGATCGCGCCTACCGGGCCGACGCGACCCTGCTCCCACGCAGCAAGCCCGGCGCGGTCATCACCGACCAGGAGGAGGTGGTGGCCCGCGCGCTGCTGATGGCGGTGGACCAGCGCGTCATCGCGCTCGACGGCACCGTGCTGCCGCACGCCGTGGACTCCATCTGCCTGCACGGCGACACCCCCGGCGCGGTCGCCCTGGCCCGCGCCGTCCGCGAGGCCCTCCAGTACGCCGACGTCCCCCTCCGCCCCTTCCTCTCCTGACCCACCCCCACCTGCCGCAACTCTTAAAGAGTCGCGGTTTCGGCGGGCACCGGAAGGCGCGACTCTTTAAGAGTTGCGCCGCCAACTCGGGTGGGTGGGTGGGTTAGGTGTCGAGGCCGCGGAGGATTAGGGGGAGGCGGTCGGGGGCGTCGGGGGTGATCACGATGGGGACGCCCCAGTCCTGGCGGGTGAGGTGGCAGGCCGGGAACTCGGCGTCGGCGTCGCAGGTCGCCGCCTGGGCCACGACCTGGAGCACGCCTTGGCCCACGGCCGGGTTGAGGACCAGCTTGCGGGACAGGTCGGTGGTCACCCCGGCGCCTTCGAGCAGCAGCTCGGCGGGGGAGGCGGACACCTCCAGCCGGGTCGGTTCGCCGAAGCTGCGGTCCAGCTTCTGCCCCGGCGCGGGCGTGAAGATGACGTCCAGCGTGACGCTGCCAGCGGCCAGCGGCGACGGCGGCCGCTCGACCTTGTGCCGGCCGCCGTCCACCAGGCCGGCCGCCGCGGGCGCGAGCCGGACCAGCCGGTGCGCGGCCGACTCGACCACGATCACGCTGCCGTCCGCGTCGAGTACGACGTCGCTGGGCTCGGCCAGGCCGCTGTCCACGGTGGACACCGTGCCGTCCTGCCAGCGCCGGATCGCCCCGTTGTACGTGTCGGCGATCAGCACCGAGCCGTCCGGCAGCGCGCACACGCCCAGCGGGTGCTGCAGCAGGGCCTGGTCGGCGGGGCCGTCCACGTGCCCGAAGTCGAACAGGCCCTGCCCGACCGCGGTGTGCATCTGCCCGTCGGCGATCCATCGCAGCGCGCTGGTCTCCGAGTCGGCCAGCCACAGCCGGCTCCCGTCGGGCGAGACCGACAGCCCCGACGGCTGAGCCATCCACACCTGGTCCAGCGCGCCGTCGCGCAGCGCCTCGACGGTGGTGCCCGCGTACAACCCGACGGTCCGCTTCACGGGGTCGAACCACCACAGCGTGTGCGTGCCCGCCATGGCCACGATCACCTTGCCGTCGAACCAGGCGACGTCCCACGGCGA
Organism: Catellatospora chokoriensis; assembly: GCF_011297315.1. Lineage (NCBI taxonomy): Bacteria > Bacillati > Actinomycetota > Actinomycetes > Micromonosporales > Micromonosporaceae > Catellatospora > Catellatospora chokoriensis. The sequence goes on from NZ_JAAOTI010000004.1 coordinate 308,123, forward strand.
GGACAGGTCCATGGCGCGGGCGTCGTGGGAGTGGCCGTCCAGGCTGGACCGCCACTGCTTGCCGGTGCCGGCCACCGTGGTCACGGCCAGGTCGCTCAGGCGTACGCCGCGCAGCAGGTGGTTCACCGTGTCCGCGACGACGACGTCGTAGCCGGCCAGGGCCGCCACCTCGGGCGGCAGCAGGCACAGGCCCTGGGGCTCGGAGAAGCTCGCCTCCGCGGCGTCGCCGTCGGCCCGGCCGCGCCGGCCTGAGCCGACGCGCCGCAGCACCGCCGACAGATCCTGGTCCAGCACGGCCAGGCTGTGCCGGGCCGAGTCGGACACGAGCAGGGTGCCGTCGGGCAGCGGCAGCGCCTTGCCGGGGAAGCGCAGCAGGCTGTCGCTCGGCGGCGGGGGCACGAACGGGCCGTCGCCGCGGTGCAGCGTGCCCTTCGCCTCGTGTACGGCGATCAGCTCGTCCAGCAGGCGGCTCAGCCCCTCGGCGTGGCCCTCGCCGGCCATGTTCGCCACCACGTAACCCTCGGGGTCGATCACCGAGAGCGTCGGCCAGGCCTTGGCGGCGTATTGCTGCCACATGTCCATGGCCGGGTCGTCGAGCACCGGGTGGTCCACGCCGTAGCGCTCGACCGCCGCGGCCAGCGCGTCCGCGTCGCGCTCGTGCTCGAACTTCGGCGAGTGCACCCCGATGATCACCAGCACGTCGGCGTACTTCTGCTCGAGCGGGCGCAGCTCGTCGAGCACGTGCAGGCAGTTGATGCAGCAGAAGGTCCAGAAGTCCAGGATCACGATCCGGCCGCGCAGGTCGGCCAGCTTGAGGTCCTTGCCGCCGGTGTTCAACCAGCCTCGTCCGCGCAGCTCCGGCGCCCGTACCCGCATCACGCCATTCTGCCCGATCATGCGGGGAGCCGGTCGGGGGCGGGGTGTGACGTCCCGTACCGCCGGTGCGAGGTCAGGCTGGGACGGGCACCGGAGCCGCGGGCGTCGCCGGCTCGGCGAGGCGGCCGTCCTGCTCCGGGGTGATCAACTTGCGCAGCGACAGGGCCACCAGCGAGGCGGCGAGCGTGCCGACGGTGACCAGCGCGATCCACACGCCGCCCAGCCCAGCGCCGAGCAGCGGGCCGGCGCTGACCGGGGCGACGATCGCGGACATGCCCCACACCATCGAGGAGAGCGCGTTGTAGCGGCCGCGCAGCTCGTCCGAGGCGAGCACGTTGACCAGGGCCGGGCTGACCGGTGACAGCATCGTCTCGCCCACCGCGAAGATCGCGCCGAACAGGATCACGATCACCGCGCTCAGCACCGCGTTGCTGCCGTCGACGTAGCCGGCCAGGCCGAGCACCAGCCAGGCGGTGCCGAAGACGCCGCCGACCGCGGCCAGCGCCCGGGTGCGGCTGCGGCCCTGAAGCTTCCTGATGACGAGCAGCTGAGCCAGCACGATCACGATGGTGTTGGCGGTGAAGGCGTACCCGATGATCTGCGGGGTGACGCCCGCGACCTTGGTGGCGAAGCCGGTGAAGCCGACCTCCAGCTGCGCGTATCCGGACACGGTGAGCAGCACGCTGAAGATGATCAGGCGGCGGAACGGCTTGTGCCGCAGCACCTCGGCATAGCCCCGCTTGCGGCCGTTCTCGTTCAGGGTCGGCGTCTCCACCAGCCGCCGACCCACCCCGGGCATGGTCAGCAGGATCAGGAACGGTCCGGCGTAGCAGAGCATGTCCAGCAGGTAGATCAGCTGGAAGGTGCCGGGCCGGGCGGTGTCCACGATCGTGCCGGCGGTCGCCGAGCCGATGCCGATGCCGAGGTTGAGCAGGGCGAACTGCAGGCCGAACACCCGCTGCCGCTCCTGCTCCCCGGTGATCGAGGTGAGGATGGTGTTCTGGCCCGCCCAGATCGTCGAGGCGCCCAGGCCGCTCAGTGTCAGCGCTGCGGCTGCCTGCCAGGTGTTGCCGACCAGCGCCAGGGAGCCGACGCCGACCGCCTCGATCAGCAGCGCGGGCATGACCACCCGGCGCGCGCCGAACCGGTCGATCAGCGAGCCCGACAGTGGCGAGACGGCCAGGGTGAGCAGGCCGAACCAGCCGATGAGCAGGCCCACCGTGGTGCCGGACAGGTGCCGCACCTCGGTGAGGTAGATGAACAGGAACGGCAGCGTCAACCCCCGGCCCAGCGCGGAGAAGAGGGTGCCGACGAGCATCCGGCGTGCTTCGGGCCTCGCGGGCAGGGCGTCGCGCAACATGCGCCCAGTCTGGTGGCCGGGTGTGACGTCACGCGAACGAAATATAAGGCCCTGTGGTCAGTACCACAGGGCCTTTCAACACTTACGAGTGCCGGACCGTCACGAGGTCGGGGTGGCCGCGGGCTCCGAGGGCGCCGTCGACGGCTGCGCGCCGTCGCCGGAGTTCGGCACCAGGCACAGCACCTTGCTGCCGACCGTGACATGCGGCTGCGTCTTGTCCTCGCACTGCTCCTTGTTGTCACCGACCGAGACGACCTTGTAGGTCTGCGGCTCGGTGCACGCGGAGGCGACGGCCACGTCGCCCGACTGCTTGAGGCAGTCGCCGACGCCGAACGTCGGCGCGGCGGCGTCGTCGCCGTTGAGCAGCTTGTCCACGCCGATCAGGACACCGAAGGCGACGGCCAGCAGCAGCGCGCAGCCCACGACCACCATGATGATCACGCGACCGCTGCGGACCGGCTTGATCTCGAGCGCGCCGGTGCCCGTCTCGTCGGGCTTGAACTTGTCGAACTTCGACTGGTCCTGCGGCGGCGTGTCCAGCGGCGGCCGCTGGCCGGGCACCACGCCCGTGCCGGGCGGGGGACCGGACGGGCGGGCCGGGGGCTGCATCGGGCCGCGCGGCGGCGGGCCCGACGGTGCCTGGCCGGCCGGTGACGACGGCGGGGTGCCGTACACGCTGGGCGGCGGGCCGGCCGGGGCCGGCGGTGCGGCCGGGGGCGGCGGAGCCACCGGGGGCGCGGCAGCGGCCTGCGGGGCCGCGGCCGGCTGGAGCAGATCGCCGAACGCGTGCTGGCGGGGCTGGCGCTGGGCCGGCACCGGAGCGCCGCCCTGCGGCCCGGCGTGCTCGGGCGCGGCCGGGGCAGGCTGCTCCGCCGGGCGGGCGGGCGCGCCGTACACGGTGGACGAGCGGGCGATCGGCGGCGTGACCGGCTGCTCGGGCGAAACCGGCTGGGCACTGGGCACGGTCACCCGTGCGGTGGCCCGCGCGGCGCCGGCGGCGGGCTGCGCCGGGGGAGGCGGCGACACCGGAGCGGACGCCGGAACCTCCGGCTCGGCAGGCGCGGAGACCGCGGCGGAGCCGTACACCCGGCCCTGGGACTTGGGCAGCGCGGCGGGCACGTCCTCGGCCGGGCTGATCCGGCTGGCGGTCGGCACCGCTGCGGAGGCGACCCCGGCGGAGGCGCGCGCGACGGCGGGCGGCGGGGTGACCGGGATGGCCGGCGGAGTGCTCACGGGCGTCTGCGACGCGGGCGGCGAACTGACCGGGCCCGCGGCCGGTGGCGGGCTCACGGAAGCCGCGGCGACAGCCGGCTCGTAAGACGGCGCGGGCGTCGGCTCGTAAGACGGCGTGGGGGTGGGCTCGTACGACGGCGCGGGCTCGTAGGACGGCGCAGGCTCGTACGAAGAGGCGGGCTCGTAGGACGGCGCAGGCTCGTACGAAGAGGCGGGCTCGTAGGACGGCGCGGGCGTCGGCTCGTAGGACGGCGCAGGTTCGTACGACGGCGCGGGGGTCGGCTCGTAGGACGGCGCGGGCTCGTACGACGAAGCGGGCTCGTACGACGGCGTGGCCGCGGGCTCGTAAGAGGACGACGGCTCGTAGGCAGGCGCAGGCTCATACGACGGCGCGGGCTCGTAGGACGGCGCGGGGGTCGGCTCGTACGGCGCGGCGGGCTCGTAGGCGGGTGCCGCGGGCTCGTACGTCGAGGTCGACGAGTACGTCGAGGACTCGTACGGCGTCGGGGCGGGTTCGTAGGCGGGCGGCGGCTCGTAAGCCGGCGCGGCCGGGGACTCCGGCTCGGGGTCCATCAGCGCGGCGACCGCGGGCGGGGGCGTCCACGGGCCGGTCGGGGCGCTGGGCTTGGGCGACTCGCCAGCCGCGAAGGCGGCCCAGGAGCCCGACGCGGTGGCCGGCTCGGCCGGCTGCTCGAACGTGGGCGCCGCGGGCGGCTGCTCCTGCGGCTTGCTGAAGTCGGAGTAGTCCGGCCAGGCCTGCTCCGCGGCGGGCGCGGCGGCGGCCGACTGCCACGGCTGCTCCGCGGCGGGTGCGGCGGCCGACTGCCAGGGCTGCTCGGCGGCGGGCTCGGGCTGCCACGGCTGCTCGGTGGGGGTGGACCAGTCCGGCGAGGTGGCCCAGTCCGGCTGTGCCGGCGGCGTCGACCAGTCGGGCTCCGCCGGGGGAGTCGAGGTGACGAAGGGCTCGTGCGCGGCGAACGACGACGACATCTCGTGGCGCACGCCGGGGATCGGCACGACGGCCGGGGCCGGCACGTACGGCGCCTCGTCGCCTGCGGGGGCCGCCGCGGCGGGTTCGGCCGGGAATCCGCTGAACGCGGGCGGTGCCTGGTCGGCGACCGAGTCCGGCGGGAACGACGACTCCTCCGGCGTGCTGCCGTAGGGAGTGAAGACCGGGAACTCGTCGGGCGCCGGCGGCGCTTCGAACAAGCCGAACCCGCTCTTGCGCTCGGCTGGCTCAGCCGGCGGCCAGCCGGACTGCTGCGGTGCCTCGGACGTCATACGCGCACGCCTCCCTCTCTTTCGCCAGCCCTGGGAGACGCCGAGCGGAAGGAACGCAGGGGTCATGAGCCGAGGGGTGGCGGCCGTGCCCACCGTACCGGTACTCACGCGCGACCGGAATACGGGGAGGCGGGTTCACGTCAGCCGCCCGCCACGACCGCGGACGCATTGCGGCCCCTGTCGCCGGATGGCGCGACAGGGGCCGCAACGCTCTTGGAGGAGGAGAAACGACTCAGTGCAGGCGTGCGAAGACGGCTGCCATCGGGTCACCGAGTTCCGCGGCGCGGCGACGCTGCGCGCGCTCGGCATGGGTGCGCTCGAGGTGGATCTGCTCGGCGCTGCGGCTCCGCGTCCGCATCTTCTTCATGATGCTCATACCAACTATTACAGCGCATCGGGCCCTACCTGTGCCAACGATTATTCGGTGAGTTGCACCACGAGCCGACGATTCGTAGGTGAACGCCTCATGTCCGCGGAGTGATCGCAGCCAGCAACTCGGGTTGCCGGTGGTCGAGGATGTCACCCGCGGTGAGCACGCCGAGCCAGATCGCACCTGCCGCGTAGGCGAGACCGACCGGCAGCGCCAGCGCCGCGCCGACCGAGCCGCCGAGCAGCACCAGCAGCAGCACCGGCACGGCCAGCACCATGCCGGCGAACCAGGCGGCCATCGCCAGCAGACTCTTCGCGACGCCGGTGCCCGTGTTGATCGCGAACGGGTTCTGGTTCTCCGGAAGGGCGTACGCAGCCCAGACCGACGCGTGCGTGGCGCACGCCAGGCCGGTCCCGTACGCGGCGAACAGGGTCCCGACCATCGCCGGGAGCAGCAGCAGGTCCCCGCGCAACACCGCGTTGAGCACGGCGAGGGCCAGCAGCAGCGGCACGATGTACCAGGAGTACGCCACCGCCCTGGCCCGCAGTTCCACCCGGCCCGGCACGCCGACCACCACGTGCATCGCGTACGCGGTGCCGTCGTAGCCGAACTGGTTCGCGATGCCGAGCCCGGCCAGCGCGCCGACCAGCACCATCGAGCCGCCGTGCACGCCCTGGGCGACGACGTTGCCGTCGGCGCCCGGACCCAGGTTCGTGACCACCGGCAGGAACACCCCGATCACCGCGAACGTGATCAGGCTGGCCCGCCGCCGCACGTCGCGCACCCAGTAGCGCAGCTCGCGCTGCACCATCGCGCCGTACGGGGTGCGTGGCAGGCGGGCCCGGCCGAAGAACCGGGCGACCGGCGCGCCGGTGGCCGCCCGCACCCGGACCTCGCCGCCGCCGGACGTGCCGACCATCGCCGACTCCAGCGAGCTCGACCACCACCACAGGAGCAGCAGCACCGTCCCGACCGTGACGGCCAGCCGCCCCGCGACCGCCGCCCAGTCCCCGTGCACCGCATCGAGGCCCACCACGTACGGCGCGGCCAACGGGGTCCAGCCGAGCACGTCGGCGAACGCGGTCAGCCGCTCGGTGCCGACCTGCTGCGCGCCCGAGGTGAGCAGGAACTGGATCGGGCCCAGCGACGCGGCGAGCACCGCGAGCACCACGGCGGCCAGGTCACGGGTGCGCCGGGCCCGCAGCGCGCGGGCGAAGCCGCTGGTCACGGCCCGGCTCACCACGACGCACAGGAGCAGGCCGAGCAGCAGTCCGACGGCCGCGACCAGAGCGGGCAGCGGCCCTCCGGCCATGCCCGCGCCGATCGCCAGTCCGGTGGTCGCCAGCAGCGTGCCGAACGCGGGCACGCCCAGCAGCGCGGCGATCAGCAGGCCGCGCAGCAGCGTCGGCCGGGGCAGCGGGAGCAGGGCGAACCGGCCGGGCTCCAGGGTCTCGTCGACGCCGAACCAGACCAGGGGCATCAGGATCCAGCCGAGCACCAGCACGGTCCCGGAGAACGCGGGGATCACGGCGCCCCAGGCGGGAGCGTTGGGCAGGAACGGGATCAGGAGGAACAGCGCCGCCAGCACGCCGTAGAACAGCGCCGAGAGCAGGCCGATCACGAACAGGATCACCTTGCCGGGGCGGCCGCGGAAGCCGTTGCGCAGCACGCGCAGCTTGAGGTGGGCGAAGGTCAGAGCCATGACAGCTCCGAGCCGGTCGACACGCGCCCGCCGACCACCGCGACGAACGCCTCCTCCAGGCTCCGCCCGTCGCGCACCTCGTCGAGCGTGCCGACCGCGCTGATCCGGCCGTTCGCCATGATCGCGACGTGGCTGCACAGCCGCTCCACGACCTCCAGCACGTGGCTGGAGAAGATGACGGTGCCGCCACCGGCGACGTAGCGGGTGAGGATGTCGCGGATGGCCGCGCCGCTGACCGGGTCGACGGCCTCGAACGGCTCGTCGAGCACCAGCAGCCGGGGCGCGTGCAGCAGCGCGCAGGCCAGCGCGATCTTCTTCTTCATGCCGGCCGAGTAGTCGATCACGAGGGTGCGCCCGGCGTCGGTCAGCGCGAGCACGTCGAGCAGCTCGGCGACCCGGGCGTCGATGACGTCGGGCGCCATGCCGCGCAGCAGCCCCTGGTAGGTGAGCAGCTCGGTGCCGTCGAGGCGGTCGAAGAGGCGTACGCCGTCGGGCATCACGCCGATCAGCGACTTGGCCCGGACCGGGTCACGCCAGACGTCGTGGCCGAGCACCAGGGCCCGGCCGGCGTCCGGCCGCAGCAGGCCGACCGCCATGGACAGGGTGGTGGTCTTGCCCGCCCCGTTCGGCCCGAGCAGGCCGAAGAACGAGCCCGCCGGCACGGCCAGCTCCACGCCGTCGACGGCGACCTTGGTGTCGAACTTCTTGACCAGGCCCTGGAGGGCGAATGCGCTGTCGGGGATCACGCGTCCGACTGTAGACGCGGGGTGCCCGCCCGTCGCCCCCTGCGAGAGGCGACGGGCGGGCGGCTGACTACCTGCGGGCGTTGAGGTTGTCGGACTCGGTGCAGGCCCGGCCGGCGGGCATGGTCTGGATGTCGGCGAGCAGCTCGCGGGCGTGCGCGCGGCTGAGGTTCCAGGAGTACCACTGGTCCGGGTTGGCCTTCAGATCGCGGATCATCCAGCTGAGGGCGCAACTGCGGTACGGCTCCGGCAGCTGGGCCAGGGCCGGCGCCGCGTCCGGGCCCAGGGCCCGCAGGTACCAGAAGTCGATCTTCTGGAAGCGCTCGACGTTCTGCTCGGCGATGAAGTGCTCCGGGTTCGCCGCGCCCAGGAACAGCAGCAGCCCCGCGAAACCGGCCACCGCCGCCCGCGGGAACCACGAGGCCCGCAGCTTCCACCCGGCGATCGCGATCAGGATGAAGACGCCGCCGAGGTAGAGCTCGACCGAGCCGAAGAACAGCCGCTCGCGGGTCCAGCCGTAGGTGTTCTGGTAGAGCCACATGCGCCAGACCGCCGAGCCGACGATCACCATGCTCAGCAGCACCAGCGCGCCGAGCAGGGTGCGCAGCAGCACCCGGTCCTGCGAGGTCTCCTTTGACGCCCAGCGCGACACCAGGCCGATGACGACCAGGGTCAGCATGGTCACCACGAGCAGCTGGCCGAAGCCCTGCACGGCGTACTCGGAGAAGGTCAGCCCGCTGGTCTTCTGGATGTAGGCCTTGTCGCCGAAGATGAACCGCAGCTGCACGACCACGAACGCGCCGAACAGCAGCACCAGGCCGCCGAGCGGCAGCGCGACCTCGATGCGGCCGATGCGCCGCGTGGCGGGCCGCTCCAGCCCGGACAGGTCCGGCGGCGCCAGCACGGTGAAGATCGCACCTGCGGTGATCAGGCCGCCGACGACGGTGTACAGCACTCCACGGAAGATCGCGCGGGCGTTGATCTCAGGCAGGATGTCGCCGAGCATGGTCGCGAACGCGGCGTCCGCCGATGCGAACAGCGCACCGAAGACGACCAGCAGCACGAACGTCACCACCAGGGACAGCACGATCCGGCCCGCGGTGCCGCTCTTCTCCCGCGTCTGCTGCCAGGCACGGGCGCCCTTGGCCAGCCACGGGATGGACCGGAAGAAGGCCAGCGGCAGTGCCAGCGCGCCCACCACGACGGCCCGGACCGAGTGGCCGCCGGCCACCGCCAGCGAACCGCAGGCCAGCGCGCCGAGGACGCAGAAGACGTACAGCCAGCCCGCGTCGCGGAACGTGCCGACGGCCAGCAGCGCCACAGCCAGCACCGCCCAGCCGATCCGCACCCAGCGCTCGGTCCGGGTGTCCGGCTTCGGGCCGAACCGCGCCGCGTGCCAGACCGCACCCGTCATGACGAGGCCGACCAGCAGCCAGCCGATGCCGGGGCGGCTCAGCGGCAGCGCGATCGCGGTGGCCAGGCCGCCGATCAGCGCGGCGACCCAGGCCGCCGACCCGCCCGCGTAGTCAGGCCCCTGCCAGCGCGTCTGCAGGAAGCCCGGCGGGGGCGGGGGCAGCGGGGAGAACCGGGCCAAGTCGGCCGGGTACGTCTGCGGTGGCACGGCGGCGGTCGCCACGGGCACCGCAGCCGTCACGGCGGGCGCGGCGGCGGCCGGAGCAGGCGTCGCCGCTGCCGGCTCGGCAGCCGGGGCCACCGCGTCGGGTGCGGCCCACGTGCCCGCATCCGGCGCGGGCGCGTCCACCGCGTGCGCCTGTGCTGCGCCGGCCGCGGGGTCCGCGGTTGCGGCGTCGCCGGTGGCGGCCGCAGCCGCCTGCTCCGCCTCGGCGGCGTCGGTGGTGGCCGGGGCCTTGGCCGCCTTCGCGGGGGTGCGCTTGCGGGCCGGTGCCTTCTTCGCCGGTGCCGCCGCCTCCGCGGCAGGTGGCGACGGCTCGTCAGGCTGCGGTGGGTTGTCCGGAGAGGTGTCTGACATCGTTGGCTCCGACTTCTGCGGGCGACTGATGAGGTACAGGTTTCTGGGGCAGGGTGATGCGGACGCGGCAGCCGATCCCGCCGGGCGGGTCGACGATCGCTATCGAACCGTGGTGCAGTTCCACCGCCCAGCGGGCGATGGCGAGGCCGAGACCGGTGCCGCCGTCTGACGACTCGGCGCTCTTGCCTCTGGTGAAACGCTCGAAGACCCGCTCCCGGAGGGCGGGCGCGATGCCCACTCCCTGGTCGAGCACCTCGAAGACGGTATGGGTGCCGGTCGGGTGGGCGCTGACGGTGACCAGCCCGCCGGCCGGGCTGTGCCGGGCGGCGTTCTCCAGCAGGTTCGCGAAGACCTGGTGCAGGCGTGCCGGGTCGGCGTCGATGGTGTGCGGAACGACGTCGTGCAGCCGGAACCGGGTCGCCGGCGCGTTCAGGCTCGCCTCCTCGACGACCCGGGCCAGGAACTCCGCGACCGGCATCGGCGCCCGGCGCAGCGCCGAGGCGCCCGCGTCGACCTTCGACAGATCCAGCAGCTCGGTGACCAGGCGGGACAGCCGCTCGGTCTGCGCCAGGGCGGTGCGCAGCGTGGCCGGGTCGGCACTGCTCACGCCGTCGACGATGTTCTCCAGCACCCCGTGCAGCGCGGTGATCGGCGTACGCAGCTCGTGCGACACGTTCGCGATCAGCTCGCGCCGCTGCTGGTCGCTGGCGGCGAGGTCGGCCGCCATCAGGTTGAACGCGCGGGCCAGCTCGCCCACCTCGTCCCGGCTCGTGGCGCGCACCCGGCGGCTGTAGTCACCGCGGGCCATCGCCCGCGCCGCCGCGGTCATCTCGCGCAGCGGCTTGGTCATGCCGTGCGCCAGCACCTGCAACGTGATCAGCCCGACCAGGGCCGCGGAGAAGGCGACCGGCCAGTTGACGAACCCGAGCCGGCCCCAGAACACCACCAGGCCGGTCGCGCCGGAGATGCCGAGCAGGATGGCCAGCTTCAGCTTGATCGACCGGAACGGGTCGAGCGGCCGGGGCAGCCGGTCCAGCGCCCGGTTGGACAGCACGATCAGGGGCCCCAGCACGCGGTACATGGGCTGGGTGAGCCAGTCGAGGACGCGTTCGATCACGTGGTTTCGGCTTCCAGGGCGTATCCGACTCCGTGCACCGTGCGAATCAGGTCGGCACCCAGCTTGCGGCGCAGCGCCTTGATGTGGGAATCGACCGTGCGGGTGCCGTAGCCCTCGGCCCAGCCCCAGATCTCGGCCAGCAGCCGCTCCCGCGGCAGCACCGCCCGGTGCCGCTCGGCGAGGTAGACGAGCAGGTCGTACTCGGTCGGGGTGAGGTGGGCCTCGGCCCCGTCCCGGCGCACCCGGCGCTCCGATCGGATGATCTCCAGCGGGCCCAGCTTGAGCGGCGCGTCCGGGGCGGTCGACCGGTCGGCGCGGCGCAGCAGCGCGTGCACCCGGGCGGCCAGCACCCGCATCGAGAACGGCTTGGTGAGGTAGTCGTCGGCGCCCACGGCGAGCCCGACCAGCAAGTCGTTCTCGTCATCGCGGGCGGTGAGCATGAGCACCGGCACCGGCCGCTGCGCCTGCACCCGGCGGCAGACCTCCAGCCCGTCGAAGCCCGGCAGCATCAGATCCAGCACGATCAGGTCGGGCTTCAGCCGGCCCGCGGCCTCCACGGCGGCCGGACCCGTGCCGGCGTGCGCGACCGCGAAGCCCTCGGCCCGCAGCCGGGCGATCACCGACCCGGCGATGGTGGGATCGTCCTCCACCACCAGGACGCGACGTTCACTCATGACCAGGGACTGTAGCGGTCACCTGTGCATGTCCTCAGTCCCAGTTGTGAAGGACTTGTGCGCGGGACCGGTGTGAACGCATCGCTGAACGTGCCCGGCGTCCGTCATTTGACCTGGGGAAGCTTCCTCGCCGCAGATTCGTGCTGCACTCTGGAGATGTCACACGGGCACCGATAGAGAGGACGGGTGACAACGATGACCCATCCGCTGCTCCGGCCTCAGCCGCCGCGCGCCTGGCAGTTCGAGGACCTGCTCGACACTCCCGACGACGGCTACCGGTACGAGATTTACGACGGGAGCCTGCTCGTGACGCCCCAGCCCCCGCTGCCCCATGCCGGCCTGGTGTTCCGGTTGCGCCGCGGCCTCGACCGGCAGGCGCCCGAGACGCTCGCCGTGAGCGAGGGCATCGGAGTGCTGCGGGACAACGGCACCTCCTATTTCGTTCCAGACCTAGTGATCTTCGACGCGGACCTGTTCGGCAGGCCTTTGTCTGCGCTTCCTCCGACCGCGGTGCATCTCGTGGCGGAGGTGGTGTCCCCGGGTAATCCGAACAACGATCTAGTGATCAAGCGCCATGGCTACGCCATGATCGGTGTTCCCGAATACTGGATCATCGACTCGCGGACCCGCGAATTCTTGGTCCTCACGGACCCGAGCCCGTTCGGTTACCAGGCTGAGGAGAAGCGGTCGAGGGAGATTCGCGGCACCGCGCCGTTCCCCTACCGACTCGACCTGGACGCGCTCTTCGGCTGAGAACGAGACGGCCGGGCAGCTCGATGAGCTGCCCGGCCGTCTCTCAGATCTGCGTCAGTAGGCACCCTTGCGCCGGAGCACGACGCCGACGGTGCGCCAGAGGATGCTCAGGTCGTATGCCAAAGACCAGTTGTCGACGTAGTAGAGGTCCAGCCGGACCGCTTCGTCCCAGCTCAGGTCGGAGCGGCCGGAGACCTGCCACAGGCCGGTCATGCCGGGGCGCACCAGCAGCCGTCGGCGTACGTCGCCGAGGTAGTCGCCGTCGTCGGCGGGCAGCGGGCGCGGCCCGACCAGCGACATCTCACCCTTGAGCACGTTGATCAGCTGCGGCAGCTCGTCGATCGAGCTGGCCCGCAGGAAGCGCCCGACCGGCGTGACCCGCGGATCGTCGCGGATCTTGAAAAGCATGCCGTCGCCCTCGTTCTGGGCTTCGAGCTTGCTCTTGCGCTCCTCGGCGTCGGTGTACATGGTGCGGAACTTCCACACCTTGAACACCCGGCCCTCGTGGCCGACCCGCAGCTGCCGGAAGAACGCCGGGCCGCGGTCGGTGATCGAGATGGCCAGCGAGATGACCAGCAGCAGCGGCGTCAGCAGCAGCAGGCCGAAGAAGGCGGCGACCCGGTCCAGCAGGTTCTTGGCCAGCCAGGCCATGCCGGAGAGCTTGGGCTCCTCGACGTGCAGCAGCGGCAGGCCCTCGATCGGGCGGATGTGCACCCGGGGGCCGGCGATGTCGGTGAGCTGCGGCGCGACCACCAGGTCGATGCCGGTGCCCTCCAGCTGCCAGGCGAGGCGGCGCAGCTCGTCGGGCTCCGCGCCGGCCGAGCCGCACACCGCGATGGTGTCGGCGCGCAGCTCGTGCACGAGGTCGACCAGGTTGCGGCCGTAGTGCACCGGCACCGGGGCCTGGGCGCGGCGGGAGGCCGGCAGGTGCTCGGAGAGGTGGATGGCGACGGGCACCAGGCCGGCCTTCGGATTGCGCGAGACGACCTTGTAGACGAAGAGCGTCTCGGGCAGGGAACCGACCAAGAGCATCCGGTATGTGGCCAATCGGCCGCGGCGGCGCACCACGTACAGGGCGCGGCGGGCCAGTAATCGCATGCCGAAGATGTAGGCCATCGCGGCGATGATCACGAACGCGACGATGCCGCGGGACAGGCCTTCTCCCGGCCCGCCCTTCTGGAAACCGAAGGCGAGGAAGGAGACGCTGGCCGCGACGGCGATGGTGGACCGGAACACCCGCTTGAACTCGTCGGTGCCCAGGCCGATGACGCGGCGGTCGTAGGCGCCGTTGGCCCACAGCAGCAGCAGCCAGATCAGCGGCATGAAGGCGTACGCGACAAGCTGGAACTGGATTTCCCGGTCGAAACCGGAAGTGACCCGATTGCTCTCGAACTGCGTGATGGCGGTCCAGCTCGCCGCGGCGGCACAGAGCAAGTCGCCGATGACCAGGCAGAGGATGTAGGGCCGGTGCCAACGGGCGCGGCGCGCGGTGGACCGGGCGAACGCGTTGCGGGCGACGCCGTCGGTCTTCGGCACTGGGGGCAGCTCGTATCGGTCGGCTACGTAATCCGGGACATTCGACCGCTTGGGCACGGTGGTCGGGTGCTTCAGGCTCGTCGTCACCTCACCTGGGTCCTCCCGTGCGTCACGTTCCTGCCCGGTGGTGCCGGCAGGTGCTGTAGCCCTGCGGTCGGAACGTGCGGCAGGACGGGTGTCGCCCACAACGTTCAGTCTCGCATGGTTTGTCCGGGGTCGGCGGAGACACCGTGTCGGCGATGCGTCCGAAGACTCCCAGGACCGGGACACTATACGAACTGGGCTGTGCGTGACACTAGCGCAGGAGTTTGGAAAGTCGGCGGTCTGCGAGCGGTTTTCCACCGGTTTGGCAGGTGGGGCAGTACTGCAGGCTGGAATCGGCGAACGACACCTCACGTACCGTATCGCCGCAGACCGGACAGGGCTGCCCAGTCCTCCCGTGTACCCGCAGGCCGGCCCGCTTCTCCGCCTTCAGCGTGGCCGCCTTCTGCCCCACCGAGCGCTCCAGCGCCTCCGTCAGCACCTGCTGGATCGCGCTGTGCAGGCTCTCCAGCTGCTCCGACGTCAGCCGGTCCGCCCGCGCGTACGGCGACAGCCGCGCCACGTGCAGGATCTCGTCGGAGTACGCGTTGCCGATCCCGGAGAGCACCTGCTGGTCCCGCAGCACCCCCTTGATCTGGGAGTTGAGGGGGCGCAGCAGCTCGGTCAGGCTCGCCAGGTCCAGGCCCAGCGCGTCCGGACCGAGCCGGGCGATGCCGGGCACCTGGTTCACGTCGGTCACCAGGTACGCGGAGAGCTTCTTGCGGGTGCCGGCCTCGGTCAGGTCGAAGCCCGACCCGTCGCCCAGCCGCACCCGCAGCGCGATCGGCCCGCTGCCCGGTTTGAGCAGCGTGTCCGGCAGCGCGTCGCGGTAGTGCAGCCAGCCGGCGCGGGCCAGGTGGATCACCAGGTGCAGGTCCCCGAGCTCGATGTCGAGGAATTTGCCGTGCCGGCCGGCACCGGTGATCGTCAGTCCGTGGGTCGCTGACAGGGGCGGGTCGAACGTCTTGAGGGCGCTGATCGCCGACACGTCGACCCGCTCGACGCGCTGGCCTACCGCTCGCTCGCGCAGGTACGCGGCGAGCGCCTCCACCTCGGGCAACTCGGGCACGGCGCTAACGCTACCGTTCTATGGTCAGCCGAACAGAGAGCAGGAAACCGTTGAAGGTCGTCGTCGCCCACAATCGGTACCGCTCCGAGCTGCCCTCGGGCGAGAACGTCATCGTCGACCTCGAGATGGCGCAGCTGGAGGCGGCCGGGCTCACCGTGCTGCCGTTCCTGCGCAGCTCCGACGACATCCCGTCGCTGACGGCCGCGCAGAAGGTGCTGCTGCCGATCTCCCCGATCTGGGCGCCGTCCGCGCAGAAGGACCTGGCCCGGCTGCTCCGCGAACAGCGCCCGGACGTGCTGCACCTGCACAACCCGTACCCCCTGCTCTCGCCCTGGGTGGTGCGCACCGCGCACGCGCACGGCGTGCCGGTGGTGCAGACGGTGCACAACTACCGCCAGGTGTGCGCGCCCGGCCTGTACTTCCGCGACGGCCACGCCTGCCACGAGTGCCGGGGCAGGGCGTTCGCGCTGCCCGCGATCAAGCACAAGTGCTACCGCGGGTCCACCGCGCAGAGCGCGATCATGGCGACCACGCTGGCGGTGCACCGCTCCACCTGGCGCTCGGTCGACCGCTACATCGCGCTGACCGAGGCGATCGCCGACCACCTGCGTGACTACGGCATCACCGACGGCCAGATCACGGTCAAGCCGAACGCGGTCGAGGACCCGGGCCCGCCCCCGGCGGCCGGTGACGGCCTGCTCTTCGCGGCCCGGCTGTCCCCGGAGAAGGGGCTGGGCCTGCTGCTGGACGCATGGCGGCGGCACCCCGACGGCGCGCTGGGCCGGCTGCGCATCGCCGGTGAGGGCGAGCTGCGCCCGCTGGCCGAGCAGGTGGCCGCGGAGCGCACCGACGTGGAGTACCTCGGCCCGATGGACCGGATGGGGGTCCGCGCGGCGCTGCGCACCTCCGCCATGGTGGCCGTGCCGTCGACCTGGCACGACGTGCTGCCGACCGCGATCCTCGAGGCGCTGGCGAACGGCCGGCCGGTGCTCGGCACCAACCTCGGCGGCATCCCGTACCTGATCGGCGACGCCGGGTTCGCGGTCCCGCCCACTGTCGACGACTGGGCCGCAGCCCTGCCCGACGCCCTCAAGGCCGCGCCGACCCTCACCGACGCGGCCCGCCGCCGCTACCTCGACACCTTCCACCCCGACGTGGTCACCTCCCAGCTCATCGACGTCTACACGTCCCTCCGCCCCCGCAGCTGATCACCCGACCTGCCGGGCGCCTGTGCGTATCTTGGAACCGCACCTGCCCGGCAAGCCGAACGATCATGGCTGGCCGCGACCGTCACGGTTGGGCGTAGAGCGCCGGGAGGTCGACCAGGAGGACGTTCTCGGTCTCGGCGGCGCTCAGCAGATCGGGCGTGAAGCCGGCACCGCTGTAGCAGGCCAGGCGGGTGCCGGCGGTCCGGTGGCCCTTGGCAGCCAGCAGGTCACGAGCCCGCCGCAGTCGGTCGAGGTGGGGCAGGCCCATGGTCTGCTTCCACTTGGCCTCGCCGAGCGAGAGCACCTGCCCCTCGGTGCCCAGCACCGCGACGTCGACCTGGATCTGCGACCGGGCTGCCGGATCGGCGACCGTGCCGGCCGCGACCGTGCTCGGTGGCCCGCCGAACAGGGCCACCGCGTTGCGCAGGGCGTACTCCCGGCACAGCTGCTCGAAGTGCGGCCCGGCGACCTGGGACCGGAACGTCTCCTGACCAGCCTGCCAGGCCTGCTCGGCCATGCCGCGCTCCAGGAAGCTCCAGTTGCGTCGCATCACCGCCGAGTAGAACGTGACCAGCGGTTCCGCGATCCGGTACGTCGAGCGCCCGGTGCGGAAGGCGTCGGGCTCCTTGGACACCAGCCCGCAGTCCTCCAGCACGGTCAGCGGGTGGCTGATGTTGGTCGAGGGCCTTTCCAGGTAGCTCGCGATCCCGCCACGGGTGTTGTGGCCGAGTGCGATCGCGCCCAGGACACCGTGGTAGAGCGGGGTGTCCCGGGCCCCGGTCTCCTCGGCCAGCAGGTAGCGAGCCTCGCGGAACAGCGGGACGGACGGGTTGAGCACGGTGCGGATCACCCAGTCACCGAAATCGGCGAGGTCGGCCGGGGCGTCCGAGTGCACGAACTCGTGCCGGTAGGCGGGTGTGCCGCCGACGACGCTGTGCAGCAGCACGGCCAGTTCCGGCTGGTCGAGCACGCCCCAGAACTCGGCCGCGGTGCGGTAGTCCATGGGCGGCACCACCAGTTCGAGGCTCGCCCGGCCCCGCAACGGTGCGTTGCCGCTCAGCAGGCCGCCCATCACCGCCATCGCCGAACCACAGACCAGCAGCTTCGACGTGGTGTCGCGGGCGAGTCCGCCGGGGTCCAGCACCTGCTGGAGCTGCGAGGCCAGGGCCGGGCTGGCCGCCAGGAGGTAGGGCAGTTCGTCGATGATGATCAAACCATCAGGCACCACGGCGTACAGCTGCCGCAGCGCGTCCTCCCAGTTGTGCAGCTGGAACTCGCCGCCCGAACCGGTGCGAGCGGCCAGCGCGCGGCCGAACCGGCGCAGCGACTCCAGCTCGGTGTCCTCGGTCGCCGCGAAGTAGAAGCCACCGGTCGCTCGTGCCAGCGCGTCGAGGAGGAACGTCTTACCCTGCCGCCGCCGCCCGCTGACCACGCCGAACCGGGCGCTGGCGGCGGGGGACCCGGCGAAACGGGCGAGTGCCCCCCACTCGGCGGTGCGGTCGAAGACGTTGTCAGGTTTCGCGAGCATATGTAGAACCATAGTTCTTAGAGGTGTAGTTCTAAGAACTATGGTTCTAACAAGTCAGCCGCGTAGTGCCGTACGGGCGGTGAAGGTGATGCTGGCCAGCAGGAAGCCGAAGTTGACGACGGTGAACGCGGCGATGAACCAGATCGTCAGCGCCGGGGCCAGGGTCAGCACCAGCCCGGCGACGAAGATGACCGCGCCGTAGTCGCGCACCAGTTTCACGATGCGCACCGGCAGCGACGTCGAGGTGACCATCGAGTTCGCGTCGCCCGCGCTGGCGAGCACGCTGGTGACGAGGTTGACCATCCAGGAGCCGGCGAACAGCGCGCTCAGCCACAGCGGCGGCCGGGCCACCGCCACCAGCGCGGTGACCAGCAGGATCTGCGTGGCCACGTCGCACAGGATGTCGATGCGGGCGCCCGCGGCGCTGCGCTGGCTCGTCACCCGGGCCAGCTGCCCGTCGGCGCAGTCCAGCGAGTACGCCACCTGCCAGCCGAGCAGCGCGAGCAGCCCGTACAGCGGGGTGATCGCGGCCGTGCCGTCCTGCGCGCGCAGCACCAGGACCACCGACACGGCGATGCCGAGCACCAGGTTGAGCAGGGTCAGGTGCGTCGGCTTGAGCCCGGTGCGGGCCGCGACCAGCGCGAACACCGCGCCGAGGCGCTGGCTGAACGCCTCGGAGAACAGCCCGCCGCCCCGGTTCACCGCGTAGAAGTCGGCGACCCGGGGACGGGGCGTGGTCAGCGTGTCAGTGGACGGCATCCGCGTAGTCTGCCACTCGTGTGATCAGCTCGTCGCGACCCAGGTCGAGGTGCTCCAGGATGGTATAGCGGTCCGGCCGCGTACGCGGCGCGAACTCGACCGCGGCCACGAAGTCGTGGTCACTGATGCCCAGGTCGGCCGGGGTACGCGGCAGGCCGTGGCGCTTCATGCAGGCGCTGAGCCGGTCGAACCGCGACTGTTGCGCGGGCTCGATCGAGGCCCGCAGGAACGTGCAGAACAGCGCGCCGAGCCCGCACTGCTCGCCGTGCGAGGCGGTGCCGGGGTGCAGCCGGTCCAGCGCGTGCGAGATCTCGTGGCACCCGCCGCTGGCGGGCCGGCTGGACCCGCACACCGCCATGGCCAGCCCGCCGAGGATGAGCGATTCGGCGAGGCTGGTCAGGAAGTCGTCGTCGGTCAGCGAGCCGGGGTGGTTGAGCAGGGCTTCGGCACTGGCGCGGGCCAGCGTCACGGCGAGGCCGTCGATCGGTTCGCCGCGCTCGCGGTGCGCCAGCTCCCAGTCGGCCACCGCGTTGAGGTTGCTCAGCGCGTCACCGATGCCGGCCCTGGTCTGCGCATCCGGGCCGTCGTCGACGAAGTCGAGGTCCACCACCACGGCGATCGGGATGTGCACGCCGTAGGAGCCCTTGAAGCCGTCGTGTTCCAGGGAGGCCACGGGCGAGGCGATGCCGTCGTTGGCGAGGCTGGTGGCGACGCTCACCATCGGGATGCCGAACCGGGTGGCCGCGTACTTCGCGGTGTCTATGGTCTTGCCGCCGCCGATGCCGACCACGGCGTCGTAGTTGCGGCGGCGCAGCTTCTCGCCCACCTCGTGGGCCGAGTCGAGCGTGCCGCCGACGACCGTGAACACGTCGGCGCTGCCCAGGCCGGGGCGGCACAGCTCGGCGACACGTTCGCCCAGCCCCGGCCCGACCACCAGCGCGACCTCGCCGCCCGCGGAGATGCGCCGGTCGGCCAGCAGCGTGCCGAGGTCGGCGATGGCGCCTCGCCGGACCTCGATCGCCAGCGGCGTGTTGACCGTGCGGGCTAGTAGTGGCATGCGATCTCCCGCGCGCGGGCCAGGTCGTCGTGGTTGTCGACCTCGACCCAGGGGATCTGCCCGATGGACGCGCCGCGGATGACCCCGCCCCGGTTCGCCAGCTCCTGGTAGCCGTCCTCGTAGTAGAGGTTCGGGTCCCGCTCGAAGGTGGCCTGCAGCGCGTCGGCCAGCGCCGCGGCGGCCTCGGGCCGGATCAGGGTCGCGCCGATGTACTCGCCGTGCGCGGTGGCGGGGTCCATCAGCTTGGTGATCTTCGCGAGCTTGCCGTCCGCCGTGAAGATCGCCTTCATCTCCTCGTCGGCGAGCGTCTTGTGGTCGTCGAGCGCCAGCACGATGCCCGCGTCGGCGTGCTCGTCGCTGGCCATGGCGGTCAGCAGGGTCTGCTCGACCGAGACCGGGTGCACGGTGTCGCCGTTGACCAGCAGCACGCCCCGGGCGAAGTGCTCCCGGGCCAGCCAGAGGGAGTACGCGTTGTTCCACTCCTCGGCCTTGTCGTTGTGCACGAGGGTGAGGGTGACGCCGTACTTGCTCTCCAGCGCCGCCTGGCGGGCCTCGACGGCCTCGGCGCGGTAACCCACCACGACCACGACCTCGGTGAGCCCGACCTTCGCCAGGTTGCGCAGGGCGATGTCGAAGATCGTCGTTTCGCCGTCCACCGGCACCAGGGCCTTGGGCAGCGTGTCGGTGTAGGGGCGCAGCCGGCGTCCAGCGCCCGCGGCCAGCACCATCCCGATCATTGGTGGCTCCTTCGAGGGGGTACGGAGGGTGTTTCGTCGCTGGTGAAGGCTACTGCACCTGAGCGTGGCGGCCGAGCCAGCACAAGCCGCGACCTATAACAAGTCTTGTGAGTTGCCCACAACCCGGCCCAAGATGTCCGTACGGTGCGTTTCAATGGGGTTGCGTTCCGAAGGGGTGATTGCATATGGCTAACGCTGCACAGGCGCACGCGATGCATGTTCGTGAGGCGATGAGCAAGCCGGTCCTGATGGTCGGCCCACAGCACACGTTGCGCCAGGCGGCTCAGCTCATGGCGATGCGCCGGGTGGGCTCGGCGATCGTGATAGACCCGGACGGTGAGGGTCTCGGCATCATGACCGAGCGCGACGTCCTCAACGCCATCGGCTCCGGCCTCGACCCGGATGTGGAGCAGTGCGCCAACCACATCACCTGGGACGTCGTCTACGCCGCGCCGCACTGGAGCCTCGAGGAGGCCGCCATGGCGATGGCCCGGGGCGGGTTCCGCCACCTGGTCGTCCTCGACGGCGACGAGGTGCTCGGCATCATCTCGGTCCGCGATCTGATGCGGGTGTGGGCGCTGCGCCGCGCCGAGGCCGCCGCCTCCGTCTGACCGCAACCGACGATCTTGCGGGGACCGGGGTCTTCGCGCGCCTTTTTCCGGCGATCGACCCTGGTTCCGGCAAGGATCGTCGTGATCATGTCGGATGACACGAAGGGGCGGGTGGAGCGGTCTCGCATTTCGGTCGCATTAACCTGTCAACATGACCGCCGAGCAGCTCATCTCGTTCGCCCGGGGCGCTCCGAGCCTCGACATCGTCGATGTCGAAGGGCTCAGCGCCGCGGCTGTCCGCGCCTTCGCCACCGACCCGGCCGGCCTCACCGCGTACGGCAACTCCTACGGCTACGGCCCGCTCCGCAAGTGGATCGCGGCCAAGCACGGGGTGGCCGTCGACCAGGTGCTGATCACCAACGGCTCCCTGCAGGCCGACGCGTTCCTCTTCAACCACCTCGTCAAGCCCGGTGACCACGTCGTGGTGGAGAAGCCGACCTACGACCGGACCCTGCTGAACCTGCAGAACCTCGGCGCGGTCGTGCACCAGGTGACGCTGCACCCGGACGGCATCGACACCGCCGAGCTGCGCGCCCTGCTGGAGTCGGGGGTGCGGCCGAAGCTCGCACACATCATCCCGAACTACCAGAACCCGGCGGGTGTGACGCTGTCCGAGGCCAAGCGGCACGAGCTGCTCGCGCTGGCGCAGGAGTTCGGCTTCACGATCTTCGAGGACGATCCGTACGTCGACATCCGGTTCCGCGGCGAGGCGCTGCCGACGATGCTGTCGCTGGACACCGCGGGCGTCGTCGTGCACGCCAGCTCCTTCACCAAGACGGTGTGCCCGGGGGTCCGGGTCGGTTACCTGGTCGGCGACAAGGCGCTGATCGACGCCATCGCGGGCAAGGCGACCAACCTCTACATCTCCGCGGGCCAGGTCGCGCAGGGCATCGTGTACGAGTTCTGCGCCTCCGGCGACATCGACCGTTCCGTGGCCACGGTCAGCGCCGCGCTCGCCGAGCGCGCCACGGTGCTGGCGGAGTCGCTGCGCAAGCGGATCGACGGGGTGTCGTTCACCGAGCCCGACGGCGGCTACTTCCTCTGGATCGAGCTGCCGGCCGACGTACACGTCGACAAGCTGCTGCCGGCCGCCGCCGAGCGCGGCGTGGCGGTGGTGAAGGGCTCGGACTTCCTGCTGGAGGGTGGCGAGAACTCGCTGCGCCTCGCGTTCAGCGCGGTCACCGCGGACCAGATCGACGAGGGTGTGCGCCGCCTCGCCGAGGCCATCGACGCCATTCGCGGTTGATTCGCCGGTTCGGATATCCGACCACCCTTCTGTCGTATTTCTGACAGTCAGATCGGGGGTGGGTGGGGTTCCCCTCGCGAGGTTACGAGGATCACAATGCGTCGGGCGCCCGTCGCCGACCGAGTGAAGAGCACGCGGCACGCCGTGGTGATCTGGCCTCGTCGCGCGTGGGGCCCTCCGCCCGCATTGCCCCCGCCCCCAATGAAAAAGGAGCGTCACCCACCCCCCACCCCGGGTGGCGTTCCGGCGCCGGGTGGACCGAGCCGCATTCCCCCCGATAGCGGCAACGTGGTCCACCCGGCGCCTCTTTTCCCGCCGCGCCGGGTCCACTCACGATCACGGCCGGCCCGCAGCGGTATGTGCGCCAAGTAGCCTGTCTGACGGAGTCTCCGGGTGGTCGGCGACCCGGTGAAGGGGGCGGTTGTGGTTGACGACATGCGAGACGACAACGGCCGGCGATCCTCCAACGGCGATCGCCTGACCCGCGCCTTCACCGCCCCCGCCCGGGTGATGGGCCGCCTGGTCGGGCTGAGCGGCGACGCCGACGCCCACCCGGTGCCCCCGCAGCCGGGCGAGCGCCGCGACGCGATCGTGGACTGCGCCATCTACCTCGACGGCATCCGCCAGCCGGCGGCCGGTGACTACCGGGAGGCACTGGTGCTGGCGCGCCGGCAGCGCGGCGCTTTCGTGTGGCTCGGCCTGCACGCCCCCGACGAGCTGCAGATGGCCGGCATCGCCGACGCGTTCGGCCTGCACGAGCTGGCCGTGGAGGACGTGATCAGCGCGGGGCAGCGACCCAAGCTGGAGCAGTTCGGCGAGGTGCACTTCCTGGCCCTGCGAGCGGCGCGCTACGTCGAGCACAAGGAGCTGACCGAGCACTCCGAGGTGGTGGAGACCGGTCAGATCATGCTGTTCATCGGGCCCGACTTCGTGATCTCCGTACGCCATGGCGAGGCCTGCCGGCTCAAGCCGGTGCGCGAGCACCTGGAGGCCCGGCCCGAGCTGCTCAAGCAGGGGCCCTGGGCGGTGGCCTACGGGGTGCTCGACCATGTGGTCGACCTCTACGTCGAGGCCGCCGACGGGATCAGCCAAGACGTCGACCTGATCGAGGAGAGCGTCTTCGCGCGCGACTCCAGCGGCCGGATGCAGCGCATCTACCAGCTCAAGCGGGAACTGGTCGAGTTCAAGCGGGCGGTGCTGCCGCTGCAGCGGCCGCTGCAACTGCTGATCGGCGACACCCCCG
The DNA here is from genome assembly GCF_011297315.1 of Catellatospora chokoriensis. Taxonomy (NCBI): domain Bacteria; kingdom Bacillati; phylum Actinomycetota; class Actinomycetes; order Micromonosporales; family Micromonosporaceae; genus Catellatospora; species Catellatospora chokoriensis. Next base: position 331,297 of record NZ_JAAOTI010000004.1, read on the forward strand.
AGGTCACCAAGGAGTTGCGCAAGTACTTCCGGGACGTGCAGGACCACCTGGCGCGGGTGGTCGACCAGGTCAGCTCCTTCGACGACCTGCTGATCTCGATCATGCAGGCGCGGCTGGCGCAGGTGACCGTCGACCAGAACAACGACATGCGCAAGGTCGCCGCCTGGGCGAGTATCGCCGCGGTCATCACCGCGATCGCGGGCATCTACGGCATGAACTTCGACTTCATGCCGGAGACCAGCTGGAAGTACGGCTACCCGATGGCGCTGTCCGTGATGCTGGCCGCCTCCTACGCCGTCTACCGCATGCTCCGCCGCTCCGGCTGGCTCTGAGACAAAGGAAGGGCACCTTCTTAACGCTATGCGTGGTAGAAGGTGCCCTTTATAACGGTCGAGTGCGCTGACCTCGTCACATGCGGCTGTTTTTCGAGCCGGTGGACGAGTACTTCGACGCGAAGCTGTCCGTGGCGTCGTTGGCCGCCTCGGCCGCGTCGTTGATCTTCGCCTTCATGGTGTCCCGGCCGCCGCCCTTGAGCGAGGAGGCCGCCTCGTGCAGCTTGTCGGCGGTCTTGTCCATCGCCTTGCTGGTGTGGTGCGTGGCCTTGCCGATCACCGAGTCGGCCTTGCCGGCGGTCTTGTCCGTCATCGACTTCGTCTCGGCGCGCATCGACTCCAGCGCCTGGCTCGGGTCGTACTCCGACCACTGCTGCTGGCGGCGGCGCTTCATGACCAGCGCGCCGGCGATGCCGACGGCCGCACCCGCGGCGAGCAGCCCGATCAGCATCCCCGTGTTGCCACTACGCGACACGTGGCCCCCCTTCTTGTGCTTGCGCGCCTTGGCGTTGGCCTTCTTGCTGGCGTGCATGGCGTCGGCGGCGCCCTCCCGGTACGCCGCGGCCAGCGGCGCGAGGGCGGACACCGTCGTGTCCATGCCGCGTGAAGTGACACGGCGCATGCGTCCGGTGGTCGGGCCGAACGACGCCCCGACCCCGCCGGCGGCATGTGTCGCCGCCTGCAGGAAATGGTCCCAGCTCTGGCCCATTTCCTCGCGCATCAGCTCTCCGCGCGTCTTCTTGTGAAATCCGAGCATCTTCCCCCGCCTTCCTGCCCGGCGCCCCCGCGCCGGACAGACAGTCGCTCCGGGCGCCCCCGCGCCCGTGCGGTGGTATCGCAGGGCGCGCCGTCACGACGAAAGCGCGCCCCGTTCATGTCCCTGCCTGCCATCCTGCCTCGCCGGACGCCATCGCACACCCGGAACGGGCACATGGGAGAATCTGTCGGTAACCAACCACTCGAATATCAGGAGTTAGACGTGGCTGACGCCCGTTTCGCCGTCCTGCACACCAGCGCCGGTCCCATCCGCCTGGAGCTCTACCCGAACCACGCCCCGAAGACCGTGAAGAACTTCGTGGAGCTGGCCGAGGGCACCAAGGAGGGGGCGACCGACCCGCGGACCGGTCAGCCGATCACCGGTCCGTACTACGACGGCACGCCGTTCCACCGTGTGATCGACGGCTTCATGATCCAGACTGGCGACCCGACCGGCACCGGTCGTGGCGGCCCGGGGTACACCTTCGACGACGAGTTCCACCCGGAGCTCAGCTTCAACGCGCCGTACCTGCTGGCGATGGCGAACGCCGGCCCGAAGACCAACGGCTCGCAGTTCTTCATCACCACCGGTGCCACGAACTGGCTGAACTTCAAGCACACCATCTTCGGCAAGGTCGCCGACGCGGACTCGCAGAAGGTCGTGGACGCGATCTCCAGCACGCCGACCGACGCCGGTGACCGGCCGCGGGAAGCGATCATCATCGAACGAATCGACATCGAGCGCTAATCTCGCTTCCATGACGTCTCCCGCACCCCAGGGTGGCCTGCCGCCCGTACCCAGCTGCTACCGCCACCCGGGGCGGGAGACGCACCTCAAATGCAGCAGATGTGACAAGTCCATCTGCCCGGACTGCATGATCCCGGCGTCGGTGGGCCACCACTGCCCGGACTGCGTCGCCGAGGGCCGGCGCACCCAGCGCCCGGCGCTGACCCACTTCGGCGGGTCACAGCTCGGCATGCACGGCTACGTGACCAAGGCCCTGATCGGGCTCAACGCGCTGGCGCTCATCGCCGGGGCGCTGCTGGTGGGCATGCCCGCGATCTTCGGCGGGGGCCTGTTCTCCCCGCTGACCGAGTGGCAGTTCATCGGCGGCGTGCTCGGCGAGACGATCACCGTCGGCCCGCAGCACGCGGTGTACGCGGGGGCCCTGCCGGAGTACGGCTCGGTCTGGCCGGGCCTGGACGACGGCGGCTACTACCGGCTGTTCACCGCGATGTTCATCCACTACGGGATCATCCATTTCGCGATGAACATGTGGGCGCTGTGGGTGCTCGGCCGTCCGCTGGAGGCGGCGCTGGGCCCGGTCCGGTTCGCGGCGGCCTACCTGCTCTGCGGCATCGGCGGCAACGTGGCCGGCTACATCTTCAGCGCCAACGGGGTCGGCGCGGGCGCCTCGACCGCGATCTACGGCCTGTTCGCCATCTACTTCTTCGTGCTGAAACGGCTGGGCCGGGACGCGTCCGCGATCATCCCGGTGATCGTGGTGAACGTGGCGATCTCCTTCGCCATCCCGGGCATCGGCATCGCCGGTCACCTCGGCGGGCTCGTCACCGGAGCGATCGTGGGGGCCGGGCTGGCGTACGCGCCGAAGGAGCACCGCACCCTGGTGCAGACGGCCGTGCTGGTGCTGACGTTCCTAGGTCTCATGGGTGTGACAGTGGCCCTGTCGTTGACGCGGTGACCAGCGAAAACGCATCCATCGACGAGGGTCGCGATCGATCGCATGAGTGACTCGCGTGACGTGTGTCACGCGCGCTCGTTGCTCCTTACATGGACGTCTTCTCGCGTACGTTCCTTCCCGCCACCGGCGAAGCCGGCATTCCCATGGCCACGGTCAGCCGACACATGCCGATCTTCCGGCGCTGTGTCGAGGCCGGTGACGCCACGGTGCTCGTCGCCCGCGCCCTGCGCCCCGAGCGCCCGCTCGGCCGCGAGTTCCTGATGCTGCTGACGTACCGCCGGCTGGTGATCACTCAGGAGAGCCGCATCCTGCGCCGGCTCCGCCTGCACCTGAACACCGACCTGCGCCACCTCGCCAACGTCACCTGGCACCCGGACCCGCGCCTGTCGGCGATCGAGTTCGCGGCCACCGCCGTCGACGGCATCCGGGAGCGCTTCTGGATCCACGCGGGCCACCCCAAGCAGGTCTGGCACCTGGACGCCCTCTTCTCCCACGTCTTCAAGCCCAAACTGATCGCCCAACGCACCGCCGGCCTGAACGCCACCCCCTACGCCTCCTTCGCCGACCACCTCGTCGGCGCCTGACCCCCCGCCGCCAAGATCGCGACGATCTTGCGTGAACTGTTGGCGATACGCCCGAAATAGGCGTGTCGTACCCACGGTTCGCGCAAGATCGTCGTTTGGTGGGGGCGGAAGGTTTGCGGTGGGCTTACGTGGTTCGTACGTGGGTCGGACATGATGGCGGCGTGAGTGAGAAGGGGCTGGTGCTCGTTGTCGAGGATGAGCGGCCCATTGCGGATTTGATTCGGCTTTACCTGCAGCGTGACGGGTATGGGGTGCAGGTCGAGTCGGATGGGGCCGCGGGGTTGGCGGCGGCGCGGAGGTTGCGGCCTACCGCTTGTGTGCTGGACATCGCGTTGCCGTCGATGGACGGGACGGAGATCTGCCGGCGGCTGCGGGCCGAGGACATCTGGGTGCCGATCATCTTTCTCACCGCGCGGGACGACGAGGTCGACCGGATCGTCGGGCTGGAGCTGGGGGCCGACGACTATCTGACCAAGCCGTTCAGCCCGCGTGAGCTGGTCGCCCGGCTCAAGGCGGTGCTGCGCCGCTCCGGCGGGACGCCGGAGCCCGACCGCAGCCGGGCCGTCGGCCCGGTGCGGCTCGACCCGGCCCGGCGCGAGGTCACCGTCGACGGCGTCACCGTGCACCTGACCAGCACCGAGTTCGACCTGCTGGCGCACCTGATGAGCCGGCCCGGCCGGGTCTACACCCGCGACGAGCTGCTGTCCACCGTCTGGGGGTACGCCGCGCACGGCGGCACCCGCACCGTCGACGTGCACGTGGCGCAGGTCCGCGCGAAGCTCGGCACGGCCGCGCACATCGTGCGCACCGTCCGGGGCGTGGGGTACACCGCCGATGCCTGACCGCCGCGCCGATCTCACCGTGCCGATCCGGGTGCTCGCCGCGCCGCCCCGGCCCACGGCCAGCACCAGCACGCTGACCACCCGGGCGGTGCTCGCCGGGGTGATCGTCGCACTTATCACCCTGGTGGTCACCGCGCTGATCGCGGTGCCGCTGACCGCGCGCGCCACCGAGCAGGCCGCCCGGGAGGGGCTGGCCTCGCAGACCGACGTGGTCGCCCAGGTGCTGCGCAACCGGCGGCCCGCCGCGGACGCCAAGCTGATCGAGCAACTGCGCAAGCTCAACGGCGACGTCAGCGCATACCTGATCACGACAGGCGCGGCCGACCGGCCCGGGCTGCCCACCCGGGTGGTGCAGCAGGTCGCGGACGGCAAGCCGGTCAGCGAGCGGCTGGCGATGGTCGGCGGGCGGCTCTCCATGATCGAAGGCCGCCCACTCGGCGGTGGCGACGGCGTCGTGCTGGCCCGGCCCGCCGCGACCGGCATCAGCCGCCAGGTGCTGCGCAACCTCTGGCTGCCGCTGCTGGCCGGGCTCGGCGCCGGCGTGCTGGCCGGGGTGCTGCTGGGCCGCCGCCTGGCCCGCCCGATCCGCAACGCGGCCACCGCCGCGGCCCGCCTCAGCTCCGGCGACCGCACGGTGCGCCTGGCCGCCGAGCCGCCGCAGGAGGTGGAACGGCTCGCCCACTCGATCAACGAACTGGCCGAGGCGCTGGCCACCAGCGAGGGACGCCAGCGCGAATTCCTGCTGTCCATCTCGCACGAGCTGCGCACCCCGCTGACCACCATCAAGGGGTACGCCGAGGCGCTGTCCGACGGTGTGGTCGGCGCCGACTCCGCGCAGGAGGTCGGGCAGACCGTGCTCGCCGAGGCCGAACGGCTGGACCGGCTCGTCGCCGACCTGCTCTCACTCGCCCGGCTCGACGCCGCCGACTTCGCCGTCCAGCTCACCGACGTCGAGCTGGTCTCCCTGGTGACCTCGGCCGAGCGCGCCTTCGCGCCGCGCGCCGCGCAGGCGGGGGTGCCCGTGCGCGCGGAGGTCCCGGCGGGGGAGGTGTGGGCGCGCACCGACCCGCTGCGCCTGCGCCAGATCGTCGACGGACTGGTCGAGAACGCGCTGCGGGTGGTGCCACCGGGCCGTCCGATCGTGGTGGCGGTGCGCCCGCTGCCCGACCGCACCGCGATCGAGGTCCGCGACGGGGGCCCCGGACTCACCGACGACGACCTGGCCGTGGCCTTCCAGCGCGGCGCGCTGCACCAGCGCTACCAGGGCGTCCGGCAGACCGGCAGCGGCCTGGGCCTGGCCCTGGCGGCCGGCCTGGCCCGGCGCCTCGGCGGCACCATCGAGGCGGGTCACGCGGCCGAGGGCGGCGCCAGGTTCACGGTTTACCTGCCCCGAACGTCGGCCTGACCGCGCCCGCGCGACGGCCGGGCAGGCTGCGGTCATGAGAAAACTCAGCCTCACCGTCGCCCTGGGTCTGACCGCGCTGCTGGGCCTGACCGCCTGCGGCCCGTCGGACATGCCGGCGGCCGCCACCGGACTGGTCGCCTCGGTGGAGGCCGAGGCGCTCGCCGCGATGGGCGTCGCACCCGTCGACCTCGTCGCCGCCGAGACCGACCTGGACGCCACCGCCTCTCCCGCGCCCGCGGCCCAGGACAAGATCGACAACCGCCTGCAGAACTGGCGCAAGCGGCACGCGCTGCGGGTCGCGCTGCGCCGCGACGTGCAGCACGGCGAGGCCGTCGTGGAGACGAAGAAAGGCCCCGTCACCGTGCTCGTCCAGCGCGGCGTCGTCACCGCCGTCGACGGCGGTTCGATCACCGTGAAGTCCGCCGACGGATACACCCAGACCTGGCACTACGGCGAGAAGCTGCGGGTGGTCGAGAAGCGGGCGACGATCCAGGCCACCGAGCTGAAGGCAGGCGCCCAGGTGGCGCTGGCCGGGCCGAAGGAGGGCGACGTGCCGACCGCCCGCCTGATAGTGATCCCGCTCGCCCGCTGAGCCCGGAGTGAGGAAGGGCGCCTTCCTGTACGTGAACCGTAAAGAAGGTGCTCTTCCTTTTTGTCGCGAGGCGCTGACGTTGCCGGATGTGCAGGGACCCGACACAAGGGCTAGACTCGCCCGGTCCAACCAGTGTCAGCAGCGGAGTGCCCAGTGAAGCTATCGATCCTCATGCCGGTCTACAACGAAGAGGCCCGGCTTGGCGAGGCTCTCAAGCAGGCCCTCGCAGTCGACTATCCGTGCGAGATCGAGCTGGTCGTGGTCAACGACGGCAGCAAGGACCGCACCGCCGAGATCCTCGACAACTGCGACGACCCGCGGCTGCAGGCATTCCACCACGCGAAGAACGCCGGCAAGGGCGCGGCCATCCGCACCGCCGTCGGTTCCGCGACCGGTGATTACATGGTCATCCTGGACGCCGACCTCGAGTACGACCCCAAGGACATCCCGAAGCTGCTCGGCCCGGTGCTCGACGGCCGCGCCAAGGTCGTCTACGGCAACCGCAGCTTCGGCGGCCACGCGGCTTTCTCGTTCTGGTACGTGATGGGCAACAAGGGTGTCACCCTGTTCGCCAACGTGCTGTTCAACTCGTACATCGGCGACCTCGAGACCTGCTTCAAGCTGATGCCGCTCGACCTGTACCGCTCGCTGAACGTCAAGTCCAAGGGCTTCGGCATGGAGGCGGAGGTCACCGGCAAGCTCCTGCGCCGCAAGAACCGGCCGTACGAGGTGCCGATCAGCTACACCGCCCGCACCCGCGAGGAGGGCAAGAAGATCACCGCGATGGACGGGATCGAGGCCCTGCTGATCCTCATGCGGGAGCGCCTGCGCCGGGTGCCGAAGCAGCGCTAGCCACCAGCAGCACCTTGCCGACGTGCTCGTTGGCCGAGACGATCCGCTGTGCCGCGGCCGCCTCCGCCAGCGGCAGCACGCGATCCACCACCGGGCGGATCGCGCCAGAGGCCAGCAGTGGCCACACGTCCTGCCGCACCCCGGCCACGATCGCGGCCTTCTCCGCCGCGGGCCGGGAGCGCAGCGCGGTCGCGGCGACGGACGCCCGCTTGGCCAGCAGCGCCCCCAGGTTGAGCTCCGCCCTGGCGCCGCCCTGCAGCCCGATCACCACCAGCCGCCCGCCGGTCGCCAGCGCCTGCACGTTGCGCTCCAGGTAGGCCGCGCCGATGATGTCGAGGATCACGTCCGCGCCCACGCCCGTGAAGTCGTCGCTGGTGTAGTCGAGGCACTCGTCCGCGCCCAGCTCGCGAAGCTGGGCATGCTTGGCCGCCCGCGCCGTGGCCACCACCCGCGCCCCCAGCGCCTTGGCGTACTGGATCGCGAACGTGCCCACCCCGCTGCCACCGCCGTGGATCAGCACCGTCTCGCCGGCCCGCAGCCCCGCCACCATGGTCAGGTTCGACCACACCGTGCACGCCACCTCGGGCAGCCCGGCCGCGGTGACCAGGTCGACCCCGTCCGGCACCGGCAGCACGTGCGCCGCGTCGACGGCCACCGCCTCCGCGTATCCGCCCCCGCCGAGCAGCGCGCACACCTCGTCGCCCGGCCGCCACGGCCCGGCTCCCCGCTCGACCACGCCCGAGCACTCCAGCCCCGGATAGGGCGGTGCGCCCGGTGGCGGCGGGTAGACACCGGCGACCTGGAGCAGATCGGCCCGGTTGACCGCGGTGGCGGCGGTCCGGATCAGCACCTCGCCCTCGGCCGGAATCGGATCGGGGACCTCTGACCAGGCAAGTTCACCCTTGGCGGGGATCGTCATGGCGTACACCAGACCATCTTGCCCCGAGACCGGTCCGGACGGGCGGGCGACGCGTCTGGCACACTGGTCGTCGGCGATGCGCCTGGAGGGTTCGCCTAGTGGCCGATGGCGGTGGTCTTGAAAACCACTAAGGCAGCGATGTCTTCAAGGGTTCGAATCCCTTACCCTCCGCCGAGACGACACGGTCAGGGGCCGGCAGGAAGGTTATCTCCCGCCGGCCCCTGACGCGTACCTGCTCGTCCCATGGGGGTGGAGCTCCGGCGAACGGCCGGTCTCCACCGGGTGGGCGCGGCACTTACATTGAGGGGGTGCGGCCCTCGGACCCAGGATGTTCGAGGGCCGCACCCGGTTCACACCGTCAGACCGCGGCGAGCCGGCACGCCACGTCCGCCGTCGCCGGCGGGACGCTCAGCAGGGTGAGCTGCGTGGTGCAGACGGTGTAGGACAGGTCGCCCAGGGTGCAGGCGAGCCCGAACTCGACCCCGCCGAACCCCTGCGCCGCCAGGTACGCGCTGCAGTCGCCGGGGGTGGCGTGGGCCGGGGTGGCGGCGATCGCCGATGCTCCGGCGAACGCGAGGGTGGCCGCGCCGATGACGGCGAGCCGTTTGCCGATGCCGTTGAGCTTGCGCATCGTGACACCTCCATAACTAGGAGTGATAGGGAGATGCCAACATATCGATTACCGAGGATCGGCGATAGCGCCCGTCACCCCTTCGGCGACGAATGAATCGCAGGTGGGGACGCTGAGGCATGGCTCACGCCGCTCATCTACATAGGATTCGAGCCCGCGCCGAGGTGGGGCGGCCCGATGGAGCGGATTCGTGAGACGACGTTTCTCGCCGGGAAACGGTGCGGTCAGCGCAGGCAGCAGCCGGAGCAGACCTTCGGCTGCGGCAGGGTGAAGGCCAGGCAGCAGGTGCGCCGGTGGACCTCGGGCTCGCCGTTGTCGCCGGTGCCGATGTCGACGAGGTCGTGCAGGTCCAGCGCGTCGAGCAGCTGCCGCGCGGTGTCGGCGGCGGTCGAGCCCGGCAGGGCGGGCGCGCTGCGCAGCACCGCGTACGCGATGCCGGAGGCGACGGAGCCGAGCAGGGTGCGCCGACCGACCTTGACCTCGGCGCGGATGCGCTCGGACAGCGGGTCGAGGTGCTGGTCGAGCAGGCTGTTCCGCAGCGTCTTGAGCAGCAGGGTCTCGTCGGAGACGACGGTGATGCCGGGGACGCCGGAGTGCGCCAGCGGGTCGTCGGGCAGCACCGCGACCTGGGGTGCCCGCAGGCCGACCTGCACCAGGGCGGCGCCGGGCTCGCCACCGCCGAAGCGCAGCAGGGTGCTGTCGGCGTCGACCAGCGGCACCCGGCGGGCCGTGGCCCAGCTCAGCACGGCGGGCATGGCGACCCAGTAGGTGTACGACTTCCAGGCGAGCGTCGCGGCGGCGTGCGGGGCCGCGCCCCAGCGCTGGACGGCGGTGTCGAACAGGGCGGGCAGCGCGGAACCGTCGAGCAACCGCGATGCCGGGGTCCAGCCCTCGTCGTCGGTCACCAGCAGCGGGTCGGCCAGACCGTGCACGGCCGTGAACCCTCGGCGACGGCGCACCGCACTGAGTGTGACGGTGAGGGGGCGCAGGGCGTCGGTCAGGACCAGAGGCGTCAGCGTACGCACTCGTTCCTCACCGATCCTTTCCTGCACATGCACCAGCCCATACGGGGTTGAGCTCACTGTACCCCGATAAGGCTAGGCTAACCAGACCGGTGCCAGTTTACGCCACTTGGCTCACCGTGTGTCACTTTCTGCGACGGTTATGGATCGTCACGCACCGGCTGGCCCCTTGATCGCCTGTCAAGGTTTTTGTCAGGTAATCAGCAGTTCCCATTAACTGGTCCAGCAGCCGCGAAGAATGAGGATTCACGACGAGCGGAGGAGGGGGCGAGGTGTGGCATGACCGAGCGGAGCGGGGCAGGGTCATGAGCGTTTCGCCGGTGGAACGCGCCGTCGAGGCGTTCGCCGCCGAGCTCGGCCGGTGGCGGATCGATCGCGGCATGACCAAGAAGCAGCTCGCCAGCAGGATGGGGTTCGACCCCTCGTACATCAGCCACATCGAGGGCCGAAGACATCGGCCGACCGAGGACTTCGCCCGCCGGGCGGAGGCCGTGCTCAACGCCGGCGGCGCGATCTGGCGCCGCTTCCAGGAGTACGAGGAGGCCAGGCAGGCCCGTGGTCCGGCCACCCTGCTGACCAGGGAACCCGCCGTGCCCACGCAGTGGCTGCCACCCGGCACGGGTCTCGTCGTCGAGCTGGAGGAAGCCCAGCTGACCTACGTGGACGGCGACTACCACGTGATAGTGCGCCGCGCGCTCTACAACGCCGGCAACGAGCCGGTGACGCGTTACCTCATCCGGGTCGCGGTGGACCGCTACCCGGGCCAGCCACAGCGCTCCAACGCCCACCACCGGGCCTATCCGCTCGGGCTCGACGAGCTGAACCTGGTGGCGTTCTGCGGCGAGCCCGGCGCGGCCGAGCCGATGGTGTGGCGGGCCAAGCAGGACCGTGACGCGTTCAAGGAGATCTGGCTGCTGTTCGAGAACGCCGACGGCCGCTTCCCGCTCTACCCGGGCGAGCGGACCACGGTGGAATACCGCTACCGCGTCGACGAGCTCAAGTGGGGCACCTGGTTCGAGCGGGCCGTCCGGCTGCCCACGCGGCGGCTGGTGGTGCAGATGCGGTTCCCGGCCATGCTCGACCCGCAGGTGTGGGGAGTCGAGACGTCCATGGCGGCCGAGGAGGCGCCGCTGCGCACGCCGATCGTGCGCGAGCTGGAGGGCGACCGCGCGGTGTTCACCTGGCGCACCGAGGACCCGTCGCTGAACGCCCGGTTCCAACTGCAGTGGCGCTTCCGTGCCCTCACCTCCGCCCCGCCGGCCGTAGCGGCCCGCTGAGAGACACGAAGAGGCCCGCCGGACCGGCGGGCCTCTTCACGTGTTCGGGAACGGCTCAGTGCTCGCTGAAGGCGTCGTACCGGATGCGGGTCTGCGGCACCTTCAGCTGCGACAGGGTGCGCAGCGTGGTGCGGACCATCATCGGCGACCCGGACACGAAGAAGTCGTGCTCCATCCACGGGCCGAACCGTGACAGCGTGTCGGTGACCGAGCCCTCCTCGCCGCCCCAGCCCGGGTCCTCGCTGCACACCGGCACGATCGACAGCCACGGGTACGCCGCCGCCATCTCCTGCAGCGACGCCAGGTCGTACAGGTCGTCGCGGTTGCGCGCGCCGAAGAAGACGTGCACCCAGCGGGTCCGGTTGAACGTGGTCAGGTCCTCCAGCAGCGCCTTGATGGGCGACAGCCCGGTGCCGCCGGCGACGAAGACGATGTCGCGGGTGGACCGCCGGTCCAGCACCATGGTGCCCATCGGGGCGGCCAGCCGCAGCAGGTCGCCGGCCTGCACCCGGCGCACCAACGCGCCGGAGACCCAGCCCGCGCCCAGCGCCCGCACGTGGAAGTCCATCGTGTTATCGGTGCGCGGCGCGTTCGCGACCGAGTAGGTGCGCCACACCCGCGGGTGGAACTTGGGCACCTCGACCGACAGGTACTGCCCGGCGCGATATTCCAGCTGCTGGAACGGGCGCACGGTCAGCATCGCGATGTCGCTCGACCGGCGCTCGTGCGCGATGACCTCCGCGTGCCACCAGGCCGGGTTGCTGTCGGCCGAGGCGCCGGCGAGCATCTTGCGGGCGATGACGTCGTACGCGTCGCGCCAGGCCTGGTCGTACTCGTGGGACCACTCCGGGCCCGCGAACGTCCGCATGGCCTCCAGCAGCGCCGCCCCGACCACCTCGTAGTGCTCGGGCACCACCTGGAACTTGCGGTGGTCCCGGCCCAGCGAGCGCAGGTACTCGTCGAAGCGGTCCGGGTCGTCGACGGACTGCACCGCGGTCACGATCGCGCCCAGCAGCCGGGCCCGCTGCACGTCCATGGTCACCGGGAACATGTCCCGCACGCCCGGATTGTTGAGGAAGATCCGCGCGTAGAAGTAGCCGGCCACTTTGTCCTGTTGTTCCTCGACAAGTGTCCAGCTTTCTTTCAACAGCCGCTGAAGGTCGCTCACGTTCGTAACGATGTCAACGCTGCGCGTTCGCCCGTCGCACAGACTGTGCGACCCTCTTGTGTCATGGCTGCTGAAGAGCTCGTCCGGGGGATCTCCACCCCCACCCGCCCGGTCCTGCGCAACGAGGTCTGGTTGCTGCTCGGCGTCTCGCTCGGGCACTCCGCGGTCTGGTCGGCGCTGTCGCTGATCGACAAACTGACCCGCCCGGCCCCGCTGAACCAGCAGGCCTCCGAGCTCAACGTCGCCCGCACCCCGGACCGGCCCTGGCTGGATCTGGCGTTCCAGCTCGCCGGCATCTTCTTCGCGCTGGTCCCGGCCCTGTTCGCGGCCCACCTGCTCAACCGCGGGCCCGGCTGGGACGGCCGCTTCGGCGCCCGCGGCCTGCTCGGCCTCGACGGGACCCGCCGCGGCTTCGACGCCGGGACCGGGGCACTGCTGGCCGCCGTGATCGGCATCCCCGGACTGGCCCTCTACGTGGCTGCCCGGGAGCTGGGCCTGAACACCACGGTCGTCGCCGAGGGCCTGGGCCACGTGTGGTGGGCGCTGCCGGTGCTGCTGCTGTCCGCCGTGCAGAACGCGATCCTGGAGGAGGTGGTCGTCGTCGGCTACCTGATCACCAGGCTGCGCCAGCTGTCCTGGGGCGTGCCCGCCGTGATCGCGATCAGTGCGCTGCTGCGCGGCGCATACCACCTCTACCAGGGCTTCGGCGGGTTCGTCGGCAACGCGGTGATGGGCGTGGTGTTCGCGCTGTTCTTCCTGCGCTACCGGCGCACCGGACCGCTGATCGTCGCGCACTCGCTGCTCGACATCGTCGCCTTCGTCGGGTACGCCCTGCTCGCCGACCAGTTGGACTGGATCTGAGCGATCTTTGCGCGAGTGGGGTAGTCATTGGTCATGCGGACTCTCGCGACGGTGCTCGCCCCGGTGCTGGCCGGGGCGAGCTACCTGCTGTTGATCCCGTGGGACCTGCGCAACCGGCCAGAACACCCCGGTGAGCTGATCGAGACGACACCGGTGCGCACCTGGGCCGTGATCGTGTTCGTGCTGGTGCTGCTCGTGCTGGGGGGCTGGCTGGGCCGTGCCGGCGTGCCGCCGTGGCAGGCGATGCCGCTGGTCGCGGGCGTGCCGTCCGCGCTGCTGCTGGCGTCCTACCTGACGCATCGTGCGCCGGATGCGAACCCCTGGCCCCTGGCCTGGGTCTGCTTCACCGTGCTGATGGCGGTCGCGGCACTGCTCGCCGCGTTCGCGGGCCGGGCCTCGGTGCGATGACGGCGGCAGGATCGGCCGGTGCCGTACGCAGCGGGGGCCGGAGCCTTCCGGCCCCGGCCCCCGACAGCGGCGTAGCCGCCTACCGCAGTACGAACACCTTGCTCGCGGTCGCCGGGACGAGCACGGTCTTCGCGTGCTCACGGTCGGGCCCGCCGTACCAGTGCCACTCCGGGCCCTCGTTCCAGCGCACCCGCACGAGCTGCGGGCCGAGCACCCGGAACGTCGCGCCGTGCTCGAACGAGTCCTCCGACCAGATGCCGCCGGCGAAGTCGCCGGTGACCGCGTTCTCCATCGCCACGTAGCCGTTGCCCAGCTTGCCGGGCATCTTCACGGTGACCGCGGTGCCCCGCACCACGCGGTAGTCGTACCGGGTGGTGCTGCCGGTCTTGACCTTGACCTTGTCGGCGAGCAGGCGGTTGCCGGTGGTGCCGCTCCACTGCGGAGCGTGCCCGTCGACCTTGAAGAACAGCGGCCACTCGTACGGACCCAGGAAGTCGATCGTGTACCGGCCGTCGGCCTCGAAGCTCGCGTAGCCGAAGCCGCCGCCGGTGTTGTACGCCTCGTCGACCACCCGGATGGTGCCCCCGGACAGCGCTCCGGTCTCGCTGGTCACCGTGCCGGAGATGACGCCCGCCCGGTCCATCCGGATCGTCGGCGTCGTCGTCACGGTGCCCGCCGTGAAGGTGAACACCTGGGCGCGCGGCTGCACGCCGGTGCCGCCGTTGCGGCCGACCCACTGCGCGCCGTAGCCCTCGGCGCCTTCCGGGAACGCGAACAGCTGCCGCTTGCCCGACTCGACCGGGATGTCGACCACGCCCGAGGCGTCGGTCTGCTGGCAGCCGTCGCCGATGGTCGGAGCCACCAGTTCGAGCGCCAGCACGCAGACCCCGGCCAGCGGCTGCCCGGTCGCCCGGTCCACCACCGTGGTGTGGAGCCGGGCCATCGGGGTCAGGTCGAAGGTCAGCGAGGTTTCGGCACCCGCCGTGACGGTGATGGTGGCGGAGGTCGTGAGGTAGCCGTTGGCGAAGATGTTCGCCTGGTAGGTGTCGGCCCGGACCGCCGGCATCGAGATGACGCCGTTCTCCGCGTTCGGCGATTGCGCGCCGAAGGAGGCGTAGAACTGCTCGATCGGCTGACCGGTGATGGCGTCGCGGGCCCGCAGCGTCAAACTGCCGGTCGGCAGCCGTACGTCGTCGACGACCGCGTTCTGCCCGGCGGTCACGGTGATCCGGTCCGCGGCAGCCGCGGTGACCTTGCCACGCGCGTACTGGTCGACGCCCTGCGTGCCGTCGAAACGCACGATGTACTCGCCCGGTGCCAGCTCGGGGAAGGTATACCCGCCGTCCTCGCCGGTGTACGTCCACTGCCCGGTCGAATCGCCGTTGGAAAGCGTGAGGCCGACCTGGACCCCGCTGAGCCCGGCGCCCGCGGCATCGGTGAAGTGCCCGCTCATCGAGCCGGTGGCCAGCAGTTGCTGGTCGATCGGCAGCACCACGCCGGGCGTGACGGTGACGGTGGCGGCGTCCTTCTCGTTCCAGGTGTTCGGGTACCACTGGACCAGGCCGTTCTCGCGGGTCACCCGCAGCCGCCAGGCACCGCCGAAATCGGTGATGCGGTACCGGCCGTCCTGGTCGGTGATGGCGAGCGGGCCGCCCATGCCGTCCCGGTCGACCAGCTCGACCCGCACCCCGGGAGCCGGCGCGCCGTCCGCGGTGGTGATCTGGCCGGCCACGCTGCCGACCGGCAGCTGGGTCTCGTTCACGGTCACGGTCTGACCTGCGGAGATCTCGAACACGGTGGCGTCGTCGGCGCTGCGCGCACCCGGCGCCCACTGGGGCTCCTCGAAGTCCCGCATGAACTGCAGCCGGTAGCGACCGGGGAAGACGCCCAGCGTGTAGGTGCCGTCGCCGGCCCAGACGCCCGAGGTCTGCCCGGTGTCGCTGATGGCGCTGACGTTGACCGACAGGCCCTCGCCCGAGGCGTCGGTGAACCGGCCGGTGAAGGTGGCGTAGGGGAGCAGCTCGTCGTCGACGGTGGTGACGCCGCCCGCGGTCACCGGGATCTCGGCGGCCGAGCCCCAGTCGGTCGCGCCGTAGGCGAACTGCTCGGGCCGCCCGGGAGCCCGGAAGACCACCCCGTACGGGCCCGGGCTGAGCCCGGTGATCTCGTAGGCGCCGTCAGCGTCGGTGAGCGCGCTGCCCCAGGAGTCGCCGTAGGTGTCGACCTGGACGCCCGCGACGGGCTGGCCGTTCGAGGTGAGGTGTCCCTTGATGGTGCCGGTGTCGGGTTCGGCCTGCGCAGGCACGGACAATCCCAAGGTGGTGATCGTCACGGCGGCAAACACGAGCCCGAGCCGGCGCAGTGGTGTCCTGCGCATGTGTCCTCGGAGGGGTGAGAGGGATGGCTGAGCACGCTCCGGGGAGAGTCCCCGGTGTGCGACACGGTAACCGTTTTGCTCTAGGCCGTGGGGGCACGGTATTCTTCTGCGTCGGTGGTCAACGGGGCAACCCGCGGACCGCCATGGAGGCTTCGCCTAGTTCGGTCTATGGCGCCGCACTGCTAATGCGGTTGGGGTCTTAAAGCCCCTCCCGGGTTCGAATCCCGGAGCCTCCGCGCAGGACCACCTGAACGGTCGGGAAACCGGCCGTGTATGCTGATCCAGCACCAAGCGCCCGTAGCTCAATGGATAGAGCATCTGACTACGGATCAGAAGGTTAGGGGTTCGAGTCCCTTCGGGCGCACAGCTGAACGAGGGCCGGTCTTCCGTCACGGAAGACCGGCCCTGTCTCGTTTCCCGGCCCGAGCCGACGGCTGCGTCGGCGGTGGATCGCGGCGCAAGACCGAGGGAATGCCGTGGGCGCATACGCCGTCGCGCCCGCACCACCGTGGCGGCGCGGGCGTGCAGGCAGCGGCGGAGGGGGTCAGTCCTTGCGGTTGGGGTCCTTGACGAAGACTCCGTCCCCTTGGCGTCCCTCGATCAGGCCCTCAGCCTTGAGCACCAGCATCGCGCCACGGACCGATCCGTAGCTGATCTGGTACTCCTCTCGGATCTGGCTGATGGACGGTAGTTTGTCGCCCGGCTTCAGCTCCCCCGAGCGGATCTTCTCGCGGATGGCGTTAGCCAGCCGCTCGTACTTCGCGGTCATACCATCTCCCATGGCTCGCTTCAGTAGTAGATCACCGTCACTCGCCCCGAATCAACTCTTCAGCCGGATATCTAGACATAGTCAACTAGCTCGTTTATGGTGATGACGGTCTCTTCCCATGGCTCGCACCCCACGGGTCGAGACCGATGGTGTGCCGACTGCTGCGAGGGACGCGTAGGCGGTACGCCGGGCGCGGCGGCCGCATCCAGCGTGTGCCGTGAGCCGCCGCGCCCTCCACGACGCCGACGTCACCGGCTCGGCCGCGATGCTCGATGGTCGGCCGTCCATGTTCGACCGGGTCGTCGATCGGGTCCGGCCGTTCGGCTGATGGGTTCCGCCGGCGCAGATCGGCGTTATCAAAACGTTACTGATCAGCAAATGTCGACGCTGCGTGAGGCCGGACACCGGCAAGGCGGACAGTGCGTGTGAAAAACGGGGCCCCCGGCCACGGTCTGTCACCACAAATGATCGTGGCGACCACCCCCAGTTACTGGTCAGTAGCTTGACCCTTGTGGTCCGCGTCATAAGGCGGAAACATCGTCGGCACCCCGAGCGCGGTCTCACCCTGCGCACGGCGAAGACAGACCCCGCAGGCGGTGCGCCGCGGGGCAAACCCCATCGCGAGGAGGTCCCTGTGAAGGACTCGCAAGGCAATCTGGTACTGGGGCGTACCAGATGGCGGCGCTTCGCCGCCGTGGTGATCCCGGCGACCATCGCGGTCTCCGGCCTGATGGCCGGCGTGGCCAACGGCGCCGTCCCGGTCACCTTCCACGTCTCCGGGCAGACCGCCAAGATCTCGGCGGACGTCCTGGTGGCCGAGGGCTTCAGCCAGTACGGCGGCGTGGTCACCGAGAAGAACGGCACGCCGCACCCGGTGGCGATGTCGGCGATCAAGGACGCCACGCTGACCAACCTGTGCCAGTCGGTGACCACGCCGATCCCGGGCCTGGGCGCCGTCACGCTGTTCATCCGGGCCGGCCGCGAGAAGGGCGCGCCGGTGACGGCGGAGAACCTGCTCATCGGCATGGACAAGCTGGAAGGCGACGCCGTCTTCACCAACATCAACATCGGTGCGGACGCATCGGAGCTGACCGCCGGCGGTCCGCACCACGGCCAGGCCGGCCTGTTCGGCCAGGAGGCCGACCGCGCCGACATCGCGGGCGTCAAGCAGGTCGCGCGGCTGACCCAGGCCGGCACGTTCTCGCTGCACGGCCTGTCGCTGACGGTTTCCATGGACAGCACTGGCTGCTTCGCTGACTGAGCTGGTCGCGACCGGGGACGTGTTGGCTAGGCACGTTCCCGGTCACCTGGATTCTTGGAGGCACCAGTGACCCTGTGGCAACGGTTCACCGCTTGGCGGCGCAGCCGCCCGTTCTGGGGTGGTCTGCTGGCCGCACTGGCCGGCGTGGAGATCATCGCCAGCACGAAGATGACCCTCGACGGGGCCACTCTCAGCGTCGGCATCAACGGCTTCCAGGCGCTGCTCATCCCGCTGATGCTGGTGCTGGCGGGCCTGCTGGCCTGGTTCACGCCCGCGCAGCGGATGTTCTACGGCCTGATCGCCGTGTTCGTGGCGACATACTCGCTGCTCGCCGTCAACCTCGGCGGCTGGTTCGTGGGGACGCTGCTCGGCATCGCCGGCGGTGGCCTGATCTTCGCGTGGAACCCGGCCGACGGCGACCCGGCAGGCGACGGCGAACCGGAGTCCGGTGACGACGGTGACCAGCACGCGGACATGGACGGCCTGCTCGACGGGCCGATGACGGACACCCTGCCGCCCGCGGCGAACCCGCTGCGCGACGGAGTGCCCGCCCCGCGCCAGCCGGCCGAGGACCAGACGGCCGCCGACGAGCGGCACCACGGCGGCCCGCGTCACGCCGCCATGGTGATCGCCGTGGCGACACTGACGGCCAGCGCGCTCAGCCTGGTCGTGGCGCAGCAGCCCGCGCGGGCCGCGGACTGCGGCACGCAGTCCACGGCCCGGACCGGGCCGGTGCGCGAGGTCGTCGGCGGGATCCTCGACGCGGTCGGCGGCCTGCTCGGCGCCGACCAGGCGTCGCCGAGCCCGGCGGCCTCGCCGGAGCCGTGCCCCTCCCCGGAGGAGCCGGACCCGTCGCCGACCGGGGGTCCGAAACCGTCGGCCTCCCCGAAGCCGGAACCGTCCAGCAGCCCGGAGCCGTCCGGCAGCCCGATGCCGTCCGGCAGCCCGGCGCCGAGCGGGTCGGACTCGCCCGAACCGTCCGGCAGCCCGACCCCGTCACCCGCGCCGACCCTCAAGGCCGCCCGCGGCCAGCAGGCGGTCGCGGAGCGGCCGGGGCTGATGACCGGCAGCCGCGTGTCGATGGTGGGGCTCACCTTCGACGGGATCGTCGAGCTGCCCACGAAGGACGGCGGGACCGTACGGACCCTCCGCTTCTCCATGGACAGGTCGGACACCAACGACTTCCGGCTGCGGGTGTACGGCAAGGACGGTGCGGTCACCGACATCACCACGCCCCGACTCACGGTGGCGGGCGACCGGGTGTACTTCTACACCAGCCGGTTCCGGGGCAAGGCCCTCGGCGTGCTGGACGTCGACTACACGCCCGACGCGCCGCCGGTGCTGACGCCACCGCTGGTCTTCTTCACCGACCCGGTGATCGACCTGGTGTACGTCGACTCGCCCGAGCTGCGGGCACCCGACATGAAGATCGTCGAACACACGATCTGAACAGATCGAAGGCCCCCGGCCGCGGAGCGCTCCGCGGCCGGGGGCCTTGTCGTACGTGCGGTGGGGGTCAGGCGGCGACGACGGTGTCGAGCGCGATCTCGACCATCTGCGAGAACGTCTGCTCGCGCTCCTGCGCCGTGGTGGCCTCGCCGCGCTTGATGTGGTCGCTGACGGTGAGGATGGTCAGCGCGCGGGCGTCGTAGCGGGCCGCGATCGTGTACAGCGCCGCCGACTCCATCTCCACCGCGAGCACGCCGTAGTCGGCGAGGGTGTCGTACAGGTCGGGGCGGTCGGTGTAGAAGGCGTCCGCGGCCAGGATCGGGCCGACGCGCATGGTGACGCCGCGCTGCTCGGCCACCTCGACGGCCTTGCGCAGCAGCCCGAAGTCCGCCACCGGCGCGTAGTCGATCAGGCCGTCGAAGCGCATCCGGTTCATGTTCGAGTCGGTGCTCGACCCGATCGCGGCGACCACGTCGCGCAGGTTCAGCGACTCGGCCAGGGCTCCGCAGGACCCCACCCGGATCAGCGTCTTCACGCCGTACTCGTTGATCAGCTCGTGGGCGTAGATGGACGCCGAGGGCATCCCCATCCCCGAACCCTGCACCGAGACCGGGGTGCCCTGGTAGGTGCCGGTGAAACCGAACATGTTGCGGACCGTCGAGTAGCACTTGGCGTCCTCGAGGTAGTTCTCCGCGATCCATTTGGCCCGTAGCGGGTCGCCCGGCATGAGGACCCGGTCCGCGATCTCACCGGGCTTGGCGCCGATATGCGTACTCATAAGGGCGATCTTCCCACGCTGCGGAACGGCCCAGGCGGCAGATCACCACTCGGAGACGGGCTTCACGACCTCCACCTCGCCGCGCAGGGCGATGAACTCGGCACGCGCCGTCGCGGCGGCGGACCCGTACCAGAGGAGGGTCCCGACGCTGTCCTCGTCGGTCCAGGCGCACACGGCCGTGGCGTTGTGCTCGCCGCTGTTGACCTGCCCGCAGGCGGCGTATCCGCCCCGCGGCCCGGCGGGGCCTGTGCGAGCACAACGCTCCTTCGTCGGAGGGTGAGGCGCATCATAGGCGCGGCGCACCGTGTCCGGAGGCCCGAAAGTCCTGCGGGAAAAGGAGAACGCCCGGCTGTCCGTGGCGGACTGCCGGGCGTTGCACCGTTGGCGGTGGCGGAGGGATTTGAACCCTCGGAGGAGTTACCCCCTCACACGCTTTCGAGGCGTGCTCCTTAGGCCGCTCGGACACGCCACCGCCGAAGACTCTACACGAGGATTCAGCAGGCCCCGAAACCGGTATTGAAGAGGCGGGTCAGATACTCGCCGTAGCCGGCCACGGCCTTCTGGACGGTGGCTCCGTCGTGCAGGAACAGGTAGCCCCGATCACCCCGGGTGACCAGCAGCCCGTCGAAGCGGTGGCTGTCCGCGGGGGCCGCCAGCACCTCGGCATCCGGGTATGCGGTCCGGGCCTCCTGCAGCGAGCTGCCGGTGTGCACGCCCTCCGGGGTGCGCAGCGGCGCGTCGAACCACATCATCACCAGGCGGTCGTCGGCGGCGAAGACCAGGTTGCCCTGGGGCATGCCGGTGACCTGCGTGCTGCAGCCGGAGCGGGACCCGTCCAGGCGGGGCTCGAGGTCGGCGCGCTTGGTCCCGAACCGCACGTCCCGCACGCCCTGCAGGTGGACGATGTCCGGGCCCTGCGCGACCGGCGTGGCGCTGACGACCGCCCCCTGCTCGGGGGTGGCCGGCGTCTGGGTCGCCTGCGCGCACGCGGCACCCACCATCATGACGGTCGCGAGGGCGAAAGCTCCGCGCATGGCTGTCCCCCTAAAGACACCGGCCTGTGAGGCGACTCCCACCGGGGGTGAGGTCGTGCCCTCGACTATACGACTACATTCCGTGACTGCCACCTCACGCTGAGGCTTTCTCGGGTTGGTTGAGCAGCATATGCATCCGTTCCTGCACCGTTTTATGCATCGGAAATGCCCCAGGCGCGCATCATCGGAACATCTCGCCGCCGGTAAATTTCAGATCCGTCGCCCCGCTGCTGTGCGGAAGGCGCTGACCAAGGGACAACGGTCCGTCGGCGCCGACCGCTATGGCGTCGGCGTGCCCGGGAGCCGGACATCACCCTCGGGCGTACCCCGGGCGTGGGCGCAGGGCCCCGAAAACGACAGAAGCCCGGATCGTGGCGATCCGGGCTCCGGTACGTTACTGCTCGTGAGAGCGGAGGATACGAGATTCGAACTCGTGAGGGTTTTATCCCAACACGCTTTCCAATGCTGCCGAGTGCCGTACGGCGCGGTGTATAGCTGACGTTCTGGCAGGCCGGCCACCCCTGCGTCCATGTCCGAACGACTCCGTACGGCCACGAATGAGACCAAGACTGAGACCGAGACTGCGCTGGACCCCAGCCAGGGCTGAGTCAGCAGCTCCAGTCACCCCACCGCCAGACCTTCCACGTGGACTTCGGACGACCGTGATACTCGCGGCCGGCAGCGCCAGCGCTCTCCGTGCCGCTTCCGCCGACACCGCTCGTGCTGCGCCATGGCCTGGCGTAGGTCCCCAGTAGGGCACCGCACGACTTGACCGCGGCTCTAAATAGGCTTCGACCTGGTTGCTAGCCCGTGCTAGGTTCCGAATGCGCGTCTGCACCCCGAAATCCGGCAGCAGCCACACTCCTAAGAGCGGCGCGCAGAGAGGGCTAGCCATGCCCAGGGTTTCCTACCCGTACGATCTCCCGGCTCACCCCGTCGACTACGGCGTCGAGGTCGCTGTCGACAACCTGAAGAT
Organism: Catellatospora chokoriensis; assembly: GCF_011297315.1. Lineage (NCBI taxonomy): Bacteria > Bacillati > Actinomycetota > Actinomycetes > Micromonosporales > Micromonosporaceae > Catellatospora > Catellatospora chokoriensis. The sequence continues at coordinate 353,293 of NZ_JAAOTI010000004.1, forward strand.
CGATACCGAGGCGCAGCGTTCGCTCAACGAGAAGCGAGCCCAGGCCATGCACGGAGAGCTTGTCCGCGAAGCCGTCGGAGCGATCATCGTCTCCCAGCGTGCCAACGGGGACATGTACATCGTCGACGGACAGCACCGTTGGCGCGCGTTCCAGCTCGCCGGCATCTCCAAGATGCACGCCGAGGTCCACCACGGCCTCAACCAGCAGCAGGAGGCCACGCTCTTCCTGATCAAGAACCGGGAGTCCTACAAGCCCAACCCGCTCGACCAGTATCGGGTCGGTCTGACGGCAGGGCTTCCGCTGTACGTCGACACCGAGGCGGTGCTCAAGAAGCACAGCCTCGGTCTCGGATCAACCTCTACGAACAGCGTCGGCGCAGTAGCTGGTGTGCTTCGAATCACGGAGATGTACTCCGCGGCCGTCCTGGACCGCACCCTCTGGGTCGCGGAATGGGCGTGGGACCGGAGCGCCGACGCGTGGGATGGCATGCTGCTCGGCGGGATCGGCACGTTCCTCGGCAAGCATGGTGATCTAGTTGATGACAAGATCCTGGCGACGAAGCTGCTGAAGGTCGGTGGAACGGCGCAGAAGTGGCGCGCGACCGTGTTGAGTAAGTCCTCCAGTGGCGGCTTCCACAACAGCGGAACCGGCTCGCGGATTTCGACCGCCTACCAGCTCGTTAGGGACTGCTGGAACCACGGGCTTAAGAAGAACAGGATCGAGGGCTAGCAGCCTGGCTGAGGCAGTGGGGTGCGGACCCAGTCGTGTCCGCACCCCACTGCCTCTTTGTGGTTTTCAAGACCAGATCATGAAACGGCACTGAGCTGCGGCAAGGTTGATCTACTCGACAATCTGTCCGTGCATAGTCCGGGAGTGATGCGAGAGCGGTCACGGTTGCCTGACTTTACGCGCGCATATAACCAAGTTGATTAAGTATCGCCCCTGTGCTCTACAGCCTTCAACCCATGCTGAAACACTTAGGGGGTTTCGCAGGCGTCGCGCCAGCTGGACACAACGCATCGTCGTGGGTGTTTCAGCGAGGGTGAACGCCTGGCCCAAGCCATCTGTCCCGGTTGTACGTGGCTAGCGCCGACCCGACCTGCATCAGAGCGTGTGGCAGCGAGCACCCACAATGGCCTGATGGGTATGAGGCCGAAGCGCTATGGTCCGGCATGGCGGAAGATCACCAAGCGACGACCGGCCAAACCGCAATCTCACTGGACGCAACATTGGGTCGCCGTAGGCGCGATCTTGCTCGCCATTGGCACAATCGCCGGCCCCTTGGTCGCCATCTACGCCATCACGCGCTCGGACGCCGCCAACCTCGAACAGCAGCGCATCGGGCTGGAGCAGCAGCGTCTAACGGAGAGGGGTCAGATCACCGACCGTTTCACCAGGGCAAACGACCAGCTCAGCTCCGATAAGCTTGAAGCTCGCCTTGGCGGGATCTACGCCCTTGAACAGATCATGAAGGACGCAACCGAAGTCTACGAAGACCCCACCATCGAGATCATCTCTGCTTACATCCGCAGCCACTCCCCCCGCCCCTCGGCGGGAACGGCCGAGCCCTCCGCAAGCCCTCGCCTCGCAGACGGACCAGTTGCGCGACCCGTCGATGTTCAGGCAGCTCTCACGGTGCTGAGCCGACGTCCCGGCCCTGACTCCCACCAGCGTATTGACCTCACAGGCGCGAACCTGGTCGGCGCCAATTTGTATAAGGGGAATCTCAGCCGGGCCTTACTGGTCGGCGCCGACCTGCGTTACTCGTTCCTGATCGACGCGGACCTCCACCACATCTCCCTGTTCGCGGCAGACCTGCGCTGGGCAAATCTGAGCGCTGCACTTCTGACGGGCGCTTTCATGGCTAAGGCGGACCTGCGCGACGCGGTGCTCAGCAACGCGGACCTGAACACCGCAGAACTGCTCGACGCGGACCTGAGCCGCGCGAACCTGAGGGCCGCGCACTTACGCGGAGCGAATCTGGCCGGTGCGAATCTGGCCGGTGCGGACCTGAGCAGCGCGGACCTGACCATCGCGGATCTGGCCGGCGCGGACCTACGCGGTGCGAACCTGAGCGGCGCGAACCTGGCCGGCGCGGACTTACGCGGTGCGAACCTGAGCGGCGTGGACATGAGCCGAGCAGATCTGACTGGCGCAGTCCTCACCTAAGACGGGAACGGCACGAGCGACAAGCAGAGCGCCCAGGGCGCTGCTCAGTGTTTCAGCAAGGGTGGAAGGCCGCGCCACGTCGCCGCGCAATCGACCGCGAAGCGTCCCGAAGGATGAGTCTCGCGAAGCGAGTCCCTTAAGCCCTTGCCTTGACCGTAGAACCAGCCCCGGCGGTGACACGGTGACAACCGCCCCCTCGCGGTCGCACCTGCCCAGCTCAGACCCCTCCGAAGCTGTCACCACTCGCCGGTGACAGGCGATGACAACGGTGACAGCGAAGATCACCCAGGGCGCGGGCGGTTGTTTGGTGGACATGAACGCTGGCCGGCCTCACCCCTGCTATCTTGATCGAACACATGTTCTAACGGCTCTTCCCCGCCGCCCGCCGAGCAGGGAGTCCGCCATGCCCGCACCAAGTTCACGCGCCGGAGTCAGGATCGCCGACGCTGCCGACGTAGGACGCGCGCTGTCGCTCGTCCGCGACAACGTTCCCGAGCGCGCGAACACCACGGACATGACTCACCCGGTCGCCCGCGCCGCCGGGCTGGACCAGACCCGCCTAGCTCCCGCGTTGCCCGTGCATGACGCGCTGCGCGGTCTGCTGCCCTCGCAGGGCCTGCGGCGCGGGACGGTGGTGTCGGTGGTCGGCTCCACGCTGCTGGCGCTGGCCATGCTCGGCGCAACGTCAGAGCAGGGCTCATGGTGCGCCGCCGTCGGGATGCCCGATCTCGGCCTGGCCGCCGCCGCAGAAGCAGGCGTGGAACTGAGCCGCTTCGTCCTGGTCCCACACCCCGGCCCGCAGTGGCTGGAGGTGGTCGGCGCGCTGCTGGACGGTTTCGAGGTGGTAGCGGTCCGGCCGCCGACGCGGCCGACTGATCGTGTGGCGTCGCTGCTGGCCGCTCGTGCCCGCCAGCGTGGTGCAGTCCTGCTGCCCGTAACAGCGGACTGGCCTACTAGCGACGTGACGCTGTCCGTCACCGCCCGGCAGTGGCACGGCCTGGGCCAGGGCCACGGCCGCCTGCGCTATACCGATATCACTGTCGACAGTCGCGGCAGAGGATCGGCGGGTAAGCCCCGAGGCGCTGTCGTCCGCCTGCCGTTGGGGGCCGGTCCACTCCTGGAGGAGGCCCCGACCGCCCCGCGGCACCTACGTGTCGTGTAGGTCGCCGGTGCCTGCTGTTCGCAACGCTCCACCTGCCGCAGCCGTGGCCAGCGCCGCTCGGAGTGGCCTCGCCGACGACTCCCACAGCATCCCGCCGCCGGACGCCTTGGGCATCCTCCCTGTGCGGGTCTCCTGTGGATAACTGCTCGCTTGTGGATAACTGCCTGATCAAGCTGTCGTCTGGTACATGCCGGGCGCGGTGACAGCGGTGACACGGTGACAATCGCCCTGCCGCACCGGTGTAACCGCATGTCATCCCGCCCAAATGCCTGTCACCGGGCTGCGGTGACAGGCAGTGACAACGGTGACAGGAGCAGATCGTTCGACTAGAGCTGGCCCAGTGAACCGCTGCTAGCCGCGACCGACCTATACAAAATTGACCTAGTCACTTATGCTAAACGCGCGAGCCATGGAAGAAGCCGTGCCCCGCCCTCAGGGAGGGCGGGGCATTGCTCGTTCCGGCAACAGGCGAAACTCCAACAATATGCACGACACACCCAAAATGACTGCTGTGCAATAGATTAAAAGAGAGGCTATGTTGCGCTGATGGTAGAGAAAGTCTCACTTGATCGCGCCACCTGGGAATTCTCCGAGCAGATCAGTGACCCGAGTGGCTTCGGTGCGGTGTATGCAGCCAGTTCGGATGTACTGACTAATGCGGTTCTAAAGTTTGTGCCCAAAGGCAGGGGCGCGGACAGGGAGTTGTTGTTCGTCAACCCTGTGGGCGTAAGGAATGTCGTGCCCATCGCCGACACCGGCGAGACTGATACACATTGGGTGCTGGCGATGCCGCGAGCAGAAAAGTCGCTGAAAGCCCACCTCGCGGAGCAGAGCGGCCCCCTCAATCTAGACTCCGTTATCGCAGTACTAGCCGACGTTACATCCGCGCTCATCGACCTTGAGCGCGCTCAGATCGTTCACCGCGATATCAAACCGGCGAATACCCTGCTGTTGGATGGCACGTGGTGCCTCGCAGACTTCGGGATCTCGCGCTATGCGGAGGCAACGACGGCACCCGACACTCACAAATTCTCTGCAACGCCCCAGTATGCCGCGCCAGAACGCTGGCGCAGCGAACGCGCTACATCTGCGTCGGACGTCTACTCTCTGGGGATTATGGCGTACGAGATGGTGGCCGGGCGGCTGCCATTTACCGGGGACGAGTTCGAAATTCGCAATGGACACCTTCACCTAGAGCCATCACCGCTGCACGGCGTCCGGAACTCGTTCGCCGCCTTGATCGAAGACTGCCTATCAAAGTCCCCTGGGGCACGGCCGACCCCAGAGAACCTGCTTAACCGCCTCGCTAGGGCCGCGGCTCCGCCGCCCGCAGGAGGACTCGCCCGCCTCGACGAGGCGAACCTGGCGGAGGTTAAGCGTCGTGCCGCAGTGGCGCGCGCGGAGTCTGAGGCAACGTCGGAGCTAGAGCGCCGCGTCACAATAGCGAAAGACGCCGCCAGGACGCTGCGCCGCATCAACGACGCCTTACGCGAAGCAGTGCTGGATGTCGCGACAGCGGCAACAATCGCCAACGAAGGGAACGGCCGCTGGACGATCTCCCTCAACCGCGCACATCTCACGTTTAGCGAGGTCGCCGAACTTCGCCAACGCCCGTGGGGAAATCGCCCCGCATTCGACGTCCTTGCCTACGCCTCCATAGGTGTCCGAATTCCAGGCAACTCCCGGGGATGGGAGGGGCGGAGTCATGCTCTCTACTTTTGCGACGCAAAGGAAGCCGATAGATTCGGATGGTTTGAGACCGCGTTCATGCACAACGCGTTCTCCCGATCCATGCCCTCGATAGACCCTTTCGCCCTTCCTCCCGATCAGGGAGCCGCAGCGCTCGGCGGCGGAATGGCAGGAATCCAGCTCGCGTGGCCATTCATGCCGGTCACCTACGACGATGTGGAGGAATTTGTCAATCGCTGGACCAGCTGGTTCGCGGAGGCCGCGACCGGTGTCCTGGGTAGGCCGGGAACAATGCCCGAACACCCAACGCAGGGGTCATACCGCACTAGTTGAAGATCAAAATAGGCGATCTTCCTACCGGCTTCAGCTCCCACGGATGTACGGCTCTGGCCGGCGTTCTACGGCTAGCCGTGGGCTAGCTTCCGCACCTTTACCCAGGCCATCGCCTGTGTCCTGCACGGCATCGGGCGAAGGCCAGTCCTTCAACAAACATGCCATAAGACTCGCAGCAACGCCGAACTGTTGGGAAGGGATGTGGCTGTGACAGAACAGCAGTTGACGATCGTTAATCGGAGTCCTCGGCCCCGGATGCTCATACGTGGATTCTATGAAGAGCCCGAATTGGTAGCTTCCATTTCAGAGCTCGCCCCGACATTCCAGGTTATCGAGGACTTTGGCGAGGTGAGGCAAGAGGAATGGGATATGGTCGTTACGGACCAGAACATTACCGACTGCAAGCCTCATCTGTTCGTAATCTACTTCGGCGGGTTGCAAGAGAGGGAGCTTGTCGACACCGGCTACTCGTGGGCAAATAACGTTGTTTGCGAGACGGGTTTTGTTTCACGTGAGTATGCGCGCGTAACGGGACTTTCTGAAGCTATTAGTGCGCTTGTGCACGAGCAGTTGGAGCCCGTGCTCAAGGCGCGTACTAGTCACATCGTCTTCACCGCAGAACCGAAGATGTCCTTTGCCTCCGGTATGGATTTTGGCCAGGGCCCGATGCCGAAGCGCGTGGAGCGGCCGAAGGTTGTTATAGATCCATTCATTCTGGCTGGAGACGGCGCGCAAATTCTGGCAGGCCGTTATAAGCGGATGTCTCAGCCTTCAGAAGTTTGGCTGGTGCCACAAGATGTTCCCGACTACCTCGTGTGGGTTCAGGGGGCAATGGCCGAGTGGTATCGGCTCGATTCAACGCGATTTCCCGGTGTTCCCGACTGGACCCGAGATTCGCGGTGGCTGACCTCTGCCGAGCTCGAAGTTCGTGAGCGCCAAACTCGCGTCACTGACCGCCGTACCAAACTCCTCGCGGAGTTGGAGGCCGAATTGACCGATCTCAAGCAAGAGATGGCTGAGGCTCGGGAACTTGCTGACAACTACGAGCGTGCATTGCTTACGACTCAGTCTGAACCTCTCGTTGAGGCAGTAGCAAAAGCTTTCACCGAATTAGGTTTCGACGTAGTGAACGCTGATGAAGCGGCCGAATCGCGCGACTTCCTGGAGGATCTTCACATCACAGATCCTGATGATCCAGGCTGGATCGCGATTGCCGAGGTTAAGGGATACACGAAGGGAGCCAAGACGGAAGCCCTGGTTCAGTTCGTGAGGTTCAATAATCGCTATCACCAACGTTACGGACGGCTGCCAACTGCATGTTGGTACGTCGTCAATCAGTTCCTCGCGCGTGACCCTGGCAGCAGGCAGCCCGTGCTCCACGGTAAAGACGACGACGTCAAGGCGTTCGGCGAGTCGAATGGTCTGGTCATTGATACAGTGATTCTCTTCGGCTTGCTGAGGTCAGTTCGGCAGGGTGCGTACACGGCAAGTCAAGCTCGGTCGGCTCTGCGTGCCAGCACTGGACGGCTTAGTGAAGCCGCTATTGAGCAAGCGTTGCCGAATTAGTCTCCCCAGGATTAAGGCGGCGCTGACGCGCCGCGCCGTGGCCGCTCGCCCTTTCCGCGCTCCGCCTTCGGCCGCGCGGGTAGGGCGGCGGCCCGCTCAAGGTGTTGTCTACGTTGCAGTTGAGGTTGTCGCACCGAACGGCTAGAAACCTTGGCATGGTGAGCACCCCCGCCCGAAACGCACCCGCCCACTGGTGGGTCAACCAGCGCCACACCTTCGATGCTGAGCGCGCCGAGGGGATCATGTGGGCGCCGAAGCTCAGCCAGAACGGGCGCCAGCAGTCGCACTGGGAGACGATGCGCGACGTACAACCCGGTGATCGGATCGTCCACTACGTCGACGGCGTAATCATGGCCGTCGGTGTAGCCGCGACCAGCGCTTTCGACTCGCGGCGGCCACCGGCGCTCGGCGACGAGCGATGGGAGGACGAGGGGCGGATGGTGCGGGTCAACTACACCACCCTGACTCGGCCGATAGGCATCGACGAAATCCCGGCCGAGCACCGCACGGCGTCGCCGTTCAACAGTGCGCATAAGGTCCTTCAGGGTTACCTGTTCCCCATCGACCCCGAGGTGCTGGCTTACCTGACGAGCACGTTCGCGGAACTGACGTGGGACGTGCCGTACGCCGCGCGCTACGTGCCTGACGAGGCCCGCGAGGATGCCGCCGAGCTGCTGAGAGGGCTATTGGGTGTTCAGCTGTGGACGCCGGCTGGACAGCCCAACACGATCCTGGAAATGGGCCCGGGCGACGTGCTCGTTGCCACGGGGCGCACGCCTTCAGGTACACGTGTTCCGATCAAGTGGGTTGCTGAAGCGCTGGAACGGCTCGCAGACGAAGGCGCCCTGACGATCTCCGTTGATGAAGTCGGCTATCGCAGCGCGTTCATCGGTGCGGTGCTGCGCACGTTGCCTGGCGCTCGACTCGTCGGGAACCCACCCACGATCACATTCGAGCCCGAAGACGGCGAGCCAGAGCCGGAAGCGCCCGCGGCCGAACCGAGCGGGCCGCCCGCCGGAGCCGGCTACGAGGGACCGCTGAACAAAGCTGTCAGCAGCACCGCGCGAGCCGAGCAGCCAAAGCTGCGAGCCAAGCTGCTGGGCGCTGCCAAGCAGGCCAGTTGCGCCATCTGCGATGTCACCTACCCCGTGAAGTTCGTCTGGGCAGCCCACATTAAGAAGCGGGCGAACTGCACCGAAGACGAGGCACGCGACCTCGACCACATCGCGATGATTGCCTGCCTCTTCGGATGCGACGTCCTCTACGAGGCAGGGCTCATCGCCGTCAACGGCCAAGGCCGAGTCATCACCAGCCCTACCGTGCAGGACAGTTCACCTCTCGGGCAGCAACTCGCCCCACTGCGGGGGCGGCTGGTGGCAGCTTTCACCGACACCAGCCGCAAATACTTCGAATGGCACCGAACGAACACATTCCTCGGACCAGCCTGAGCGATCGCGGACAAACGTCGCAGGCTGGTCAGTCGCCGACCAGCCTGCGACGTCATCGGCGTGAGCTTTGCCGTGACCGTGGGCCAGGCTCCTGTCGAATGTCGGTCGGCCTAGGGTCGGCACCCGCGGGGCCGGAGGCGAAGCGATCGTTGCGGGTGCGACGCGCTCAGGCTAGCTGGACCAGCGTTCGATGAGCGCCTGCATGATCTCCTCCATGCTTGTCACCACGACGTCCGCTCCAGCCGCAGCAAACCGGGTTGCCTTGTGTCGTCGGTTGGCGTAACCGATCACCGGTACGCCAGCCGCACGGGCGCCCTCGATGTCGGCGATTGAGTCGCCGATAAGCACGCAGTCTGCCGGCGCGACACCAAACGAGCGCACGGCGCGAAGAATCGGCGCTGGATTGGGCTTCATCAGGTCCGGCTCAGCGAACGCCCGACCGACAATCGAGAGAACGTAGTCATCTAGCTGACGTTTTTCAAGATATGCATATATCGCGGCCGCTGAGTTGTTGCTCACGATCGCAATCCGCAGTCCGAGATCAAACGCAGCAACGAGCACCTCGCGGGCGAACGGAGTTTCTTCCGCTGACTCGACTGCCTGCATCTCAGCAGCACAAAGAGCCTCCTCGACGGTGCGAACTTCGGATGGCGTGCCGTTCGCGCCAACCCAGCGAAGAACCTCCAGAGGATCACTTTCTTCCGCCAGGGACTCTGGGACAACCAGCGGCGTCTGACGGACCAGCGATACCAGTTCGTTCGCGATGGTAGGTGCCGGGTACCCAGCAAAGATGCTGCACACCGGCCCGTCAAAATCCAGCAGTAGCCGCCGACTCGGCGCCAGTAGGTTGGCGAGCCCACCCGGCCCTGTCATTGGGTGTACCCGTAGGCAATGGTGCTCCACATCGAGTCGAACCACGCCTTGGACGACTCCACGAACTGCGTTCCGTGTGAGGCGTCTTCGTCCGTGACCGCATAGTGGAACAGAGGCACGTCCTTGCCCAACAGGTCGAAGATCGAAATCGGCTCGCCCTGGATCGAGACGGCGCGCTCAACCACGGGGTAGTAGCCGAAGAACACCTCGTCCGAGTTGAGCACATAGAGCTTGAAGAGCGGTGCAGCGCCGTGCATCCGGACTTCCACGGTTGCAGAGCGGACAAGCCCGAGGTCACCGACTTCGGTCACTTGTTCCACTATCGCGTCCACGACGCGCCGCGTGATGCGCTCTGCACGCTCGCGTACTGCAGGATCATCTGCCTTCGTCTCCGCGCGTGCTGGCAGCGCCATGGGCACGCTCATATCAGAGATCAGTAGCCGGACCGCGATCGTCTCAGGTGCGATGCTGCCATCGCGGATCTTGTCCAGCGCTCCGGCGATGGCGTTTCGTAGGGTCTCGCCTGAGAACCCCGCAAAGTCCACGGTCACATGCGGCCGGCCGAAGGCTTCCTCGATATGCGGTCCCAGCTCCCTGGCCTTTTGCGTCTGGGCGCGAACATAAGCACCGCTTCCCTGTCGGCTCACGATCAAGCGTTCGCTGCGCAAGATCTCCATCGCCCGCTTCACGGTCTCCCGGGCTACTCCGTAGCGCGCTGATAGCTCTGGCTGAGACGGCAGCTTGTCGCCGGGGGTCAGCCGGCGGGTGAGGATCGCGGCCCGCAGCTTGTTCGCGATCTGCTGCGACGACTGCGTGGGGTCATCGGGGTCCAGCTCGCCGAGAAAGTCAAGGTTCTTCGCCACCCCAGAACCATAACGCTGACTAGCCAAGTTAGGAAAGTTCCTTCGGGTGGGTTGACTTGGCTAGCCAGGCTCCCCTACGGTCTTTCTTGACCGACATGGCTAGCCAGGTTGGTCGCTAGCTCGGCAGAGTCCGGACTGCGGGGTGGCCTCGGCTGCGCCGTGCGCGACGACGAACCGCTGCGACTTGTGCCTTGAGAACTTCATAGCGACAGGAAAAGGCGCTGGCTACGGCCGCTCCGAGACTCCCTGCCTTGAGCCACACGGTGGCCGACCCCGGTAGATCCCGGGCGAGCGGGGCGAACGAGCGGATAGCGAGCGCTGATTGCACAGCTCATCTGGCCGCTTGTCGGTCGAGTGTTTCGGCTTGTCCGGGGCGTGGTCCACGCGCCCGCGCCCCGGCTGGCACTTGTCCCCGTACCGCATCTGATCTGGAAAAGGTGGACGTGATGACCCTCGCCGCGTGTGTTCGTGTCTCGATCCGTTCGTCGGCCGCGTGGCGTGAGTGCCAATGCGGCCGCCTGGTAACGCAGCCCGCCGACGACGGTCGCTGCGACGACTGCCGTAAGCCCCGGTCCCGCCGGGTTCGCGTGCGCTGACGGTTTCCGTGCGGCCCCGGGCATCTGCCCGGCCCGCGCGGTGGCCGCCAGACAGGCGGACAGCAAGTGGCCCCAGCGGGCTTGCCTCCCGCTGGGGCCTTCGCACCCATCCCACCTGTGGAAAGGAAGTCAGCGATGCCTGTTCAGGCTATCGCGTCGGCCCCTGCCGACGAACCGGCACACGACCGGTTGACCATCGCCCACCCCCTGGCCGCCGTCGCGGCCCGCAACTGCGCCGACCACACCCACGACCTGGCCGACCTGGTCGGCGGTGTCGCCTGCGGCGCGGCCTGGGCACAGGCGCTGCACGACGACTTCATGTTCGCCCTGGAATGCGGCCTGCCCCTCGACCTGGAGGCGGACCCGTCCTACGTCGACGAGGTCGCGGTGCGCCGGGCGATGCGCGGTGAGGCGCTGGAGCTGACCGAGCTGGAGCGCGCGGAGGTCAAGCGCCGCCTGGCCGAGATCACGCGCCGCCGCAACCAGCCCTACCGGTTCGCATGCTCCCGCGCCGCAGCAGCACGCCGGGCGGCGGCGCGGTGAACGGGCAGCTTGACCTGTTCACCGGCGCGGCCACCGACCGGGCCGCTGCACCGCCGAAGGTGCGGCGGGCGGTCAAAGCCCCGCTGGAGCGCGGGCAGGTCCGCTACGCCTCGTTCGGCGGGCAGCGCGACTGTGACGACTGCTGGCAGACCCAAGCCGCCGCGAACGCGGCCGGCACGCCCGTGCCGCTGCGACGCCGGGCCAGCAGCAGCCGCGAGACCACCGCTGGCAAGGCGTACCTGTGCGAGCCGCACAAGCTGGACCGCCAGGCCTCCGACACGGAGGTGCAGGTCTGATGCCCCGCACCCGTGTAGGCCGTGCCATCGGTGACATCGCCCGCCGCGCCGCCCGCGGAGAGCTGAGCGCCGCCCAGGCCGCCGCGCTGATCGCACGGCTGCGCGCCGGGCAGCGACACGCCCTCTACCGCGCCGCCCTCGACTCCCTGGCCGCGCCGGGCGAACCGGTGCAGGTGCGGCTGATCGGCCCCACGGCAGATGTGGCCAACCTGCTGACCGTCCTGGACGACGCCACCACGCTGACCGGTGTCTCCGACCCCTACCCGACATCCCGGCCCGGTGTGGTGCGCGTGTACGCGACCGCCGAGCGCCGCCACCCACTCACTGGAGGCTCGAAATGACCGCACCCACCAGCGTCTACCCGCCCGCTGTCGCCGCCATGATCGACGACTTCACCGCGTGGGCTGCCGAGCTGGGCACCGCCCCGTCGCGTAACGCCACGATGAAGCGGTTCCGCATCGGTGACGAGAAGGCCAAAGCGCTCCTGGCCACCCTCGCCGCGCCCGCGCCGGACGAGCGCCTGACCACCGGCCCGGCCCCGCAGCAGCAGCCCGAGCCGACCGGCCCGGACCTGGAGCCGGAGATCACCCCGGAGCCGATCACGGTCGAGCCGTCGCCGCTGACGGCGGTTGACGTGGCCCCGGAGCCGAAGATCGCCGCCGGGCCGGTCGAGCGGCCCGCCGCCGACCCGATCCCCGTCGCGGCACCGCCGCTGCCCGTCACCGCGTCGGCCCCGGTGCCCGCACCGGTCCGGCGCAAGCTTCAGATCCGGACCTGGCCGATCCTGGTCGTGGGTCTGGGCGCGTTCATCGCGATCTGGGCCGGGTGGGTCGAGCTGGGACGGCTGACCGGGTTCGGTGTCGTGCACCCCCTGCCGGGCATCTGGGACAGCTTCAAGATTGACACCGCGATCACGCTGCCGCTGGGCATGGACGCCTACGCCGCATTCGCGCTCAAGGTGTGGTTCACCCCCGGCATCTCGGCCCGCGCCCGCAAGTTTGCCCGCTGGTCGACGATCGTGTCCCTGCTGGTCGGCATGTGCGGGCAGGTCGCCTACCACCTGATGGAGGCGCAGGGCATCACCACCGCCCCGTGGCAGATCACCACCGCCGTGTCCTGCCTGCCCGTCATCGTGCTCGGCCTGGCCTCCGGCCTTGTCCACCTAGTCCGCGCCGACATCGAGGAGGACGAGCAGTGACCTGCTAACGGATTGAGCGTGTCAGTTCCGCGGTCCGTTGCCTGATCGGCGGCTACGCAGTTGCCGCTGAATCCACGGGATGACCCAGGCCCACAGGCCCCCGAAGATTGCGAACACAGTCAGCCAGTACCGCCATCCGTCCTCACCTGGATAGATGAGGCTGACGCCGAGTTGGACGGCTAATCCCGTGAGCATCATGCCTAGCAGCTCGCCCAATCCTGGCCGGCTTCTGGAGCCTTCCTGCCCGCTATCGGGCATCACCCCTCCTCTCCTCGTTGTGCCGGAACTGTAGTGCGCGCTGCCAAGCGCACTGAACATGCGCCCGGCAGGGCACACCGCTGCCTGGCCCTCAGAACGTGCCATCACGCCGCTGACCGTCTCCGTGCGGGCCAGGGCTCATCACCCCTGGCCCGTCGCGGTGGCCGCCAGACCGGCGACCAGCTCACGCGGGACACGGCCCGGCTTCTCTACGGACAGGCCGCGCCCCGCTACCCCTCACAGAAGGAGCGCACCAAGTATGTCCAGCACCTTCACCCCGAACGTTGGGGGTCGCGCGTGAGCGACGGGCAGCCGTGCGGGCAGTGCCCGATGCTGCACGCCGAGATCGTCCGCCAGCGTGCCCTGATCGACCAGCTTCAGCAGATGTGCACGTGGCTGAGCAACCGCCTGGCCGAGCTGCGCGGCGCGGTCGCCGCTGCTGAGGCGCTGATGCGCGCCGAGGCTGAGCGGCCCACGATGCCGCCTGGCCGGCTGCTGACCCAGTTGCACGAACGCTTGATCACCGCCCTGTTCGACGCTGACCGGAGGTAGCACGATGGCACTGACCCCTGTCGTTTTCAGCGACGACGACGAGCCCACCCGCGTCACGGTGCCCGCCCCGGGCGGCCCGGTCGACGCTGAGTCGTACACCGTCTACAAGCCCGACCAAGGCGTTCCTGTTGACGCGCCGGACACTGCGGCCACGCTGACGTGGTCGGACGTGTCCAGCGGCGACGCGCGCCGCCGGGTGCCGCTGGTGCCCGCGTGGCTGGTGTCGGCGCACACCCGGCGCGCGACGCTGCGCGCCCTGGCTGACAACGTCGGCTACTTCGCCGCGTTCCACGCGCTGCGCGGCCCGAAGTACGCCATCAAGACGGCGCTGTACGCCCCCCGCGGCGCGGCCCGCATCGTCGGGCGGATGCTCTGGTGGGCCAGCGCGGAAGAGGGCAACTGGTCGCTTCGCCAGCACGCCGCGACCAGCAACGACGCCTACACCTGGCAGTCGCTCAACCGCACCCGGTCCAAGGAGTCCAAGCCCCGATGGATGCTGGTCGGCGCTGCGGCCCTCGCGGCGTGCGGCGGGGGTTCGGCCCTGGCGGTGTCGGACGCGGTCCCGCCGATCGGCTGGTACGCCGCCCTCACCGCCGCGGTGCTGCTGGCGGCGCGGGTCGGCCGACCGGCAGACAAGCCGATCACCGACCGCGTCAGCACCTCACCGCGGTTCACCCGCCTGACCGCTGACCAGGTGCGGGCGGCACTGGTGTCGCTGCGCCTGCCCGGCCTCACGGAAGGCTCGCAGGTCGAGTTCGTGCACCCGGGCATCCACCGCGACGGACCAGGCTGGCTCGCGCGGGTGAACCTGCCCGCCGGCATGGAGGCCGTGCGGGTCCTGGACCGGCGAGGCAACCTGTCGTCCGCGCTGCGCCTGCCGGTCGACCAGGTCTGGCCGGGCGCTGGCCCCGACCACGCCGGGCAGCTCGACCTGTGGGTCGGCTACCAGCCCGCGTCCAAGATGGGCACCCCGCGGTGGGCGCTGGTCGCCTCGAACGCGCAGACCAGCGTGTTCAAGGAGGAGGAGTTCGGCTCCGACGAGCGTCAGCGGCCGGTCAAGACCAGCCTGTTCGCCCGGTCGTTCCTGATCGGCGGGCAGCCCGGTTCGGGCAAGAGCTACGCTGCCCGGGCGCTGGCGCTGATGGCGGCGCTCGATCCGACAGTGGAGTTCAAGATTGCCGAGTTCAAGGGCACTGGCGACTTCATCGACTTCGAGCCGCTGTGCTCCACCTACGTGGTCGGCGTTGACGACGACGCGATCCGGCAGGGCGGGGCGATCCTGGCGTGGGCGCTGGGCGAAGCCGAGCGGCGCGGTAAGCGCATCCTGGCCGCCAAGCAGGCCGGGCTGGCCCCGGAGGGCAAGGTCACGCCCGAGCTGGCGCGCAAGCGCGGGTCCGGGCTGCACCCGATCCTCATCGTCATCGACGAGGCGCACGAGCTGTTCGCCGCCGACAAGGACGCCGCCGACGCGGCAGAGCGCCTGATCAAGCGGGCGCGGGCGCTGAACATGGTCGTCATCCTGGCGACCCAGATCCCGGACAAGACCAGCCTCCCGCCCAACATCACCCGGTGTGTCACCAACCGCTGGTGCCTGTCGGTCGCTGGGCAGGTCGAGAACGACATGATCCTGGGGACCGGGGCGTACAAGCGCGGGATCACCGGCACCGTGTACCGGCCAGTGGTTGACGCGGGCTGGGGCGTCATGACCGGCGGCCCGACCCCGACCGCCGTGCGGTCGCAGTACCCGACGCCCGACCAGGCCGCCGCGATTCTCGCCCGGGCGCTGCTGCTGCGCGGCGGCAGCCGGCAGGCCACCACGGCGCAGGCACCGGCCCGGGATCTGCTGGCCGACCTGGTTGACGTGGCCGCCGGCAACGGCCAGCACTGGACCGCCGCCGCCCCGGCGCTGGTCGAGCGCTGGCCCGAGGCGTACCCCGGGCTGACCCCCGACGCCCTGTCGGAGATCGCCCGGTCTTTGGGCGTCGCGTCGGTGGACGTGAAGGTCGGCGGGAAGGTCCTCAAGGGCTACCGCCGGACCGACATCGGCAAGATCCTCGCCGCGCGAACCGGCCCGGACGGGCGGTAGCGCGACAGGTAGCGGCACACGACCGGGTAGCGCTGGCGCTACCCGGTCCGCTACCTCCCATCCGGCCCACTACCTGCGACGACGCGACCAGGTAGCGGGTAGCGCCATGCCCGAAACCAGCCCCGAATCGGCCTGGGGAGGCCCCTCGTGACACCGGAACTGATCGCTACCTTGATCCTCGCCGCCGTGACAGTCGTCTATGTCTGGCTCTGTTGGGCGCTGCCGTTCGGTCGCTGCCGCTGGTGCTCGGCAACGGGCACCGCCAAGACCCTGATCATGCGCAGGCTCCGCTCCTGCCGGATGTGCGGCGGCTCCCGCAAGCGCCTGCGCATCGGACGCCGGATCTACAACGCCGTCCACAACGCCAACACCGACGCGGCCCGCGCCGCCCGCGCCAAGAACCGCAACGCGTCATGACACGCGCACTGACCGATGGACGGCCCCGTCGCGTCAAGCGCGACGAGAGCGCCGGACACCCCGAGTGGTGCGAGGGCGGCCACCACTGCACCGCGTTGACCATGCCGACCGGCGAGCACGTCTCCCGCCCGGAGATCTGGATCACCGATGTCGGTCGCTTCGTCGGCACCCGCCGCCGCGACCGGCACGGCAACGACCGCATGGAACTGCGCGTCCTGCTCGACCTCGCCGACGACGAAGACATCGCCCAGGCCCAGGCACGTCACCTGCTGGCCGTGACCCGCGTGGTTGTCGATCGGGTGTTCAGCCACGGCGACCTGGCCGCGGGAGGCCCGCGGTGAGCGCAATCCGTTCCGCCGTGGCGGAGCACGACGCGTCGCGCCCAGCTGGACACGACGCCTACGAGCCGTCGCGTGACACCGGCGTCACGCGACGGCTGTGCGCCTGGTGCGAACTGGCGATCCCGCCCAGCGCGCGCCGGGACGCGGTGTGCTGCTCGACCAGGTGCCGCCAGGCCCGGCACCGATTCGCCCGCACGGTCGGCACGCCGGCCGTAGCCGTCGACCCCGGCCGCCCACTACGGCTGGCGTACGCCGATCCGCCGTATCCGGGCAAGGCCTGGCTCTACCGCGACCACCCCGACTACGGCGGGGAGGTAGACCACGCTGAGCTGATCGCTCGCCTGACCGGCTATGACGGATGGGCGCTGTCCACCTCCGCCCGCGCCCTGCCCGCCGTGCTGGCCCTGTGCCCGCCTGGCGTGCGGGTCGCGGCCTGGCACCGCGGGGAGCGGCCCACCGCCAGCCGGTGGCCGCTCAACGCCTGGGAGCCGGTCATCTACCACGGCGGACGACCCGCCAACCCCGACGACCGCGGGCCACGGCGCACGGACTCCCTGGTGCATGGGGTCGCGCCGATGACGACGCTGCCCGGACGCGTGATCGGCGTGAAACCAGCCGCGTTCACGCGCTGGATGTTCGACCTGCTCGGCGCGGCCCCCGGTGACAGCTTCGATGACCTGTTCCCTGGTTCCGGTGCGGTCGCCCGCGCCTGGACCGCGTTCACCGATCCGTCGCGCGTCGACGCGCGACGGCTGGCCGCAGAGTCGTCGCGTGTCGACGCGGCGCTGCAGACACGACGGCTCACCGCCGACCCGTCGTGCGAGGCCTCACACGACGCGTCGCGACAGACGTCGCCCGCGACACCTCACCATGGGAAGGAGCACGCCTGATGACCAGCACCAACACCGCCGCGCGGCTGCTGGACGCCGCGCTGACCGCCGCCGAACACGGGTGGCGGGTGTTCCCCGTGACCCCCGACGACAAGACCCCCGCCGTCCGGGCGTGGGAGCAGCGCGCCACCACCGACCCCGACCGCATCCGGCGCTGCTGGTCGGCCGGTCCGTTCAACGTCGGTCTGGCGACCGGCCCGTCCGGGCTGGTCGTGGTCGACCTGGACAAGCTCAAGGGAGGGGAGCTGCCCGCGCCGTGGGAGTGCTGCGTGCACGGCGGTGAGATCCTGGCCGAGCTGGAGCGCCGCGCGGGTGTCTCCCCGGTCCGCACGTACACCGTGACGACCGGCAGCGGCGGCGCGCACCTGTACCTCCGCCACCCCGACCAGGGCGAGCAGATGCGCAACACCGCCGGGAAGCTGGGGCCGCTGATCGACACCCGCGCCCATGGCGGCTACGTGCTGGCCGCCGGCAGCGTCGTCAACGGCCGCCCGTACCAGGCTGTATCTGAGGTTCCGGTCGCTGACCTGCCGGAATGGCTGGTCACGGGGCTGGCTCCGGCGCCCTTGCCGGAGCAGGCCCCGGTGACAGTCACGCTGGGCGCTGACCGGGTGGGCCGGTACGTGGCCGCCGCGATCGACTCCCAGTTGTCGCACCTGGCGAAGGCCGCCAAGGGCGGGCGCAACGCCGCCCTGTACGCCTCCGCCGTCGCGCTGGGACAACTCGCCGCAGGCGGCGCGGTCGCGGCGCAGGACGTAGAAGGTCTGCTGACGCAGGCTGCCTACCAGGCCGGCCTGCGGCCGGCAGAGACCGCCCGCACGATCGCTTCCGGCCTGCGCGCCGGAGCGGCCCGCCCCCGGACGGTGGCCGCATGACCGCGCAGGTTCGCCACCTGGCCGCCGTCCCCGCCGACCAGGCCGCACGGGCAGGCTGGGACGTGCCCGTACCGGTCGGTACCAACACCGCCTCGCCGCCGCCGTTTCCCCTCGACGTGCTCCCCGGTTGGGCGCGCGACATGGTGGAAGGCGTCGCGACGTTCACCCAGACCGATACCGCCATGGGCGCGGGTGTGTTCCTGTCCGTGCTGTCGACGTGCGGGGCGCGCCGCCTGGTCGTGGAGGGCAAGCCCGGCTGGCGCGAGCCGGTCAACAGCTACGTGGCCACCGTCGCCGCGCCGGGTGAGCGCAAGAGCCCGGTGCATGGGGCGCTGGTCCGGCCGCTGTACCAGGCTCAGCAGCAGATGGCCGACCAGGTCCGGCCGCTGATCGAGCAGGAGGCGGCGCGGCGCGACATCGCCCAGCGCGCCGCCGAGCAGGCCCGCGCCAGCGCCGCGAAGGCCGACGCTGACAAGCGCGACGCGGCCACCGCCGAAGCCCTGGCCGCGGTGATGGCCGTGGAAGAGATCACCGTGCCGACGCTGCCACGGCTGATCTGCGACGACCACACCCCCGAAGCCCTGGTCAGCATGATGGCCGCCAACGGCGGACGCATGGCAGTGATCAGCGATGAGGGCGGCATCTTTGACACCCTCGCCGGCCGCTACTCCGGCACGCCCAACCTGGACCCGTACCTGAAGGGCTACAGCGGCGGGCACCTGTCCACCGACCGGCAGACCAGGGCAGGCGAGACCATCGAAGACCCCGCCCTCACGGTCGGTGTGATGACTCAGCCGGCCGCACTACGCAAGTTCGGCAGCAACGCCGAACTGTTCGGCCGTGGGCTGCCCGCGCGGTTCTGGTTCATCCTGCCGCGCAGCCTGGCCGGATACCGCGACCAGGACTCGCCGTCCGTGCCGGTCTCCGTGGCCGCGCGGTATGAGTCCACCGTGCGCATCCTGGCCACGACCCTGGCCGAGTGGGACGGGCCGCGCGTGCTGACCCTCACCGACGAGGCCAGCCGCGTCCGCGCCGCCGCCGCCGAAACCATCGAGGAGCAGCTACGCCCTGGTGGCGCGCTGCACGACGTGCGCGAGTGGGCCAACAAGCTGTTCGGTGCGATGCTGCGCCTGGCCGGCCTGCTGCACCTGGCCCACTACCCCACCGACGCATGGGAGCGCCAGATCAGCGGCGAGACCATGAGCCAGGCGGCGCAGGTCACCGCGTGGCTGATCGCGCACTACACAGCCGCCCTCGCCCTGGTCCACGGCGACCCCGCGGGCGAGACCGCTCATGACGTGCTGGCCGTACTGGTCACCAAGGACATGCGCACCTTCACCCGGCGCGAATTGCACCGCCGCGTGCAGCGCAAGCTACCGCGCGCCGAGCAGGTCATGACAGTCCTGGCCACCCTCGCCCAGCACGGATGGGTCCGCACCACGGCGGAAGGGGACTACGAACTACACCCCGACGCGCCGGACTACGTCACCAGTGCTGCGCCGAACGGCCGTTGATCTTCCCTGTCACCGTTGTCACCGCCTGTCACCGCAGGGCGGTGACAGCATTTCTGGCCCCCTGAGCAGCGCAGACATTCGCTCAGGGGGCCGATTGTCACCGTGTCACCGCTCCCGCGGACACGTTCGACCAAGCCAGGCGTCCGGGAGCGAGTTTGAGCGGGCACCAACATAGAGACATGGACATTGCTGAGATCAATCCTGGTTCAGGAACGCTCTCAGGCTGCTTTTCGAGGGAGGAACGGAGCATGACCACCCCTACCGCCATCGACCCGAGCAAGTTGCTGCTCAAGCCCGAGGAAGCCGCCGCCGTGCTCAGCATCGGCCGGACATCGCTCTACGCCCTGGTGCGCGAAGGGCTCATTGAGTCAGTCCAGGTCGGGCGACTGCGTCGCTTCCGGCGCGGGGACCTGGAGACCTACGTCGCTCAGCTCTGATCATCGGCCAACAGGAGGAACGACAGAATGCCCAGGAAGCGCGCGGAGGGCACCCGCGCACCGAACATGGCGGCGACCATCTACCAGGGCAACGACGGCAGATGGCACGGCCGCGTGACCATGGGAACGCTGGACAATGGCAAGCCCGACCGGCGGCACGTAAGCGCCAAGACTGAGGCCGAGGTCTTGCAGAAGGTGCGCGGTCTCGAACGTGACCGCGACGCCGGGCGGGTGGTACGTCCGGGCAAGGGCTGGACCGTTGAGAAGTGGCTCAACCACTGGTTGGAGCACATCGCAGCACCCACGGTGCGCGCGAACACGCTCAGCGGGTACCGCGTCGCCGTGCGGGTGCACCTGATTCCCGGCGTCGGCGCTCACCGCCTGGACAGACTCACGGCTGAGCACCTGGAAAAGCTCTACGCCAGGATGCAGGCCAGCGGCAGCGCCGCCGCCACCGCTCACCAGGCGCACAGAACGATCCGCGCTGCTCTCAACCAGGCGGTGAAGCGGCAGTATCTGGCGCGCAACCCGGCGACGTACGCGACGGCACCGCAGCTCGACGAGGAAGAGGTGGAGCCCTACACGATCGAGGAGGTACAGCGCTTCCTCGCCGAAGCGGGCAAGCATCGCAACAGCGCCAGGTGGGCCATCGCGCTTGCGCTGGGACTGCGGCAAGGCGAAGTGCTGGGACTTCAGTGGCCAGACCTCGACCTGGACAGGGGAGAACTGCGGGTGCGACGTAGCCGCCTGCGGCCAACGTACGCGCACGGCTGCGGCGGCACCTGCGGCCGTTCGCCCGGCTACTGCCCGCAGAAGCGGCAGACCAACGCGGCGACCGACAAGACGAAGTCGCGCGCTGGCCGGCGCAGGGTCGGCCTGCCTGCTGAACTCGTCGAACTGCTTGAAGCCCACCGCCAGGAACAGGACAAGGAACGGATCACGGCTGCCCAGCTCTGGCACGACGAAGGGTGGGTGTTCGCCAGCCACACGGGCAGGCCGCTCAGCCCGAACACGGACTACCGGGAGTGGAAACGGCTGCTGGCCGCAGCCGGGCTGCGAGACGGTCGCCTCCACGACGCTCGCCACACAGCCGCGACGGTGCTCCTGATCCTGGGAGTGCAGCAGCGTGCTGTGATGGGTCTCATGGGCTGGTCCAGCGCGGGCATGGCGGCGAGGTACCAGCACGTCACCGACTCGATCCGCCGGGACGTGGCCGACCAGATCGGGGGAGCGATCTGGAAGCGGACGAGCGAGCAGGAACGGCGCACGGGGGACGAGGGGGACGACGGCACCAGCGCCGTTCCGGCCCTGGTCTAGCGGGTGATTGAGACCAGAACTGAGACCACAGACAAACAGGGGGCCAGCCCGGTTCGGGCTGGCCCCCTGTTGTTTACTGCTCAGAGAGCGGAGGATACGAGATTCGAACTCGTGAGGGTTTTATCCCAACACGCTTTCCAAGCGTGCGCCCTAGGCCTCTAGGCGAATCCTCCGTCGAGAAGGATACATACCGGGGTCGGGGTCGGCACGTGCACCCCCGCCGGGTACAGTTGCGTAGCCCCCGTGCGGCGGCACCCTGTGAACCTCCCCAGGGCCGGAAGGCAGCAAGGATAAGCAGGCAATACCGGGTGCACGGGGGCCCTTTCATGCCCGCGCGCGCCCGCCCGACGCCGCACATCCTCATGATCAATGACGGTGACGGTGGCGGGGACTACGCTGAGGGCGACATCCGACGGGTGACTGGTAGGGGAGTGCGGCGATGCGGCCGGGTGGACAGCCGAACATGCAGCAGCTGATGAAGCAGGCGCAGAAGATGCAGGCGCAGCTCGCCTCGGCGCAGGCGGCGCTGGCGGAGGCCGAGGTCACCGGCACGGCCGGGGGCGGCCTGGTCACCGTGAAGATGACCGGATCCGGCGAGTTCCGCAGCATCTCCATCGACCCCAAGGCGGTCGACCCGGAGGACGTGGAGACCCTGGAGGACCTGGTGGCCGCCGCGTTCACCAACGCCGCCGACGAGGTGCGCAAGCTCACCGAGCAGAAGATGGGTCCGCTGTCCGCCGGTCTCGGCGGCATGGGCCTTCCCTTCTAGGCCCGGCCGACCGTGTACGAAGGCGCGATCCAGGACCTCATCGACGAGCTCGGCCGGCTCCCCGGAGTGGGGCCCAAGAGCGCCCAGCGCATCGCGTTCCACGTGCTCTCGGCCGATCCGACCGACATCAAGCGGCTGGCCGCCGCGCTCTCCCGGGTCAAGGAGCAGGTGCGCTTCTGCGTGCTCTGCTTCAACGTCGCCGAGGAGGAGCAGTGCCGCATCTGCCGCGACCCGCGGCGGCGTGAGGACGCGCTGTGCGTGGTGGAGGAGCCCAAGGACGTCGTCGCGATCGAGCGGACCAACGAGTTCCGCGGTCGCTACCACGTGCTCGGCGGGGCGATCAACCCGCTGGAGGGCATCGGCCCCGACCATCTGCGCATCCGTGAGCTGATGGCCCGGCTCGCCTCGGGGCAGGTGACCGAGCTGATCCTCGCCACGGACCCGAACACCGAGGGCGAGGCGACGGCGACGTATCTCGCGCTGCTGGTCAAGCCGATGGGCATCACGGTGTCCCGGCTGGCGAGCGGCCTGCCCGTCGGCGGCGACCTGGAGTACGCCGATGAGATCACTCTCGGTCGTGCTTTCGAGGGCCGACGGACCCTCTGAGCGGCCTCCCCGTTCGACAAAGATTCGCATAACTCGATGTCTTCTTAGCTTTTACCTGCGATTTTCTTCGTACCCGGCGTCCCATTTTTATAACGCCCTCATCACGGACCGGCCTGAACTTGGTTACAGGCACCCTGTGAGCTTGACGCCGGGCGAACTTGCGAAGAATGCTCTGATCATGCGGTGGCGTGCACCACACCCCACCGCTGTCGCCCTGTCATCCGACCGCCCCCACGGTGGACAGAGGGTCGGGCGGCGCGAATCACGCAGGTAACAACCGAGCGGATGTCGCGCGCGGCGCACCGCCACCCGCCCGTCCGGGCAGACCGGTGCGACGTCGTCGCCTCCGCAGGGAGGCAGCCGGTATATGGCCACGCGAACCGACACCTCGGCCCCTGAGGGGACCAAGGCCCCCGCGAAGGCGATCGAGGGACGCTCCCTCGGCCGCATCGCCTGGACGCGCCTCAAGCGCGACAAGGCGGCCATGGCCGGCGGCATAGTGGTGATCCTGCTGATCCTGATGGCGGTCTTCGCCCCGCTGATCGTGGGCTGGCTCGGCCACCCCCCGAACGAGTTCCACCAGGACAACAGCCTGCTCGCGGCGGAGCTGGGCGGCCTGCCCCGCGGCAACTTCCTGTTCTTCGAGAACAGCGGCATCAGCGGTGACTTCCTGTTCGGCCTGGAGCCGCAGAACGGCCGCGACCTGTTCAGCGAGATCGTCTACGGCGCCCGGGTCTCCCTGCTGATCGCCTTCCTCGCCACCCTGGTGTCGGTGCTGATCGGCTCCGCCATGGGCGTCATCGCCGGCTTCTTCGGCGGCATCGTCGACACCGTGATCAGCTTCCTGATGAACGTCTTCCTGGCGTTCCCGCTGCTGCTGTTCGCGATCGCGCTGGTCGGGGTGCTGCCCGACAGGGCGTTCGGGCTGTCCGGCAACTCGCTGCGCATCGCCCTGCTGATCTTCATCATCGGCTTCTTCAACTGGCCGTACATCGCCCGCATCGTGCGCGGCCAGACGCTGTCGCTGCGCGAGCGCGAGTTCGTCGACGCCGCCCGCAGCCTGGGCGCCCGCGGGCCGTACATCATCGTCAAGGAGATGCTGCCGAACCTGGTGGCGCCCATTCTCGTGTACGCCACCCTGCTGATCCCCACGAACATCCTGTTCGAGGCGGCGCTGTCCTTCCTCGGCGTCGGCGTGCAGCGCCAGGTCGTCGGCGAGCCCGGCGTGACATGGGGCGGCCTGCTCGCGGACGCGGCACGCAACTCGGTGGTCCACTTCATGTTCTTCCCCGGCATGGCGATCTTCATCACCGTGCTGGCCTTCAACCTGTTCGGCGACGGACTCCGCGACGCGCTCGATCCCAAGAGCAAGCGCTGACCCGAGCCACGCAACACCACCCACAGCGCGGTTCGAGACACGAACCGTTCCCCCCAGGGAGGAAGTTAGTGAGAAACAAGGGAAGGGTGCTGGCGGCGGCCTCGGCCGTCTTCGCACTCGCGGTCACCGCAGCTTGCGGTTCCGGTGAGGAAACTCCGAAGACCCAGGAGGTGAAGCCGGAGTTCAACGCCGCGCTCACCTCGGTGTTCAACCCGTCTGACAAGACGGGTGGCACGCTCAAGATGGCCATCTCGTCCGACTGGGACTCTGTCGACCCCGGCGACACCTACTACGGCCTCTCCTGGAACCTGCTCCGCCTGTACGGCCGGTCGCTGGTCATGTTCAAGCCGGCTCCGGGCGCCGCCAGCGGCGAGCTCGTCCCGGACCTCGCCGAGAGCCTGGGCGTGCCCAGCGACGGCGGCAAGACCTGGACCTACAAGCTGCGCGCCGGCGTCAAGTTCGAGGACGGCACGGCGATCACGGCCAAGGACGTGAAGTACGGCGTCATGCGGTCGATGGACAAGGAGGTGCTGGTCAACGGCTACACCTACTTCAACGACTCGCTGGCCCTCGAGGCCGACTACAAGGGCCCGTTCAAGGACAAGGCCGCCGACACCAAGTCGATCGAGACCCCGGACGAGCGCACCATCGTCTTCCACCTGAAGCAGCCGTTCGGTGGCTTCGACTACTTCGCGATGCTGCCGGCCACCGTGCCGGTGCCGGCCGCGAAGGACACCGGTGTGAAGTACAAGGAGCACGTCGTCTCCTCCGGCCCGTACATGTTCGACAAGTACGAGGCGGGCAAGGGCTTCACGCTCAAGCGCAACCCGAACTGGGACAAGGCGACCGACCCGAACCGCAAGGCGCTGCCGGACGCGTACGACGTCAAGATCGGCCTGAACGCCGACGACATCGACAACCAGCTGATCTCGGGTGACCTGCACGTCGACATCGCGGGCACCGGTGTGCAGCCGGCCGCGCTGCCGAAGGTGCTGCAGGACGCCGACAAGAAGGCGTACGCCGACAACCCGTCGGTCGCCCGCCTCTGGTACACCTCGATCAACCCCAAGGTCGCTCCCTTCGACAAGAAGGAGTGCCGCGAGGCTGTCATGTACGCGATGGACCGCACGTCGTACCAGGCCGCCTTCGGTGGCGAGTTCGCCGGTGGCCAGATCGCGACGAGCATCATGCCGCCCCAGATCCCGGGCTACGCGCCGACCAACGTCTACCCGGCGGGTGCGGACAACAAGGGTGACCTGGACAAGGCCAAGGCTTCGCTGCAGGCCTGCGGCAAGCCCACCGGCTTCGACGTGACGATGGGCTTCCGGGCCGAGCGTCCCAAGGAGAAGGCGACCGCCGAGGCGTTCCAGCAGGCGCTGGCCCGCGTGGGCATCAAGGTCACCCTGAAGGGCTTCCCGGTCGGCGACTACTTCTCGCTGTACGCGGGCAAGCCGTCCTACCGCAACAGCCCGTCCACCGGCCTGGGCCTGATGGTCAACGGCTGGGGCGCGGACTGGAACGACGGCTTCGGCTTCCTGTCGCAGATCGTGGACAGCCGGGTCATCCGCGACTCGGGTGGCTCGTCCAACCTCTCCGTCATGATCCCCGAGGTCGACGCCCTGATCGACCAGGCCGTCGCCGAGACCGACGTCAAGAAGCGCGAAGCGCTCTGGGCGCAGGTCGACAAGCGCGTCATGGAAGAGGCGGTCATCCTGCCGGGTGTCTGGGCCAAGGCTCTGACGCTGCGCGGCAAGGGCGTGACCAACGTCTTCGTCAACGAGGCGTTCGGTCAGTACGACTACCTCTCCATGGGTGTGGCGCAGTAAGCAGCACACCTGCTCCAACCCACCTGGCAATCATCAAAGGTAGGTGAAGGCGCAGGGTGGCCGGTCCGGCCGGGTCAGTTTGCCCGGCCGGACCGGCTGCCCAAGCCGATATCGTGGTCACTTTCTTCATCCGCCGGACCATCGGCGCGATCCTGATGCTCTTCGTGGTCAGCATCTCGACGTTCCTGATCTTCTTCGGGCTGCCCCGCCTCGCGGGCGCCACGCCTGAGACCTTCGCTGCGCGATACCTCAGCCGGACCGCCGACGCGCACGCTCAGCAGGTGTTCGCCGAGAAGCTGGGTTTCTACGACCCGCTCTGGCTGCAGTACTGGAACTGGATCAAGGCTGTCTTCGTCGGCACGAACTACGACTACGGCACCGGCATCGAACACTGCGCCGCACCCTGCTTCGGCTACTCCTTCCGCACCAACCACGCGGTCTGGGACGACCTGGTGGACCGGCTTCCGGTCACCGTCTCGCTGACCGTCGGTGCGTCGATCCTCTGGCTGCTCACCGGTGTCGCGGTCGGCGTGCTGAGCGCACTGCGCAAGGGCAGCTTCTTCGACCGAACCGCGATGACGGGCGCGCTGGCGGGTGTGTCGCTGCCCCCGTACTTCACCGGCCTGATGTTCCTCTACTTCTTCAGCTACCAGTTCGACCTGACCGCGCCGGGTGGCACCTACGTCAACTTCACCGACGACCCGGGCGAGTGGGCGTTCAGCCTCATCCTGCCCTGGATCACGTTGGCGATGCTGAACGCGGCGGCCTACGCGCGGTTCACCCGGGCGGGCATGCTCGACACGATGGGCGAGGACTTCATCCGCACCGCGCGGGCCAAGGGCCTGCACGAGCGGGTGGTGGTCACGAAGCACGGCCTGCGTGCCGCGCTTACCCCCATCATCACGATCTTCGGCCTGGACGTCGGCCTGCTGCTCGGCGGCGCGATCCTCACGGAGAGCACCTTCGGGCTCAAGGGCCTCGGCTACTTCGCCATCGACGCCATCAACAAGCAGGACTTCCCACAGATCATGGGCGTGACGATGTTCGCGGCGTTCTTCGTCGTCGTCGCCAACCTGATCGTCGATATGCTCTACGCGGTGGTCGACCCGCGGGTGAGGCTGTCATGAACACTGTGATCTCTCCTCGGCAGGATCCCACCGCGCGGCCGTTCCTCGAACTGCGCGATCTGAAGATCCATTTCCCGACCGACGACGGCGTGGTCAAGTCCGTGGACGGGCTGAGCTTCTCCCTGGAGCGGGGCAAGACACTCGGCATCGTGGGCGAGTCCGGCTCCGGCAAGTCGGTGTCCAGTCTGGGCATCCTCGGCATCTACCACCGGGGCAACGCCAGGATGTCCGGCGAGATCTGGCTGGACGGCCAGGAACTGGTCGGCGCGTCGCCGGAGACCGTGCGCGGGCTGCGCGGCAAGCGGATGGCGATGATCTTCCAGGACCCGCTGTCGGCGATGCACCCCTACTACACCGTCGGTGACCAGATCATCGAGGCGTACCGGGTGCACCACAAGGTGTCCAAGAAGGTCGCCCGCAAGCACGCGATCGACCTGCTGGCCCGGGTCGGCATCCCGCAGCCGGACAAGCGCGTCGACGACTACCCGCACCAGTTCTCCGGCGGCATGCGGCAGCGCGCGATGATCGCGATGGCGCTGTCCTGCGACCCGGAGCTGCTGATCGCCGACGAGCCGACCACGGCGCTCGACGTGACGGTGCAGGCGCAGATCCTCGACCTGGTGCGCGACCTGCAGCGGGAGTTCAACTCCGCGCTGATCATCATCACGCACGACCTGGGTGTCACCGCCGAACTCGCCGACGACGTGCTGGTCATGTACGGCGGCAAGTGCATCGAGTACGGCGCGGCCACGGAGATCTTCGACAACCCGGAGCACCCGTACACCTGGGGTCTGCTCGGCTCGATGCCGCGGCTGGATCAGCCGGTCACCGAGCGGCTGCTGCCCATCAAGGGCACCCCGCCGTCGCTGATCAACGTGCCGTCCGGCTGCGCCTTCCACCCGCGCTGCGCCTTCGACGGGCGCACCGGCGGAGCCAGCGACACGGTCGTGCCGGAGCTGGAGCTCACCGGCACCAGCGGTCACCGGGTGCGCTGCCACATGCCCGCGCACGTGCGTCAGCAGATCTGGCTCAACGAGATCAAGCCGACCCTGGAGGGCACCGGCGGGCTCGCGGTGGCGGACATGTCCGCCCTGCCTTCCGCCTCTGAAGAGCACAGCGAGGAGACGGCATGAGCGAGCGTAGCGAGCGAATCATGTTTGCTGCCGATGCCGCCGACGAGCGAAGCGAGGAGAAGGCATGAGCACCCCGGACAACGCCCTGCTGTCGGTGCGCGGCCTGACGAAGCACTTCCCGATCCACAAGGGCGTGCTGCGCCGCAAGGTCGGCGCGGTGCAGGCCGTCGACGGGCTCGACTTCGACGTGCTGCCGGGCGAGACGCTCGGCCTGGTTGGCGAGTCGGGCTGCGGCAAGACGACCACCGGCCGGCTGCTGACCCGGCTCATCGAGCCGACCGGCGGCAGCATCCACTTCGACGGCCGGGACATCTCGCACATGTCGCAGGGGCGGCTCCGCCCGTTCCGCCGCGACCTGCAGATGATCTTCCAGGACCCGTACTCGTCGCTGAACCCCCGGCACACGGTCGGCGCCATCGTCGGCGCACCGTTCCGGATCCAGGGTGTGAAGACCGAGCACGGCGTCAAGCGCGAGGTGCAGAAGCTGCTGGAGCTGGTCGGCCTCAACCCCGAGCACTACAACCGCTACCCGCACGAGTTCTCCGGCGGCCAGCGCCAGCGCATCGGCATCGCCCGTACGCTGGCCCTGAAGCCGAAGATGATCATCGCGGACGAGCCGGTCTCGGCACTCGACGTGTCCATCCAGGCCCAGGTGGTCAACCTGCTGGAGGACCTGCAGACCGAGCTCGGGCTGACCTACGTGGTGATCGCGCACGACCTGTCGGTGGTGCGCCACATCTCCGACCGGGTCGCGGTGATGTACCTGGGCAAGATCGTCGAGGTCGCCGACCGGGAGTCGCTGTACCGCGCGCCGCGTCACCCGTACACGGCCGCGCTGCTGTCGGCGGTGCCGGTGCCCGACCCGCGCCGGCGCGAGAGCGGCCAGCGTGAGCGGATCCTGCTCACCGGCGACGTGCCCAGCCCGATCAACCCGCCGTCGGGTTGCCGGTTCCGCACCCGGTGCTGGAAGGCGCAGGACATCTGCGCCACCACGCCGCCGCCGCTGGTCCGCCACGGCGACGACAACGCCGGTCACCTGGCCGCCTGCCACTTCCCGATGGCACTCGGCGAGAAGCGCTGACCCGTCCCGCACACCCGAAGAGGCCCCGAGGTGCACGCACCTCGGGGCCTCTTCGTCGGCTTTCTGGTCCGCAGCTTCGGGGAAACTGCGGTATCGGACTCCCGGATACCAGCAGTTTCCCCGAAACTGCGGATCATCGCGCGCGGATCAGTCGAGTTTTTCGAGGTTGAAGCTGCGGCGCAGGGACTCGACGGCCGCCTGCTCGGTGGTCTGCCGGGCGACGGCCGCGTCGACGATCTCGTCGGTGGGCTCGTCGCCGGGGTCGAAGCCCTCGATCGTGCGCGGCGGCGGGCCGTCGTACTCGGGATCGTAGGGCGGCTCCTCCAGCGGGGGGCCGTCGTCGACGACCGGTGCGCGCCGTCCCGTGGGCTGCGGGGGAGCAGCGGCCGGTGCGGCGCCGCCGACCCGGGCCGGGGTCGGCCAGTCGTCGCCGGCGGGCGCGGGCGGGCGGGCCGGGGCGGCCGCCTTCTGCGGCGTGTTTCGCGGCGGCGCGGAGGCCGGGGCCACCGACGCGGCACGCGACGAAGCGGCGCGGGGGTCCCCGCCGACCTCGCAGCGCAGCTGCCACGTGCCGCCGAGCACCTGGTGCACCGCCTCCATCAGCGGTGCGGGGTCGTTCTCCACCCCGTTCGCGTGGATTTTGTGCTTGAACAACAGGACCAGCGTGTTGCCGTCGATGTCGCGCACCACCGCCTCGCGGGCGAACGCCGCCGCCTTCTTGCTGCTGCGGCCGACCATCCGCACGATCTCGTCCCAGGACCTGCGCACCGCCGCCGCGTCCCCCGTGGCGGCCGCCGGGACGGCGGGAGCGGGCGTCCGGGTCGGTTCGGCGGCGCGGGCGGGTGGTGCGGCGCGCGTGGGCTCGGGCGCGCGGGCCGGTTCGGCCGAGGTCCAGGGGTCGGCGGCCGGGGGGCCCGAGTCGACGTCCGGCTGCGCAGCGGGGTGCCGGGCCGGGCCGCTGTTGTCGGGCGCGGCCGCCCGCGCTGCCTCGCGGCCGGAGCCGGCCCTGTCGTGCGCCGCCGCGCTGGCCGCGGCGGCCCGTGCGGCCTCCCGGCCGGTGGCGGCGCTCGGCGCATCCTGGGCGGCCCGCTGGGCCGGGCCGGTGTCGCGCTGGGCGTGACCCGCCTCAGCCTGGGGCCGGACCGGGGCGTCGGCGGCCGGGCGGGCGGCCGTGCCGGGCACGAATCCGGTTTCCAGCCGCTCCAGCCGCTGGAGCAGGGCGGTGCCGGACTCGTCCGCGGCGGGCAGCAGCATGCGGGCCGCGATCAGTTCGAGCAGCAGCCGTGGCGACGTCGCGCCGCGCATCTCCACCAGGCCGTTGGCCACGATGTCGGCGCAGCGGGACAGGGTCGCCGGGCCGAGCTGGGCCGCCTGCGCCTGCATCCGCGTCAGCTGCTCCTCCGGCACGTCGATCAGGCCCTTGGCGGCGGCGTCCGGCACCTGCCGCAGGATGATCAGGTCGCGCAGCCGCTCCAGCAGGTCGTTGGCGTATCGGCGGGAGTCGTGCCCGGCCTCGGCGACGCGGTCGATGGCGCCGAACGCGGCCGCGCCGTCGCCCGCCGCCAGCGCGTCGATCATCTCGTCGATCAGCGCGTTGTCGGTGACCCCGAGCAGCGACACCGCCCGGGCGTACGTCACGCCGTCCGGACCCGAGCCCGCGATGAGCTGGTCGAGCACCGACAGGCTGTCCCGGGCCGAGCCGCCGCCCGCCCGCACCACCAGCGGCAGCACCAGGGGCTCGACCGCGACGCCCTCGCGCCCGCACAGCTCCTCCAGGTACGGCCGGAGGACGCCGGGCGGCATGAGGCGGAACGGGTAGTGGTGGGTGCGCGAGCGGATGGTGCCGAGCACCTTCTCCGGCTCGGTGGTGGCGAAGATGAACTTGACGTAGTCCGGCGGCTCCTCGACGAGTTTCAGCAGCGCGTTGAAACCGGCCGACGAGACCATGTGCGCCTCGTCGATGATGTAGATCTTGTAGCGGCTGATGGCGGGCGCGAAGAACGCGCGCTCGCGCAGCTCCCGGGCGTCGTCGACACCGCCGTGGCTGGCCGCGTCGATCTCGATCACGTCGATCGAGCCGGCCCCGTCGGGCGCCAGCGCCTTGCAGGACTCGCACTCCCCGCACGGGTCGGGCGTCGGGCCCTTGGCGCAGTTCAGCGAGCGGGCCATGACGCGCGCGCTGGTGGTCTTGCCGCAGCCGCGGGGCCCGGAGAAGAGGTAGGCGTGGTTCAGCCGGCCGCTTTTGAGCGCCTGGATGAGCGGCTCGGTGACATGCTCCTGACCGATCACCTCGGCGAAGGTGCGAGGCCGGTACTTGCGGTACAGCGCCAGGGCCACGGGGCGTACACCTCCTACGAACGTCGCCCGCTACCGTACCGCGCAGGTATGACCACCGGCCTGCTGGACCGGCGCGTGCTGCGGCGCGGTCGGGCGATATGTCGCGCACTGTCCGGCCCGAGAACGGACAACGGTTCGGTATCAACTCCCCGCTCATGCGTGCCACGACACATCGACCGCCGTTAGGGTCGGCCTCGGGTGACCCTGTGTCGTCGAGTAATCACGCATATAGGACAGAGGTGGCCGCGATGCGCACGCGACGGTGGCGGATCTGGTCGGCGGCGGTCTCGGCGGCGGCACTGCTGCTCGCCGCGGGCTGCACCGGCGACAAGGGCGGCCCGCCGGTCACCGCGTCCAGCCCGCCACCGGCGGTGAGCACCGAGGACACCCTGGTCTTCGCCATGGGGCAGATCCGCATCCTGGACCCGGCCCTGTCGCCGGACGCCGAGTCGCTGCGCGTCACCCGGCAGGTGCTGGAGACCCTGGTGCAGGCGGAGCCGGGCGGTGCGGTGGCGGCCCCGGGCCTGGCCGAGACCTTCTCCGTGGACGGCACGGGCACGGTCTGGACCTTCCGCCTCAAGCGGGGGGTGACGTTCCACGACGGCACCGCCCTGGACGCCGCGGCGGTCTGCGCCAACTTCGACCGGTGGTACCGGCTGCCCGCCGCGCTGCAGGCCGGCGACATCAGCGCGGCCTGGCAGGCGGTCTTCGGCGGGTTCGCCAAGAACGCGTCCAGCCGGCTCGGGGCGAGCCTGTTCAAGTCCTGCACGGCCCGTGACCCGGCCACCGCGGAGATCGCGCTGACCCGGGCCAGCAGCCGCTTCCCGGCGGCCTTCACGCTGCCCTCCTTCGCGATCTCCAGCCCCCAGGCGCTGCGCGAGCAGGCGGCCGACAAGCCCGCCGGGGGCAGCCGCTACCCGGCGTACGGGAACAAGCCCGTGGGCACCGGCCCCTACCGCTTCGTGTCGTGGGACAAGGCGGCTCGCAAGGTGGAGCTGGAGGCGTTCGACGGCTACCACGGCACGGCCGCCAAGGTGCAGCACCTGATCTTCCAGACGGTCGAGGCGGGGCTGCGCAAGCAGGCGCTGCTCGACGGGAAGATCGACGGGTACGACCTGGTCGCGGTCGAGGATCGCAAGCCGCTGGCCGAGCAGGGCTTCCACGTGCTCACCCGGCCCGCGTTCAACACCCTGTACCTGGGCATCAACCAGCGCGGCAACCCGGCCCTGGCCAAGCCCGAGGTGCGCCAGGCGATCGCGTACGCCGTCGACCGGCAGCGGCTGGTCGCCGAGGCCTTCCCGGACGGGGCCAAGCTCGCGCTGAACTTCCACCCCGAGCTGCTCCCCGGCTGGAACCCCGACGTCGCGGCCTACCCGCACGACCCGGCGAAGGCGAAGGAGCTGCTGGCCGCGGCGGGCTACGGGAGCGGGCTGAAGCTGCGCTTCCACTACCCCCGCAACGTCACCCGGCCCTACCTGCCCGACCCGAAGAAGATCTTCGAGTTGCTCGCCGCCGACCTGCGCGCGGCCGGGATCGAGGTCGAGGGGGTCGAGCTGCGGTGGACGCCGGACTACCTCAACGCGGTCGCCAAGGGCACCGCCCACGACCTGCACCTGTACGGGGTGACCGGCAACTACGGCGAGGCCTACGACTTCATGGGCCAGCTGTTCGCCGCGCCCAACGCCGAGTTCGGCGTCACCGACGCCGACCTGTTCGCGCGGCTCAAGACCGTCGACGGGATCGGCGACCCGGTCCAGCGCCGCCCGCTGTACGAGCAGCTGAACGCGCGGCTGCTGGAGCTGCTGCCCGCGGTGCCGCTGGTGCACGGGCCGGACGCGCTGGTGCTGGACAAGAACCTGACCGGTATCACGCCCAGCCCGCTCACCGACGAGGACTTCGCCGCGGCGCTGTTCACCTGACCTGGGCCGGTCCGACTCCGGCGCGGGAACGCCGCGTGTCGCATCGGGTGGAATGTCCGCTTCTGGAGGGATAAGCGGTAGCCTGCCACCTTGCCAGAGCAAATCGACCCGCGTCGCGCGGGCCGGCGCTGCGCGCACGGGCGCCGTGCCGCGCTCGATGGGGGAATCGTGGTTCGTGGTTGGATGACCGTCGCCTTCGGAGCCGCGCTCGGACTCGCCGCCGGCCTGCCCGCGGCCGCCGCGCCGACCGGGCCCGGGATCAAGCTCGACCTGCCCGCCGCAGCCGGAGCCACCGCGCTGGGCGGCGGCGACAACGTCGTCGGCCTGACCAACACCACGGGCCACGACCTGAGCAAGGTCGTGCTGCAGGTGCGGTTGACCGGGGGGCTCGCCCAGCGGGTGGAGCTGGCCTCGGCGGACTGGTGCGACCACACGAAGACCACGGCCACCTGCAAGGTCGACCGGATCAGCCCCGGCCAGGGCTTCACCATCCGGCTGGACCTGCGGGCCCGCGAGAAGGCCCCGCTCGGCGCGGGCGGCACGGTGTCGGTCAGCGCCCGCGCCGTCGGCACGACCGCCGCGGTGGGCACGTTCGGCGTGGCGGTCTCGCCGCCGCCGTACACCGACGTGGCGGCGATCGTCGAGCAGGAGCGGGTGGACCTGCACACCGGGGACACCGCGACGTTCGGCGTGCTCTACCGCAACACCGCCGCCGTGCCCGCCCGGCTGCGCGTCGCCGACCCGGTCGCGGCCGGTTTCGACGACGTGACCTGGCTCGACTGCCCCGAGGACGACGGCGACGCCTGCCTCGTCCAGCTGCCGGCGGGGGAGTCCCGCCGGCTGGCCTTCACCATGCGGCTGACCGGGCCGGCGCCGGCGGAGCCGCACGTGGCGATGACGGTCGAGGGCGCGTACGACCGGATCGTCACCGACAACCTGGCCGTCTACATGGTGTGCGTGTACGACACCGGCCGCTGCACCAGGCACCTGCCCGGCACCCGGAGCGACGTGTTCGCGCCGCCCGCGCCGCGGGCCGTGCCGGCCGACCCGGCCCCGGTCGCCGACGGGCCGGACGCGGAGAACCAGGCGGTCGCCCTGACCCAGCCCGAGCACATGCCGGTCGCGGTGCAGGAGGACCTGGCCGACGAGGAGCCGTACAGCTTCCTCGACGAGGTGACCGGGATCCTGCTGTACTCCCTGCTGGGCCTGCTCATCGTCGGCACCAGCATCGCCCTCGCCCTGCGCAAGCGCGCCGCCGACCGGGGCTGACGCCCGGCGTCAGCCCTCCGGGCGGTTCAGCAGGCCCACGGCCAGCGCATGCAGCGACGCGGCCTGGGCGGGGTCGGTGACCGGCACGGTCGCGCCGGTCACCGTGTACCACTCCTCGGCGCCCAGGTACTGCACGCGGAGCCGGGCGGTGCCGTCGCCGACCGGCTCCGTGGCGAGCGTCAGCTCACCGGTGACCACACCCACCTCGTCGGTCATGACTCCGCCAGGCCCGGCGACGATGTTCGTGGTCAGCTCACTCATGCCACGAACCCGCTCCGCGCGTTCGCGGCATGAGGTCCGGCGGTCATGATTCGCTCGCTGCGCTCACTCATACACAAGTCCCCAGCATGTCCGTCAGGGCGGCCTTCTCGGCCGTGGTCACGGTGAGTTTCCAGTAGGTCTTCACCGTGATCCATTGTTGCGCATAAGTGCACCAATAGTCCTTGCTTGGCGGCTTCCACGTCGACGGGTCCTGGTCGCCCTTGGACCGGTTGCTGGTCGCCGACACCGCGAACAGCTGCGGCCGCTCCAGGTCGTTGGCGAACTGCGAACGCTTCTCGTTGGTCCAGTCGTCCGCGCCGGAGCGCCATGCGTTGGCCAGCGGCACCATGTGGTCGATGTCGACCTTGAGCGGGTCACTGGTCTTGAGGCCGTCGTACACGCTGGACCACTCGCCGCCGGTGACGTTGCAGCCGTTCAGCTTGATGTTCTTGCCGTCGCGGGCGAGCACGGTGTCGCGCACGTCGCAGTTGGACCCGGCCTTGTTCCAGTGCGGGAACTTCTCCCGCGTGTAGCCGGTCATCGGCCGGGCGGTGGCGACCTTCAGGCTGGACAGCGAGGCGAGCGCGTTGCCGCCCGCGTTCGGGTCGACGTTGACGCCACCGGGCCCCGCCGGGTTGCCGGGAGTGCTGTCGACCGGGTCGCACGCGGTGGTCGCGGCGGCCGCGACGGCCGCCACCAGGAGTAGGAGAATTCTGGTACGTCTGGGGGGTTTGGGGGATCGCACCCGCTCACCATACGAGCAGTCCTCACCATCACCTCGTATCCCTCACCTTCGCGTTCCCCGGCGCGGCGGGCGCGGCGGCGACGAGAATGGAGCGAATGGAGACGACCGGACTGCGCCTGAGCAGCGCCGCAGGGCGGGGCACGCTCGCCGCGGCGGTGCTGGCCTCCGGCATGGCGTTCCTCGACTCCACCGTGGTCAACGTCGCGTTGCCGACGCTCGGGCGCGAGCTCGGCGCGAGCCTGGCCCAGCTGCAGTGGGTGATCAACGGCTACACCCTGACGCTGGCCGCGTTCGTGCTGCTCGGCGGGGCGCTGGGGGACCACCTCGGACGGCGTCGGATCTTCGTCACCGGCGTCGTCTGGTTCACCCTGGCCTCGCTGGTGTGCGGCATCGCCCCGAACGTCGAGACGCTGATCGCCGCCCGTGTCGTGCAGGGCGTGGGCGGGGCGCTGCTGGCACCGGGCTCGCTGGCGCTGCTGCAGTCGTCGTTCCGGGAGTCCGATCGGGCCCGTGCCATCGGCGCCTGGTCCGGCCTGGCCGGCACGACCACGGCGCTCGGCCCGTTCGTCGGCGGCGTGCTCATCGACCAGGTGTCCTGGCGCTGGATCTTCCTGATCAACCTGCCGCTTGCGGTGGCCGTCGTCTGGCTGAGCAAGGTGTACGTCCCGGAGAGCCGGAACACCGCGACGGCCCACCACTTCGACGTGGCCGGGGCGCTGCTGGGCGCCGCGGCGCTGGCCGGGGTCACCTACGCCCTGATCGCCTGGCCGGAACGCGGCTTCGTCTCGCTCCCGGTGCTGGGCGGCTTCGCGGTCGGGCTGGCCGCGGCAGTCGGCTTCCTGCTGGTGGAACGGGCTCGCGCGATGGCCGCGATGATGCCGCTGCGGCTGTTCAGCTCACGGGTGTTCTCGGTGCTCAACGTGTACACGGTGCTGACCTACGGTGCGTTCGGCGGCTTCTTCTTCCTGCTCGTCATCTACCTGCAGACCGGTCTCGGCTACGACGCCCTGGAGGCGGGCCTGGCCACGCTGCCGATGACGCTGGTGATGCTGCTCGGCTCGGAACTGTCCGGCGCGGCGGCCACGAAGTTCGGCCCGAAGGTGCAGCTGACGCTCGGCCCGCTGTGCTGCGCGGTCGGCATCATGCTGATCCGGGAGATCACTCCCGGGGTGAGCTACTGGACCGGGATCCTGCCCGGCGTCCTCGCCTACGGCGTCGGGTTGACGCTGATCGTCGCGCCGCTGACCGCGTCCGTGCTGTCCGCCGTCGAGGTGCGCTTCGCCGGGGTCGCCAGCGGCGTCAACAACACCGCGGCGCGGGCCGGCTCACTGCTCGCCGTGGCGGCGCTGCCGCTGGTGGTGGGCCTGTCGGGCGAGGAGTACGAGAACGGCGCGGCGCTGGGCACGGCGTTCTACGACGCCGGGATGTGGTGCGCCGGGGCGATGGTGGTCGCCGCCGCGCTGGCCCTGTTCGTCTGCGGCAAGGTCCACCTGGACCGCCCCGACCGCAAAGTCGCCCCCGAGCAGCGCGAAGGCCACCTCCCGCAGGTCCTCCAACGCGGCCGCTGCCCCTGACGGGCAGAAGGAAGGGCACCTTCCACACGGACGTCCGTGTGGAAGGTGCCCTTCCTTCGTGTCGGTCAGTGGCGGTTGACGGCGCTCGCCACGGCCTTCAGGGAGGCGGTCACGATGTTCGCGTCGATGCCGACGCCCCAGCGGGTCTCGCCGTCCACGTCGCACTCGACATACGCGGCGGCCTGCGCGTCACCGCCGGAGGTCAGCGCGTGCTCGGCGTAGTCCAGCACCCGTACGCCGACCGAGTGGTCGCTCAGCGCATGGATGAACGCGTCGATCGGGCCGTTGCCCACGCCGGTCAGGCGACAGGCGGTGCCGTCCAGATCGGCCTCGGCGACCAGCTCCACCTTGCCGTCGACGGTGGCCACCGAGTAGGAGCGCACCGCCAGGCGGCGGTCGGTCAGGTACTCGTCGGCGAACGCGGCGTACATCTCGGCCGGCGTGACCTCGCCACCGGCGTCGTCGGTGCGGCGCTGGATGACGCCCGAGAACTCGATCTGCAGGCGGCGCGGCAGGTCCAGCTGGTGCTCGGACTTCATGATGTACGCGACGCCGCCCTTGCCGGACTGCGAGTTGACCCGGATGACCGCCTCGTACGAGCGGCCCAGGTCCTTCGGGTCGATCGGCAGGTAGGGCACCGCCCACTCGAACTGCTCGACCGGCACCCCGGCCTTGCCCGCCTTGCGGGCGTGCGCGTCCAGGCCCTTCTTGATCGCGTCCTGGTGCGAGCCGGAGAACGCCGTGTAGACCAGGTCCCCGGCGTACGGGTGGCGCTCGTGCACCGGCAGCTGGTTGCAGTACTCCACGGCGCGCTTGACCTCGTCGATGCCGGAGAAGTCGATCTGCGGGTCGATGCCCTGGCTGAACAGGTTCAGGCCGAGGGTGACCAGGTCGACGTTGCCGGTGCGCTCGCCGTTGCCGAACAGGCAGCCCTCGATCCGGTCCGCGCCGGCCAGCAGGCCCAGCTCGGCCGCGGCGACGCCGGTGCCCCGGTCGTTGTGCGGGTGCAGGCTCAGGATGACCGAGTCGCGCCGCGGCAGGCGGCGGTCCATCCACTCGATCGAGTCGGCGTACACGTTCGGCGAGGCCATCTCGACGGTGGCGGGCAGGTTGATGATCAGCGGGCGGTCCGGCGTCGGGTCGATGACGTCGATGACCGCCGAGCACACCTCCAGCGCGTACTCCAGCTCGGTGCCGGTGTAGGACTCGGGGGAGTACTCGTACCGGATCTCGGTGTCCGGGGTGATGATCTCGGCGTACTTCTGGCACAGCCGCGCGCCGTCCGTCGCGATCGCGGTGATGCCGTCCTTGTCCAGGCCGAACACCACCTCGCGCTGCAGCGTGGAGGTCGAGTTGTAGAAGTGCACGATCGCCCGCTTCGCGCCGCGCAGGCTCTCGAAGGTGCGCTCGATCAGGTGCTCGCGGCACTGGACCAGCACCTGGATGGTCACGTCGTCCGGGATCAGCTGCTCCTCGATGAGCTGCCGTACGAACGAGAAGTCGGTCTCGCTGGCGGCCGGGAAACCGACCTCGATCTCCTTGTATCCCATCCGTACCAGCAGCTCGAACATGCGGCGCTTGCGGTCGGGGGACATCGGGTCGATCAGGGCCTGGTTGCCGTCGCGCAGGTCCACCGCGCACCACTGCGGGGCGGCCGTCACGCGGCGGGTCGGCCAGGCGCGGTCCGGCACCTCGACCTGGAACTGTTCGTGGTAGCCGCGGTAACGCTGGTACGGCATCTTGCTGGGGCGCTGAGCAGCAGCAGACATGGCTTCCATGCTCCTAGACATCATGTGTTTCGCGCGTAATCCAGCGGCGGATTGTGCCCAACGGAACATCGGCCGCTATCAAGATTCGTTGAATCGGCAACTTCTGCCGGCAACCGGGAGATGTGAGGGACCAGCGGGCGAGCACACGTCGCTACTCCGCGACGAGGTGCCGGTCGGTCAGACCTCGTCGCGGCGGCGAAGCAGGAGGCTCACGCAGCACATGATGTCGGCCACTGTACGCCCATCGACCCCCGTCCGGGCCCGATGTCCACGAAATGGGACAGCGTGTCCCGTCAGGCAGGCACCGGGGCCGGCACGCTGGGCAGTTGCTCCCGGGAGCGGGCCGCCTGCCGGGCCACCGGCCCGATGAGCAGCGCCGCACCGAGGAACAGCCCCGCGATGGCGAACCAGCCCCAGCCTCCGGAGGTCACCGCGAGCGCGATCAGCGAGGCAGGAGCGATCATGGACTGGGCGGAGCCGCCCATCCGGAACGCGCCGATGTACTCACCGCGCCGATCGGCCGGCGGCAGTTCCGCCATGAACGTCCAGGAGCCCGCCGAGTGCCACAGCTCCGCCATGGTCAGCAGGATCGTCGCCACCACCAGCAGCACCATGGTGAGGACCCCGCTGGTGGCCCCGGTGAGCAGGTAGACCGGGCAGCCCAGCGCGGCGACCAGGCCCGCCCGGCGCGAGGCCGCCGCGGCCCCGCCGACGGTGTGCGCGCCCCGCGTCACCGCGACCTGCAGCGTCGTGGCCATGAGCGTGTTGGTCACCGTCATCACGCCCAGCCACCATTTCGGGGCGTCCGTGCGGTGCAGCAGCCACAGCGGGGCCACCTCCATCAGCACGGTCATGTAGCAGGTCAGCACGGCGCAGACCGCGGTCACCGCGAGGAACGGCCGGTCCGCGAAGACCGCGCCCACCCGCCGCCGGGCCGTCCCGGCCGCGGCCCGGGGCACCTGCGGCAGGCGGCTGATGAAGTACGCGTTGGCCAGCAGCAGCGCGCTGTTGAGCAGCACCAGCGTGTAGTACGCGGGCACGGTGTCGATCGCCAGCGCCAGCGCGGCCAGCCCGGCGCCCAGCGACCAGCCGACGTTCAGCCAGGAGCGGGAGAACGCCTGCGTGCGGACCCGTGTCTCCGGATCGAGCGCCTCGATCAGGTACACGTTGCGCCCGGCCTGCCCCACCGTGGCGACCAGTTCCAGGCAGGCGATGACGAGCAGGAAGCTCCAGAAGCCCCGGGCGAACGGCCACGCGGCGAACAGCAGGCCCTGGGCGACGACACCGCCCGTCCACATCCGGTGCGCGCCGAACCGGTCGGTCAGCGCGCTCAGCGGCACCGCGGTGGCCAGCGCGATCGCGGCCGCCAACGAGAGCCCGATGCCGATCTCGTGCGGCCGCAGGCCCACCACGCGGGTGAAGAAGACCGCGCTGCCGGTGAGGAAGGTGCCCGCACCGACTCCGAAGAGGAGGTTCTGCGTGGCGAGGCGGCGGGGGAGTCCGGGCGGCGGGATGAGGTTGTCGCGTAGGGCCATACCCCCGATTCCAGCCGGAGCCGGCCGGATCTCTCCAGCCGATATCCACGATCCGGCGCTTTCCTTCACACGATCCGCACAACGCCGGGCACGGGACAGCGGGCCGCGTCCGCTTCTGCTAGGGCGGGTCAGGCCTTCGGCGACGGCGACGCGGACGGGCTGGCGGAGGGCTTCGGCGACGGCGGCGCGGTCAGCGGAAGCGGCTGGCCGGGCACGACCGGGCCGGGCAGCTGCACCGACGGCGGGGCGAGCCCGGGGGTGCCCTCCAGCAGCAGCGTGCCGAAGGCGACCTTGACAGCGGTGAGCGTGCCGTCGATCTCGTAGCAGTAGATGCCCGCGTCCAGCGGCAGCTTCATGCTGGCCGCGGACGACTCCACCGAGTAGCACTTGCCGCGCGCCCCGGGCAGCGGGGCGACCTCGGCCACGGCGATCGCGAGCCGCCGGTCGGTGAGCAGGTTCTGCCAGTCCGTGATCAGGTGCTGGATCTTCAGGTCGGCCTTGGCGGGCAGCGCGCCGGTGATCCGCACGCAGCCCGAGTACGGGTGGTTGCCCGCGGCCAGCGCGCACTGGTGCAGCGAGTTGGCGGCGAAGACCAGCGCGATGTCGACCGCGCCGCTGTGCGCCCCGCCGGGCACGTCGATGCGCCAGGTGCCGTCGACGGCCCGGGTGACCACCACGCGCCGGTCCGGCCGTTTCGGGCTCTTGAACGTGTAGGCGGCCACCTGGCGCAGGTCCTTGGCGGCGGCCGCGCGGGCGGCGAGCTGCGCGCGGGGTTCGTTCGGCATGGCCGCGACGGTGGACCGCGGGGCGGCCGACGTCGGCGCCGTCTCCGGCGTGCCGCCACCGCAG
Organism: Catellatospora chokoriensis; assembly: GCF_011297315.1. Lineage (NCBI taxonomy): Bacteria > Bacillati > Actinomycetota > Actinomycetes > Micromonosporales > Micromonosporaceae > Catellatospora > Catellatospora chokoriensis. The sequence continues at coordinate 394,895 of NZ_JAAOTI010000004.1, forward strand.
GCGGACACCGACCAGCAGGCGGCGATGACACATAGGGAGAGGACAGCCCGGCGCACGCGCCCATTCTGACCCCTGGGTGCGCCATCTCCGCCCATGACGCGCCCCGCGTCGGCGCATGATCGGTACTCGTCCAGGCAGCCCTCGGTCTGTGGTGCGCGTCACAGGCGTTAAATCCTGCGGCGGCGATGCGGCGGAGGCGGGTGACTGCACGGCGCGGGCGGCCGTACGAAAGAGGATCTCGGACTTCTCGTGCCACGCTGCCCGACAGCTGGGATCGACCTGACCGGGGCGGCGGGAGCCGCCGCTAAGCTGAAGCGTCCTTAGTCCCTGAGGTGGAGAGGAGCCGTGCAACCGTGGCCCTCGTGGTGCAGAAGTACGGCGGCTCGTCAGTCGCCAACGCTGAGCGGATCAAGCGGGTCGCCGAGCGCATCGTCGCGACGCGGAAGGCCGGCAACGACGTGTGTGTCGTCGTCTCCGCGATGGGCGACACGACCGACGAGCTGATCGACCTGGCGCACCAGGTCAGCCCGCTGCCGCCCGGCCGCGAGTTCGACATGCTGCTGACCGCCGGCGAGCGCATCTCGATGGCGCTGCTGGCCATGGCCATCCACAACCTGGGCTACGAGGCGCGCTCGTACACCGGGTCGCAGGCGGGTGTCATCACCACCTCGGTGCACGGCCGGGCCCGCATCATCGACGTCACCCCGGGCCGCCTGCGCGGCGCGCTCGACGAGGGCGCGATCGTGATCGTGGCCGGCTTCCAGGGCGTCGCCCAGGACACCAAGGACATCACCACGCTCGGCCGCGGCGGCTCGGACACGACCGCGGTGGCGCTGGCCGCCGCGCTGAAGGCCGACGTCTGCGAGATCTACACCGACGTCGACGGCGTGTACACCGCCGACCCGCGCATCGTGCCCAACGCGGCCAAGGTCGACCAGATCACCTATGAGGAGATGCTCGAACTGGCCGCCTCTGGGGCCAAGATCCTGCATCTGCGCAGCGTGGAGTACGCCCGCCGGTTCGGGCTGCCGATCCACGTCCGCTCGTCGTACTCGAACAACACCGGCACCCTCGTGACGGGATCAATGGAGGACCTTTCCGTGGAGCAAGCACTCATCACCGGCGTCGCGCACGACCGCAACGAAGCGAAGATCACCATCGTCTCGGTGCCGGACGAGCCGGGCGAGGCCGCGTCGATCTTCCGGGCGCTCGCGGACTCCGAGATCAACATCGACATGATCGTGCAGAACGTCTCCACCGAGGCCTCCGGCCGCACCGACATCTCCTTCACGCTGCCCAAGGACGACGGCCCCACGGCGATGGCCGCCCTGCAGAAGATCCAGGAGCGGGTCGGCTTCAAGGGCCTGCTCTACGACGACCACATCGGCAAGATTTCCCTGGTCGGCGCGGGTATGCGCTCCAACCCGGGCGTCACCGCCACCTTCTGCGAGGCACTGGCCCGGGCCGGCGTCAACATCGAGATCATCTCCACCTCCGAGATCCGCATCTCGGTGGTCTGCCGCGACACCGACCTCGACGCCGCCGTGCGCGCCGTGCACGACGCGTTCGAGCTCGGCGGCGACGAAGCGGCCGTGGTGTACGCCGGGACCGGCCGGTGACCATGAGCGAGCACAGCGAGCGAATCGGGCAGCACAGCGGCTGTGCCGCCGGCGAGCGCAGCGAGGAGAAGGCATGAGCCATAAGCTGCCCACCCTCGCCGTCGTCGGCGCCACCGGCGCGGTCGGCACGGTGATGCTCGACATCCTCAGCAACCGCCGCAACGTGTGGGGCGAGATCCGGCTGATCGCCTCCGCGCGCTCGGCGGGCCGCCGCCTGCACGTGCGCGGCGAGGAGGTCGAGGTCGTCGCGCTCACCGAGGAGGCGTTCGACGGCGTCGACGTCGCCATGTTCGACGTGCCCGACGAGGTCTCCGCCTACTGGGCGCCCATCGCGGCGGCGCGTGGTGTGATCGCCGTCGACAACTCCGGCGCGTTCCGGATGGACCCGGACGTCCCCCTGGTCGTCCCGGAGATCAACCCGGCGCAGATCCGCAACCGGCCCAAGGGCATCATCGCCAACGCCAACTGCACCACGCTGGCGATGATCGTGGCGATCGCCCCGCTGCACAACGCGTACGGCCTCAAGGAGCTGGTGCTGGCCTCGTACCAGGCCGTGTCCGGGGCCGGCCAGCTCGGCGTGGACACCCTGCACGACCAGATCGCCAAGGTCGCCGGGGACCGGGTGCTCGGCACCCGGCCCGGCAACGTCCGCAACGCCGTCGGCGACGACCTCGGCCCGTTCGCCGCGCCCGTCGCGCTGAACGTGGTGCCGTTCGCCGGCTCCCTCAAGGACGGCGGCTGGTCCAGCGAAGAGCTGAAGATGCGCAACGAGTCCCGCAAGATCCTGGGACTGCCCGACCTGAAGGTCAGCGCGACCTGCGTACGCGTCCCCGTGGTCACCGGCCACTCGGTCGCCGTGCACGCGGTCTTCGGCTCCGAGGTCGACGCCCCGGGCGCCCGCGAGGTGCTCCAGGGCGCACCCGGCGTGATCGTCGTCGACGACCCCGCCGCCGGGGAGTTCCCCATGCCCATCGATGCCGTCGGCACCGACCCGTCCTGGGTCGGCCGCATCCGCCGCGCCGTCGACGACCCCCGCGCCCTCGACTTCTTCGTCACCGGCGACAACCTGCGCAAGGGCGCCGCCCTCAACACCGCCCAGATCGCCGAACTCCTCGCCGCCGAACTCCGTCACTGACCGGAAAAAGGAAGGGCACCTTCTCAACGCGCCGCGTCTTGGAAGGTGCCCTTCTCCATGTGCGGGCGACTGCTACGGGGCGAGGCGGACGCCGTTGCGGCCGTTGCGCTTGACGGCGTAGAGGGCCTGGTCGGCGCGGTACATCGCGGCCTCCGGCGGCTCCAGCTCGCCCTGCACCGCCACGCCCACGCTGATCGTGCGCCCGGTCGCGCGAGCCGCCGCGACCAGGCGCTCGGCGACCAGCAGCGCCTCCGCGGCGCTGGGCACGTCGATCACCGCGACGAACTCGTCCCCGCCGACCCGGAAGAGCTCGTCCCCGAGCCGCAGCGCCTGCTGCAGCGCGCTGGACATCTGCACCAGCACGCGGTCGCCCGCGGCGTGGCCGAGCGTGTCGTTGACCGCCTTGAACTGGTCGATGTCGATCGCGAGCAGCGCGGTCCGGCCGGGCGTGGCGTTGGCTAGGCGGTCGCCGAAGGGCCCACCGTGGCGCAGCCCCGTCAGCGGGTCGGAGCTGGCCTGCACGTGCAGGCGGCGCAGCGTGGTCAGCTTCTCCAGGCAGGTGCTGGCCTGTGCGGCCAGCAGTTCCAGCAGGTTCACCAGCGCGCTGTCCGGCACGATCGCGGTCTCGTCCAGCACCACCAGCGCGCCGACCGAGGAGGACACCACGGGCGTGCCGGCCCCGAGCGGGACGGCGATCATGGTGCGCACCCCGGCCGCGGTGAGCGCCTCGAAACCGCGGGCGTCGAGCACCGCGGGATCACCCAGGGTGTACGAGGCTCCGTACCGGCAGGCCTCGTCGAGCAGCGCGGCGAGCCGGTCGGGATCGATCTGCGCCAGCCGGGCGACGAGTGGCCGGTCGCGGGGCTCCGGCGAGCTGGCCGCGACGACCACCCGCAGGTCCTGCTCGTCGGGCAGCAGGTCCGGGGCCGGGCGCAGCAGCACGGCGGCGGCCAATCCGGTCACCTCGCGCGCCGCGCGACAGGCCCGGACCAGCACGTCGGCGTCGGTCTCGGCGTTGGTGAGCGCGAGCGCGTGGCGCAGCAACTGCTCGCTGCGCGTCTCGGCCGGCGGGCCGCCCAGCTCGCTCAGGCGTGCGCCGAGCAGCCGACCAGCCTCGGTGAGGGTCTCCTCCCAGCCGTCCAGCGGCTGCGCCTCGGCCCACTCGGCGTTGATCACGCCGACCGGGTGCCCGGTGCGGTCGATGATGGGTGTGCAGATCTCGGAGGTGATCGGCGGCCCGAGCCGGATGTAGTCCGGGTCGTTGGCGACGTCGAGGATGGTGACGGGCTTGCCGCTGGCGTAGACCCGGCCGACCACGCCGTGGCCCAGTGGGACCGCGGAGAACACCTGCCAGGCGCCGCTCGCCGAGACGCACCGGAGCTGGTCCTTCACATGCAGCAGCGCCTCGATCAGGGCGGGGGTGTGCCGGCTGAGCACGGAGACCGTGGCATTGCAGGCTTCTACCGCGCTGCGGGAGGTTCGCAGTGCTGCGGAAACATCATCAATGATGCGAGGAAGGGGCACGGGGCAGGATTTTCGCTCTTTGTCCGGGGTGAGGGGCTTACGGCGGTCAAGCTTACTCACCGTAGGCGGGTACAGCGGCCATTATGAAAATCGTTCGCCGGGCGTGACCATCGGATGAGTGGGTATCCCTGCGCTGCTCACCGGTCCAGGCCTGACGTGATCCACGCATCTCCGTCCCATACACCGGGACATCGGTGACCATATGGGCCGATCATCGACATGGCGCGATGTTCGACGGTCTGTCACCAGGCGTGATCGACAACATGGGTTCACTCGTTCGAGTGACAGCGATCAGGGGCGCTGGGATGCTCAGTCACCGGTTTCGGTGATCTCGGTGAAGTGGGTGCTGCGCCACATCTCGTGGTCGCGCAGCAGCAGCGCGAGCGCATGCACCGCAAAGTTGATCAGCCCGATGGCGACCAGCACACCACCGAGCGCCAGGCCCACGGGGGCGAGACCGGTGTCGTGCCCGGATGACACCGCGGCGACGCAGGCAAGGCCGAACAAGGTGAAAGTGACCGCGACATAGAAGAATCGGCCGGTCTGTGCCGGATGGCGCACGTCGCCTCCTCGGGGCGGGAACTGCGCGCAGCGTACGACGGCACGGCCAGTCGCGGGGGGCGTCAGCCGGCCGCGACCGCGGCCCGCACTCGCCACTCGCGGTCCAGCACGGCGAAGACGAGCTGGTCGGCCCATTCGCCGCCGAAGAGGTAACTCTCGACGTGGTGCGCCTCCTGGCGCATGCCGAGCCGGCCCATCAGCCGCGCGGAGGCCTCGTTGCGGCCGTGGCACCGGGCGAAGACCCGGTGCAGCCCGAACTCGCCGAAGCCCCAGTCCAGCACCGCCGCGGCAGCCTCCGTCGCCAGCCCGCGACCCCCGTGGTCGGGGTGGAAGACGTAGCCGAGTTCGGCCGTACGGTCGACGTCGCTGCGCCAGACCAGCTCCACGGTTCCGATCACCCCGGCGTCGGTCGTCACGGCCAGGGTCAGGCAATCGCCCACCGCGCGCAGCGCGTCCTCGCCCGCCATGGCGGTCACCGACGACAGCGACTGCTCCCGGGTGCGCGGTCCGGCGCCGAGCATCCAGCGGACGACGTCGGGCCGGCTCTGGAACGCGTAGACGTCGTCGAGGTCGTCCAACGTGACCGGGCGCAGGGTGAGGCGCGGCGTGCGGATCGGGTACGTCGGCTGGGACATCAGGCGATCCTAGGGGAGGCCGGGCCCGCGCCACCGGGCATTTGCGGCTTGCGGGGGAGGCCGGGCGACGGGCGCGGGCATCGCTGAACCCTGCCTTGGTGTCAGCCGCAGCCAGGTTCTTGCCCCCGTGCCGGGCACACGGTCAGCGAGTTGTCGAACTCCTTCACGTAGGAGCGTCCGCCCACGTGGTAGTGGACGCGAATCTTGTCGATGCTCGCAGCCTGGGTGGGCGGACCCACCTCTATGACGATCTCCGGACCGATGGCCTGCTCGCTGCCGGCCGGCGCGTCGGCGGGCATCGGCGGGATCTCGTAGCCTTTGACTGGGTGCTCGGGTATAGACGCCCATTCCGTCGGGAGGGGCAGCTGGTAGGCGACGAGCGATCGGGAGTTCGCTATGGCGAGCCGGTCCGCTCCCCAGATGTAAGGTTCCCTGATCAATGCCAGGTCTCCGTGGCCGTGTACCGCCTCGATCCTGTCGAGCACGATCATTTCCCCTGAGTGGTTGTACAACTCAAGGTTGCCCCAGGCCACCCCGGTGTCGCCGGGCCGGACCGGGATGGTGACCGCCAGCCCGGCGTCGCCCTCCAGCGGCCCCTCGTCATGGAGACGGGTGACGACCAGCACGATCAGCGCTGCGACGATGAGAAGGATTGCGACGATGGCTGCGGTCCAGGTTCGCCGCTTGCCGGATGCGGGGGCGGGTACCCGGCCGGCGGCCGGGTACCCGTTCTGTGCTGCATCGCTCATGTCTGCCGGGTCCGTGAAACGGCGTACGGGTACTTGGCCCCGTCACCGCACAGCCCGTAGCTGGTCGTGGCGTTGATCGCCTTGTACTCCACGGCTGCGGAACTGGTCCACTTCTGCTGAGCCTTCATGCTCACTCCTCCGGTGGTGAAGGAGCCGGTCTTCGTAACGGTCTGGTCTTTCGCCACCTTCACCTCGGCACCCGGTCCCAGCGTCGACTGGTTCGCCGTGTTGCAGGTGAACGGGGTCCAGGTGCGGCGCGATGCCCCGCCGTCGGGACGCCATGGCCGGTACTCGGTGTACTGCGACCACCACTGAGCCCCGGTGGGACTGCCGCACCAGATGTCGTAGAGGTTGAACTCGAATCCCACATACCACTCGGCATTCGTGCTCGCCGGAGAGGGCAGGCTGATGGTCATCGCGGTCGTGGTGCCTTTCATCATGCCGACCGACGCGACGAACGATCCGCTCGTGGTCACAGACGCCTCAAGGCTGGTCTCCACCGAGGAGGTATAGGTGAACTTTCCCGTGGTCTTGCTCGCCGTGGCCTGGTTCATGAGGGTGACGTTGCGCCCGGCCGTTCCATCGACCTTCTTGTACCACCAGTAGTTGCCGCTACACCACGCATTCGGGTCGAAGCCCAGGGTCGTGACGGATCCGGGGGCGGTGGTCTTGGCTACGGGAAGCGGGGTGAGACGCAACTGGGGGATCCCGTTGGTCACACCGGTGGTTCGAGACTGCCTGTTCTCGCGCCCCTCCTTGCGCAGTTGCGCGATGTTGTCGGCGCTGGTGTCGCCGTCGGCATCGGGCTGGTAGGCGACGAAGCCGCCCTGCTCACGGGGAGTCATACGAGTCCGGAAGTAGACCTGGCCCTCGGGCGTCTGCCCGGTAAGGATGACGGAGACCAGGCCGTCGGAGTCGCCCGCGGCGGCGACCGCCGCCTCGTCTGTGATCTTGAGTTGGAACACGCCCGCGGCGTTGGTGACGGCGGAGCCCACGACCCGCGGAAGAGAGGTGGTGCCGGCCGGCATGTCATTGATCGTCTGCGCGTCCGGTTCGACCAATGCCTGGATCTCGACGCCGGCCAGTTTGGCGCCGGACCACGACTCGACCGACCCCATGATGTCCGGTCGCTCGTTGGCTGCTGCGGGCGTCACGGCCGTTCCGACCGTGCCGACGGTTGCGATGGCGGCCAGGGCCGCCAGTATTCTTGTCCTCGTTCGCATCTTCATCCCTTTCAGTTGGACTGCGAACTTCGCCGCGCGGTGTTGACGCACCGCGCGGCGACCCCATTGACCGGTAAGGATATTTATCGAAAGCGTTTCGTGAAACAGTGATCAAGTAGCGCGAATCTGTCATATCTAAAATGGCGGGATCGTGGCGTCCACGTTGATCACGTAGGGTTCTGTTTAAGTCGGACATCCGGTACTCGGCCCCATTATTCGGGTGATTTATGATCACGTTCCGTGGGTTAGCGGCTCCCCATAACAGATTGATAACGGATCGGGGGGCCACATCAGGCCATCCAAAGGTCTATTGTGCTGGCCCCTTCTGCACGGGAACCGAGGTCGGCGGGCCGTGAGGTGCGTGGTCCAACTGCACGTCCGCCAGAGGGGCGCCGACGTTGCGCGCCGAGCGGAGGTCCCGGCTGGCACGGTTTCCAACGTGCTGGACCGCCCGGCGACGGTACGGGAGGCGACTCGGGTGAAAGTCCAGTCAGCCATCTCGGACCTCGGCTATGTGCGGGGCCGGTGACTGGCGGGCTGGCTGCCCTGGCGGCGTTCAGGGTTCGCGACGTGGCTGTTCCGTCCGGCCGCCACGGGCCGGCACCCGCAGCGGGCGTCCCGCGACGGGCTGGGTGCGCCCGACAAGCTCAAGGATGAGCGGATGGGGCGCCTGGACGGGTCGGTGCGGGCTCGGTACTCGCACATCACGCGAGCGATGCGAGAACAGCTCATTGAGGCGCTAACCGGACTGCGGTACACGGCACTCGACGTGCGCCGCGCCATCCAGTCCCACGTCGCCGGTCGCCGTACTCGACCGCCTTCTGCGGGAGCGGGGCAGCACTCGTTGACCACCCGAGTTCAAGACCTTCTCCCAGATTTCGGGAACAGATCTTGAGACGAGTGGGGGCCGGTCTCCCTCGGCGGAATACCGGCCCTCACGTGCACTTACTCGGTCGGGGTAGCCGGATTTGAACCGACGGCCTCTTCGTTCCGAATTAGGGCCGGTTGATAGATGACCTGCACGCCGGGAAGGCATCGCTGGTGAAGCGGTCGGCATCCGTCGGCCGACATGCGCACTGAGCGGATGGTTCGGCAAGATCTTCTCCCAGGTTTCCGGTGTCTGGACCTGCGCGGTCATCTCGCGAGAAGAGTGCCAGCGCTGCCGCCCCGTCACACGCCAGCCGTCACCGGCCGATAGCCTCTGCGTGCCCAAGCGTAAAACTTCGGAGGTCACGGTGCTCCCCACCGTCCGCAGGCTAGCCGGTTTCGGCGCGATCTCAGTCGCACTGGCCGTTCCGGCTATCGCCGCAAGCGCATCGGGCGCAGATGCTGCGGAGCCGTCACCCACACCGACCGCTGAAGCGTCTCCCGCCCCGATCTCGTCGCCCAGCTGCCAGGGAAAGATCACGTTCGCGATTCCTGGCTCGGGACCCATCGCCCGCCTTCCCGAAGAGGCAGTGGCTAGCACCATCTCCATGACTTACAGCGGCGACGCCCCGCTTGACGATGGCTGGATCGGGTTTCAGGTGACCCCCGACCTGTTCACCGGCGAGGTGGCACCGCGAGACCTGGTCAAAATGACGCCGCGGTTGTCCTGGAGCGTCGACGGCGGAACGTGGCATCCGGTTCAGCTCGACGACTGGCGGCCGGCGACGCTGCCGAACCACCTTTCGTACTGGGTCACCGACGACTACGCCTTTCCGGGCCTGGCCGCGAACAGCCGTCACTCCGTGCGGTTACGGATCTCGTTCCGGGAGGGGAACCCGAGGGGCTACTACTACGTGAACGCAGGGATCGGCGGCCGCTGCACGGATGCGGGAGAAACGCGGTTCCTCTTCGGGTACGACCCCAAGCTCCTCCGCCTCGACGGAAAGCAGGCCGGTAACAGCGCCAAAGCGACGGCTTCTCCGCCGGCGACACCGTCCGGATCCACCTCACCGCGCACCGCCGCCACCTCGGCATCGGCGTCAGCCCCAGTGACGCGGCGCGCGGATCACTCCGCGGCGGGCGGCGGGAACCTCCGAAACTGGCTGATCGCCGGGGCCGCGGCCGCGGCTGCCGTGCTCGCCGCGTTCGCCGCCGGAAAGGCGATCCGCGCACGCCGGATGATCGGTTGACCTATCCGCAGTTGGGCTCGGCCCATGTCACGTCGAGCAGTGCGACTCCTCGGTCGCCCCAGTAGCGGTAGACCTCGTCGTCCCCGCCCGTCGCGGCCATCCGGGGAATCGGATTGGGTACTGACGCGGGCAGGCTCGAAGAGCCTGCAAGGGTGACCGTCAAACGTGCTTGGCAGGTGTCCGGTCGGCTCGGCTCGGGCACGAACACGCCCGCGATGCCGGTCAGAGACCGCGAAACCGAGGCGTAGCGGGTCAGCTTGCCCACGTTCGAGCTGGCACCGACATAGGTGACCCGGGTGACGCGGACCGTGGCGGACGGGCAGGCTGACTCCAGCTTCGGCGACAGTGCATACGTGTCAGGAGATGGGGAGACCACCAACAAGGTCATGTCCCGGGCGCTGTATTGGCAGCCCGATCGGCTCGAAGAAGGGCGCGGCAGTGCCGGGCTCGGCGAACTCGTCACGCTCGGGCTCGGCGAAACCGTTGCGGGGGTGGCCGAAGGCGACGAACTCGCGCTGCTCGGTGCCGGACCGGTCGGTGCGACGCCGGTGTTGTCGGGCAGTAGTGTGCTGGCCGCGAGTGCCACCGCGCCAACCGCCAGGGCAAGCGCGCGTGTGGCGTATCTGCGGGTCGCCGTTGACCTGACCGCGGCGACCCCGGGCGGCTGGGTGCGGGCCTGGGAGGCAGTTCGGAACGCGGCGAAGTGCTCACGAAGTTCGTCAGACACGGGTCACCTCGTCATCCGTCACATCAAGACTCGATGCGAGCGCTGCTCGGGCGCGGTGAAGCCATGCCTTGACAGTGCCCTCGGGCGAGTTCATGAAGGCCGCGATGTCGGCGATCGACATGTCTGCGAGATAGTGCAGGACGACGGCCTGGCGCTGGTCTTTCGGCAGCTTCGCCAAGGCGCGGGTCAGATCCACGTCATTCGCGGTGGGTTCGGGTACATCCGGCGGTGCGAGGTCACGCTGCCACAGCCGGACAAGGCGGCCACGCCGCCATCGGCTGACGGCGAGGTTCCATGCGACGCGGCGCACCCACGCATAGGGGTCGTCGTACCGGGAGACAACCGACCACTTACCGAAAGCCCTGCAGAACGCCTCCTGGACGAGGTCTTGGGCTTCGGCGTGGCTACCGACGAACGCATGGATCTGCGACGTCAGAGGCCCGAACGCCGCGGAATAGAACTCCGCGAAGTCGTGCTGACTCCCCACCGCACCTCCCCGCCGGCCGTCGAGTATCGCAGCTGGCAGGCGCGGGGGCCTGCGGCCCCCGCGCCCCCCCGTTATGCCAGAGCTTGCGAAACCTGCGCCTCGATCTGAGCGGCCCCTGTAGCAGACAGGCCGGAGACGACGTGAGCGGTGGCAACACCGGTCGGCGTAACCGTCCACAGGTCCGGTACGCCGTCGCGGGTGAAGTCGGCCGCCTCCAGCGTCACGTCGGGATTAATCTGCCAGTTCGCCGAGATCAGGTACTGCGTGTACGCCGCCGATCCGGTCCAGTCGCCGTTGTCGGCAAAGGTGACTGCCTCCCACAGGTACAGCGCTCCGGTGGTTGTGTTCCAGAGGAACATCGCCGTGCCCGACGGCAACAGCAATGACGCGATGCGCCAGTTGTTCCAGTCGTTGCCGCCAGTAGGCGTGGTGTTGGACAACTGTGCCGGGAAGTCGAAAGAGCCAGTTCCGACGCTGCGGTAGTAAGCGAGGTTGAAGCCGTTGACGGCATCCCCGATCGTGCCGAACAAGTCCGGGTAGAGGGAACCGGGCTCGGTCTCACCGGACGCGTTGTACGCGTTGGTCAACTGCAGAGGGTTGTTGCCGTTGAAATCGGACATGTAGCCCGCCGACAGGTGCTGCTCGTTGCCGGAGATGTGCGTCATCATGACCGAACCGTCACCAGTTCCGCTCATGAAGAAGCCGCCGCCAGGGTTGATGCCGTTCGGCGTGTACGCCAGGACGTCGGTGAACCCGTTGCCCATGAAGGCCCCAGTGACGATCTGCGCGCCGTCGAACCGTTCGGGGTCATTGCCGAAGGGGCCGTGAACACCCACATTGACCGCTGGGGTACGCAAGCGTCCGGTAGCCGACCCGGCCGGGTCGCCGCTCGCCAACCAGATGCCGGACCCCAACCCCGCCGGGTCGCCGCTGATGAGCAGGTCGGGATACCCGTCTCCGTTGGAGTCCTTGTCGACTGCCGGCTGTGCCGACATCGCCAAGAAGTATTTAACGGAGCCCAGACTGACCGTTCCACCGGCGCCGACGGCGTTGACCTCCAGCAGCGAGGTCCGCGTCGTCAGCGTCAACGCGATGGTTGCCTGGCCCGAGCTCGCCTTGACCTCACGCACCGCGCCGTCGTTGACCGAGTACCGGTACTTCTTCGGTGTGGTGCCCGCCCCGTCCGGAATGAACGTGACCGTAATCGGCGTACCGACGAAGTAGGGGGCCGGTGCGGCGGTGATCGCGGGATTGGCGACAGCCGCCTGTCCTGCGTGGGCGGCAGCCGGTACAGCCACGGCCGTGCACGATGTCACCACCAGTCCCACTGCCAAGCGGAACATGGTTCTCATGTTTTCCTCCCTGCGGCAGCTTGTGCGGACGAAGGATGATCGGCCGCCTTGCTGCTGTCGCCCTCCAACACGCCGACACCGCACCGAGGTTGCGGGCGTATGGGTGACACGGGTCACAGTGATGCTCGGGGTGCGGGTCCGCTGTTCGCGGAACGATCGTGGAGCGTGGCCGAGCCGTTAGGCGGCTCAAGGATGAGCGGATGGGGCACCTGGACGGATCGGCGCAGGCTCGGTACTCGCACATCACGCAAGCGATGCGAGAACAGCTCATGGAGGCGCTAACCGGACTGTGGTACACGGCGCCCGACGGCACCAGCTGGCCGCCCGATTTAAAGATCTTCTCCCAGAACAGATCTTGAAACCAGTGAGGGCCGGTCTCCCTTGGCGGAAGACCGGCCCTCACTTGCACTTACTCCAGTCGGGGTAGCCGGATTTGAACCGACGGCCTCTTCGTCCCGAACGCGCCCATCAGGCTCTGTCACCGCGCTCTGCTGTTGCTGAACGCCTTGGTAACCGGCGTCAGGCACCCTCCGGTGTTATCCGTTGGCGGTCCGGCTAAGTCCCTGCTGCTGCCTTCCTGCTGCCTGCGACGCAATCAGTATCCCGGTGGAAGGCCAGCGGCTTGACGCGCCGCCGCCTCGGCCGGGGTGTCGTAGTAACCCGGCCTGGCAAGTAGCACAGCTGAGAAGTAGTGGGTCTCCTCGTCATCAGGATCAACGCCCGGCCGCCACAGCGACAGCAGGAGATCCGGCGCGACAAAACATCCCTCTTGCTCGGCGGCCTCCACAACCCGTGTGTGTCCGCGAAGTCGCTCAACTACCTCCAGGGCTGTCATCCCAAAGACGTCTACGTCCCGATAGCGCGCGACGTCGAGCATGTCGTGTTGCTGGTACAGCTCTATCGAGTTCAACCGTCCCCCGCGTCCAAACCCCGGGCTGAAGGCCAAACCGCCAGGACGCCTGACCCACAGCCCTGTCTGCACCGATCCAGTGACCTCGCCCAGGTCGCCCAGAGCACAGCGGGCCTCATCAACAGTGGTTCCCAGGCGCAGCGGCCCGATCCCGTGCGGGGGCTCCAGTTCAAAATCCACGGCACATCGTGGCACGCTGCGCAGACTCGCCGAAGCTACTCCGTCTGTCACCAACCCTCGCGGCATCTCGGCACAAGGCACCACCGGCGACGATCGATCGCGACAGACCTCCCCTGCCATCCCGTCCGCCGTCGACCCACACGCAGTGGACGCGGGTTCTGGCTCCCTGGTCAAGGTGGAGCCCCCAACTGGAGGAACGACCTTGACCAGGGAGCCAGGTTCCGCGTAGGCATCGCCTGGGTCGGCGGCGGGCGGGATGGCCCCCACCCCATCAACCCCGGACCGTAAGACGCAGACGGCCCCTCATCCATCCCGGGGCCGGGGCGGCCCCCGCCGGAGGCGCTAGCTCTAGCAGTTGAGACTGCTAGGTCTAGCGCTCGTGCTAGCCCTGATCCGATGTGCAGGCTGCGATCTAGCGGTTAACGGTGCTGCGCTGGAGCGGCCGTAAAGAGCCCTGGGAGGCTCTGGCGAGGGTTCCGAGTGTCGCTAGAGATCTGCGGGAAGAGCGTCGGTGCGGGGCGCCGCCCTCCCCCGCGCGGGCCGCAGGCAGAGCGCGGGGGGAAGGGCGAGCGCCCACGGTGCGGCGCTTCAGCGCCGCCTTGATCCCATAGAGACCAATTCGGCAATCACTCGGCCAAAGCCGGAACCGGGATCGTGTACGTCAGCTCGTAGCGGTCACCGGGAAACACGATGTCGCAAGCCTCTACGGCGAGATCACCGGCATAGTGCGTGCGCTCAATGACCATCACGTAGGCACCACGGCCGGACAGGGCAAGGCGCTCCGACTCGGCCGCCGTAGCCGCTCTGGCGGTCACTTTCTCAATCACTCGATCAACGTGGATGCCGATGCTGTCCATCCTGGCGATCACACCGGTTGTAGGCCCATCTTCGGGCAGCTCGATCGGCGTCCCCCGCGTCAGCGCGAGAGGTTCCCACGACCAGGACAGCTGAACCGGCCGATGATCGGAGAAGAACCGGTAGACGGTCTCCATCACAGGTTCGCCGAGCGCAACCCCCAACATCTGGGCGACACGGCTGGTGGCTGGCTTCTCGGCGCTCTCGTGATCCCAGTTCGCCTGTTGGCCGGCGTTCGTGGTGTCGGCCTTGAACTGCGAGGTACTGACCGCCTTGCGGGAGTACCGACCCATGCTGTCGCGAACCAGGCGCTTCCGCGAGGTGACGAACACCCCGGCACCCTGTCGCGCCATGGCGATTCCCTCGTGCCTAAGCACAGCCAGCGCGTCGCGGGCAGTCATCCGTGCAACCGCATAGCGCTGCATGATCGTGTTTTCGCCCGGAAGACGGTCGCCTTCCCGGTACTCCCCCCGCATGATCGCTGCCCGCAGGTCGTTCGCGATCTCCTCGTACCGATGCTGGGCACGGTCAGGTGTTTCGGCCATGGCTCTCTTCCTCGGGAGCAACCTCTCTAGAGCACAGGCTACGGATGCCCGACGTGAACCGGAACCAACCCCACGGGTTGGCACAGATTTCTGCGAGATCTCTAGAGAAGCTGTGTTACGGTTGGGACAGGTGAGCTTCTCTAGAGAGGTTCAAACAGACAAATAAAGGCCCCGGTGAGCTGGAACTCGCCGAGGCCGACGCACCGAGTCCTTCCGGAGAGGATCACGATGCACACCCAGACTACCGCCCCTGCGGGGGTTGTCCTCAAGCCCGTTCGGCTGAACTTCGCTCAGTTCTGCCTCTGGTGTGGTGACCGCTGGTGCCAGTCGCAGAAGTGCGTGGACCTTCACGACCAGTCGGTGTGGCAGGTCTGCTCGGAGTGCGACGGCTCCCAGGTCGGCGGGTGCCCGTGCGCGGGTGGGCTGATGGAGGTCCCGCAGGCGTCGTCGGGGGTCGCGCAGCTGCTGGCCGAGGCCATCAAGAACCAGCCTGCCCCGAAGCCGGTGGGCCGTCCGGAGCTGGTCTGCTACGGCAGCGACGCCGACGACCTGATGTACGTGTGGGAACTGCGGTGACCAGCCCCACCGAACCAGTCGCGCGCGATCCCGAGTCAGTCCGGCCAGGATCGCGCGCCGACCGTCTTGCCATGCCGATCGCCCGTGAAGTCCTGGTCGCCATGGCCGAGCACAACGGCGTCTGCGTCCGCCCCCTGGCCATCCGGCGCACCGACCTGGAAACCGGGCGGACCGAGGTCATCGACGTCCCGTGCGGTGCCCGGCTGGCGTCCAAGTGCAAGCCCTGCGCCGAGCGTGCCCGCAAGCTGCGCCGTCAGCAGATCCGCGAGGGCTGGCACCTCGAAGACGAGCCGACCGTGCCGGTCGAGGCCCCGGCCGATGACGTGGTGGCGTTGGTGACCACGCGGGCGCATCTGGAGTTCGACCGCGCCGCCCTGGCCTACGAGCAGCTGTCCCCGGTGGAGCGGGCAGCGCAGGTCGCCGACATCGACTCTGCCGTGGCCGACATCGACGCCCAGCTGTCGGAGTGCCGGATCCGGGGCACCCTGGTCCCCGACGCTGACGCGGCCCCCAAGCGGGTCCGTTCGACCCGCCGCCGTGCTGATGCGGTCGACCTGCCGAAGCTGCCGGTGCAGGCCAAGACGGTTGGCAGGGTCTACCGCGGTAAGGACGGCAAGGCTCACCGCCCGTCGACTCTGCTGACCCTGACGCTCGGGTCGCACGGTCCGGTGCACTCGGCGCGGCGTCGCGGTAGCTGGGTGGCCCCGTGTGAGTGCGGTCGGCTGCACGCCGAGTTCGACCCGCTGATCGGCACCCCCGTGGACCCGGCCAGCTACGACTACCGCCGTGCTGCGCTGGATGCGATCCACTTCGCGAAGGTGCTGGACCGGTTCTGGCAGAACCTGCGCCGGGCCGCTGGCTGGAACGTGCAGTACGCGGGCGCTGTCGAGCTGCAGAAGCGCTTCGCCCCGCACGCCCACTTCGCAGTGCGGGGGACAGTGCCGCGTGCGCTGATGCGACAGGTCGCCGTCGCGACCTACCACCAGGTGTGGTGGCACCACTTCGACGCGCCTGTCTACGACGTCGGCGGCAAGGTCCCCACCTGGAGCGCCGACGTCGGCGGCTACTGCGACCCCGCCACCGGCCAGCCGCTCACAAGCTGGCAAGCCGCCCTTGACGCCCTGGACGACGAGCACGCGACCCCGGCCGATGTGATCCGTCTCGGGCGGGTCGACGCGCGCGGGATCGAGCACGGCACCAAGGACGCCGAGCGGGCCATCCGGTACGTGACCAAGTACCTGACCAAAGACCTGGTCGACAACACCCACCCGCGCACCGACCCGCAACAGGCCCACTTCGACCGCCTCCACGCCGAACTGGCCGTGCTGCCGTGCTCCCCGACGTGCGCGAACTGGCTGCTTTACGGTGTCCAGCCGGACGCCGCCAAGCCGGGTCTGGTGCCGGGCCGCTGCTCGGGCAAGGTGCATCAGCGGACCACGCTCGGGTTCACCGGACGCCGGGTCCTCGTCTCCCGCCAGTGGTCGGGCAAGACCCTGGCCGACCACCGCGCCGACAACCGCGCCTGGGTCCGCACCGTCCTCGCCGGCGCACTCGCCGACGACGAGACGACCCCGGCCGAGGACACCAACCGCTACTCGTTCGAGCTGGCCCGGCCCGAAGACCCCGACGTCTCCAGCCTCGCCGTCCGGCTCATGCGCGCCATCTCCGAACGCCGACGCTGGCACACCGAACTCGAACACGCACGCAACACCGCACTGCCGCCCACAGCCCTCGCCCTGGCCGCCTGACTGGAGGACCGCACCGTGAACCGCACCGACCGCGCAACCTTGCCCCTGCTCCTGGACGTCACCGCTGCCGCAAAGCTGCTGGGCATCTCCCGCTCCGCCGCATACCGCGCCGCCAGCAGCGGCGAACTGCCCTCCCGCCGTCTCGGCGGACGGGTCTACCTCGTCACCGCCAAGGTGCTTGATCTCGTGGAGGAAGCGTGACTACCGCCGCAGCACGACCAGTCCGCACCGTCCCCATGATCGTCCCCGGCCGTCCTAGCGCCGTCCCGTCGCAGTTCAGAAGACGCCTTGCCCCCGAGGTCTACACCGTCGCCGAGGTCGCCGACCTGCTCGGCCTCGCGCTCGGCGGGGCGTACGAACTCGTCCGGGACGGCACGGTCCCCGCGCGCAAGCTCGGCGGGCGCTGGGTCATCCCCAAGAAGCGCTTTCACGCCTGGCTCGACGGCGAGGACCAGGGCGATGAGCCCGACGCTGTTTCGGCAACCCGTGATCGCGGCCAGAGCGGAGGTCGTCGGTGAGCTTCATCCGAAAGACGCCCGGCGGCAAGCACAAGGCGTTCTGGCGCGACCCCGCAGGTAGCCAGCGCTCCAAGACGTTCCGGACGAAGAAGGAGGCGTCGGCCTTCCTCGCTGAGGTAGAGGCGGCCGTGAACCGTGGCACCTACGTCTCGCCGTCTGCGGGGAAGCTGCGCTTCGCCGACTACGCGGACAAGTGGCTGAGCGGCCGTAACGACGAGCGGGCGACAGCTGCCCGTGACGCCTCGATCATGCGTAACCACGTGGTGCCGCGCTGGGGCGCGCTGCCTCTGGCCCGCGTCGAGCACTCCGACGTGCAGGCGTGGATCACAGAGCTGGGGGAGCGGCTGGCCCCAGCCAGCATCGCGGAGTGTCTGCGTCTGACCTCGGGTGTGCTGCGCTCGGCGGTCCGGGACAGGCTGATCGGGTTCAACCCGTGCGAGGGCGTCCGGCTGCCCGCGCGACGACGGAAGGACACCGACGATCTGACCCTCAGCCTGGACGAACTCACGGCGAAGCTTCTTCCGGCAACGCCTGATCGCTACCGGGCGCTCATCGCCCTTGCCGGCGGAACCGGGCTGCGCTGGGGCGAGTGCGCTGGGCTGCGAACCGACGCGCTCGACCTTGTGGCGGGGGTGGTGCGTGTGATTCGGGTGGCCGAGGAGATCTCCGGCCACGTCAGCCTCAAGCCCTACCCGAAGTCGCGGGCCGGTCGGCGGTCGGTGCCGCTGCCGCCATTCGCCAAGGAACTGCTGACCCTGCACCTGCGGGACTACCCGGTCGGGAGTGACGGCCTGGTCTTCGTGGCCAGAACGGGTGAGGCGCTGAAGCGGGGCACGTTCCGCGCCCGTGTGTGGAAGCCGTCACTGAGGCGGGCCGGTCTGCCGGAGGCGCTCCGCTTCCATGACCTACGTCACTCGTACGCGACATGGCTCGTCTCCGATGGTGTACCGATCAACGACGTGGCGGCCGTCCTCGGGCACGAGCAGACGTCCACGACTCTCGATCGGTATGTGCACCCGTCGCGCGACCGAGACAGCAGGGTCCTGCGGTCCTTCGCTGCCTCCGCGCTGCCTACTGCTGGGTGATCTAGGCCCTAGATACACCGAAGGCCCAGATCAGATTTCTCTGACCTGGGCCTTCTTTCGGTCGGGGTAGCCGGATTTGAACCGACGGCCTCTTCGTCCCGAACGAAGCGCGCTACCAAGCTGCGCTATACCCCGAAGCGGTGCTCCGAAATACTAGCTGACCCGGTTCCCGTCGCCAAAACGGGTATCCCCCTCAGCGTGGGATGAGCGTCAGCAGGGTCGCCTCCGGGCGGCAGGCGAAGCGCACGGGAGCGGTCGGGTGGGTGCCCAGACCCGCGGAGACGTGCAGCCAGGCGCGGTCCCAGCGGTGCAGCCCGCGGGCCAGTTTGCGGTCCAGCCCGCAGTTGGTGACCAGCGCCCCGATGCCCGGCACCCGCACCTGGCCGCCGTGGGTGTGGCCGGCCAGCAGCAGCTCGAAGCCGTCGGCGGCGAACGCGTCGAGGATCCGGGGCTCCGGGGCGTGGCTGAGGGCGATGCGCACCGCGGCCGCCGGGTCGGCCGGACCGGCGGGGTAGGCGTCGAGGTCGATGTGGGGGTCGTCGACCCCGGCCAGGTCGACGACGCGGCCGCCGGCCTTGAGCGTGGCGCGGTTGTTGTTGAGGTCTACCCAGCCGGCGTCGAGGAAGGCCGCACGCAGGTCCTCGAAGGGCAGTTCCACGCCGTGCTCGTACTCGCGGTCCTCGCGGAAGTAGCCGAAGGGGCTCTTCAGCACGGGGCCGCTGTAGTCGTTCGAGCCGAAGACGAAGGCGCCGGGCAGCTCCAGCAGCGGCTCGTACGCGGCGAGCACGCCGGGCACCGCGTCCGGGTGGGCCATGTTGTCGCCGGTCACCACGACCAGGTCGGGGTCGAGGCCGGCCAGTTCGCGCACCCAGCGCTGCTTGCGCAGCTGCTTCGGGGTGAGGTGCAGGTCGGACAGGTGCAGCACGCGCAGCGGCTCGGCCTCCGGGGCGAGCAGCGGCACGTCGTAGCGGCGCAGCGTGAACCAGTTGCGTTCGATCAGCGTGCCGTATGCCAGCGCGCCCGCGCCGACGACGGCGGCGCCCAACACGATTTTCCCGAGCGGACCCATGAGGCTAAGAGTAGTTTCATCGCCCGAGGGCAACACAGTGCCGTCGGATGTGCGGAGCACGGAGAGGTGGGTATGGGCACCCTGAAGGAGCGCCTGACCGAGGACATGCGCTCGGCCATGAAGGCGCGCGACGAGGTGGTGACCGGCACGCTGCGGATGGCGCTGGCGGCTGTCGGCGTCGCCGAGGTCGCCGGGAAGGCCAAGCGTGAGCTGAACGACGAGGAGGTGCTCGCGGTGCTCGCCAAGGAGGCGAAGAAGCGCCGGGAGGCCGAGACGGCGTTCGCCGACGCGGGCCGCGCCGAGCAGGCCGCGAAGGAGCGGGCCGAGGAGGAGGTGCTGGCCCGGTACCTGCCGAAGCAGCTCACTGACGAGGAGATCGCGCAGCTGGTGTCGCAGACGCTGGCCGCGGGTGGTTTCAGCGGGATGGGGGCGATGGGCCCGGCGATGAAGGCCGTGCAGGCCGCGGTGGCCGGCCGCGCCGAGGGCGGCAAGGTCTCCGCGGAGGTACGCCGCCAGCTGGCCGCCTAGCGCGGTCCTGCGGCCCGCGGGAGCGGGCGCACAGACGGGCGAGGCCCCGTCCGCGGTGTGCGGACGGGGCCTCGCTGTGTCTGTCAGTTCCGTGGCGGCGGGGGCTGGCCCGGGCCGTTGCCGGGACCGGTGCCTGGATTCGGGGCGCTCTTGCCGTTGCTGACCTCGATCTGGACCATGCCCTTTTTGATGGTCTTGCCGTCCGGGCTGGTGCCGGCCGCGGTGCCCTTGGGGCACTTGGAGTCGGTCTGCTCGGGCGCCACCTCGACGTCGAAGCCCTTGCCCTTCAGGATCGCCTTGGCCTCGTCGATCGTCTTGCATTCGACGTTCGGGATGGAGACCTGGTCGCCATATGCGATCTTGAAGCTGGGCTTGGTGAACTGGATCGCCGGCTTGCCCTTCATGAAATCGCGGAGCGTCTTCTGCACCGCCGGGTTGACCACGCCGTGCTGCATGCCCGAGTCGTGGGCCCAGTCGGGGTTGGTGAGGAAGCCGGAGATGGTGAGCTGCTTGGTGGACAGGGTCAGCGTCGCCGACGCGCTGTTGTCGGTGGTGCCGGACTTGCCGGTGATCGGCTTGCCGACGATGCCGCGGGAGTCGTTGTTGGTCCCGCCGTGGCACTCGCGGTAGGCGGAGTTGTCGCCGCCCGGGCAGCGGCCGGCGTCGACGGCCGCGCGTGCCACGTCCGGGGTCATGACCTGCTTGCAGCGCTTCTCGGCGACGGAGAGCTCGTTGCCCTTGATGTCGGTGATCGACTGCACCGGGGTGGGCTCGCAGTAGACGCCGTCGGCGACGACCGTGGCGTACGCGTTGGCCAGCTCCAGCGGGGTGGTCGCGGAGACGCCCAGCGTGAAGGCGCCCCACTGGCTGGCGTTGTTGGAGTAGCCCAGGTCGTCCTGGGTGGTGCCGGGCTCGTCGTGGAACGTGATGCCCATCTTCTTGGCGACGTTCACCGTGTTCTGGACGCCGGCCAGGATCGCCAGCGGCACGAAGAAGGTGTTGACCGACTTGCCGAAGGCGGTCCACATGTTGTGCACCCCGCCGCCCTGGCCGCTGGCGCAGTAGAAGCCGCCGCAGTTGGCGTTGGGGCCGCTGATCGGGAACCTGGTGATGAACTGTTTCTTGGTCGCCATCGTGAAGTCGAGCGGATAGCCCTTCTCCAATGCGGCGACCAGGCTGAAGAGCTTGAACGCGGAACCCGCCTGGTAGCCGGTGAACCCGTCACCGCCGGTCATCAGCGGGTTGGTGGTGTTCGGGTAGGTGCCGAGCAGGCCCCGGCGCTTCTTGGCCGGGTCGGAGTTGAGCTTGTTCTTCGGGTTGTTCTTGTCGTCGAGCTTGAAGTTGCGGTTGACGGCCAGCGCCCGGACCTTGCCGGAGCCGGGCTCGACGGCGGCCAGCATCAGCGCCTTGTCGTTGTTGACCGAGATCTGGGCCCGGATGTTCTTGTCCGCCGCGTCCTGGGCGACCGGGTCGAGCGAGGTGACGATGCGGAAGCCGCCCGACTTCAGCGAGCGCTCGCGGTCGTACGCGGTGGCGCCGAACACCTCCTGGTCGTTCCACCAGCGCTGGAAGTAGTCGCAGAAGAAGCCCCAGGTGCTCTTGGTGGCCTGCACGCAGCCGTTCGGGGTGATCTTGCCGACGATCTTCAGCGGCTCGGCCTTGGCCAGCGTGGCCTGCTGCTCGGTGAGCGCGCCGGTCTGCACCATCTCGCCCAGCACGTAGTTGCGCCGGTCCACGGCGTCCTTCTCGCCGGAGCCGTCCTCGACACTGAAGGTGCCGGGGAACTTCACCAGCGCGGCCAGGAACGCGGCCTCGGCGGCGGTCAGCGTCTTCGGCTCCTTGCCGAAGTAGACCTGCGCCGCGGCGTAGATGCCGTATGCCCGGTTGCCGAAGTATGCGGTGTTGAGGTAGCCCTCGAGGATCTGCCCCTTGGTCATCCGCTGCTCGATGGCCATCGCGTAGCGCATCTCGCGGACCTTGCGCTTGCTGGTGTCCTCGGTCGCGTCGACGACCTCCTGCGCGGTGTCGGCCGAGTAGGAGATGGACAGCCGGACGAACTGCATGGTCAGCGTCGACGCGCCCTGCTGCACGTCGCCGGCCTGCTTGTTGGCCACGAAGGCGCGGGCGATGCCCATCACGTCGACGCCGTTGTGCTCGTAGAACTTCTGGTCCTCGGCGGCGAGGATGGCCTGCTGGACGATCTTGGGCATCTCGTCCAGCGGAAGGTCGCGCCGGTTCTCGTCGTACATCGTCGCGATGAGCGTCTTGCCGTCGTTGGCGTAGACGTAGCTGATCTGGGGGGAGCGCTTGACGACCAGCTCGTCGGGGAGCTGGCCGAAGGCTTCACCGCCCGCCTTGGCGGCCAGTCCGGACAGTGCCACCGCGGGGAATGCGGCCGCAGCCACCACCACGCCGGCAAGCAGGCCGCAAATCAACAGCGATGCGGCGTTGGCCAGTATGTTGTGGTCGCGCTTTCGCATCAGGGTCACCGCCTCAGGTTACGTGAGCAGAATTCGGCGTCGCGTGCCGCACCATACCGGGTCAGGCTGCGTGGACAGGGCGTGCCGCAGTGACGCCCCCGTCGCCCGCAACCGTTCCGGGCATGTGTTCGTTGTCCAAGACGCACGACCCCTGGCGTGTGGTTGCGTTGCCACGGTCACGAGATGTCCCCCCGGACGTCGTGGCCGCCCCGTTACTCGCAAAACGACGCTCCGCCGCGGGCCGCCGGACCCCCGTCCCGGCCCGCGGGCGGAGGTCACCCTCCGGCGCGCGTACTCGCTGCTCAGGTACTGGCTCAGCGCAGTTAAAGACCTTTTTCCGCCATTTTGGCTGACAACGTTGCGTAATCGTCTGACTACGGAGCATGATGGGCGGGCGAGTAACGCACACCGTTCGCGTCGGTTCGGGGGAACCATCGGGGGGATGTGCCCTGCTCAAGCGACCCTCGGGTCGGGCGGGCCGGGCAAGTCGCGAGCGGTGAGGGGAACGTCAGGGGGGACGTGGACACATGGGCATGGTCAACGATTGGCCCAGTCTCGCGGCGTGCCGGAACGGAGATCCGGACGCGCTGTTCGTTCAGGGCGCGGAGCAGAACGTCGCCAAGAGAGTCTGTCGCGGGTGCCCGGTACGGTACGAGTGCCTGGCGGACGCACTCGACAATCGCATCGAGTTCGGCGTCTGGGGCGGCATGACCGAGCGGGAGCGCCGCGCACTGCTGCGCCGGCACCCGCACGTGGCCAGCTGGAAGCGCGCCTTCGAGGTCGCCATGCAGGAGCAGGACCGCCGCGAGCTGGTCCGTGTCTGACTGATATCACCCATCTTATTATCGAAGGGCCGTTTTCGCCTGATCGGCGGGAACGGCCCTCCGGTCATTCGGCCCGGGTGGCCAGGGCCGCGCCGATGGCCCGCAGGCCGACCAGGTCGTGCACGTCGGTCGGCTGGGCCGGCACGTACGCGACCGGCACCTGCGGGAACTCGTCGGTGAAGCCGGTCGACACCTCGGTCTCCCGGGCCACCTGCCGCATCAGCAGCGCGTGCACCTGCAGCGCCTGGGCTGTGAGCGCGTGCTCGGCGTGCTCGGCGGACAGCTTCTCGGCCGCCTCCGCGCTGTCGGCCGCCGACAGCTCCGGCAGCTCGGACCGGTGCACCCGGTTGAGCACCAGCCCGGCCAGCGGCATGCGCTCCGCGCCGAGCCGCTGCGCGAAGTAGGTGGCCTCCCGTACGGCGTCCGGCTCGGGCGCGGCCACCACCAGGAACGCGGTCTGCGGATCCTGCAGCACCCGGTAGGTGCGGTCGGCGCGCTCCCGGAACCCGCCGAACGTGGAGTCCAGCGCCGATACGAATCCGGACAGGTCGGTCAGCAGCTGCGCGCCGAGGATCTTCTGCACCGCCTTGGAGAACACCCCGAACGAGGCGGTGACCAGGTTGAACATGCTCCTGCCGCCGGCCCGCGCGGGCACCATCAGCAGGCGCAGCATCTTGCCGTCCAGGAAGCGCCCCAGCCGGGCGGGCGCGTCCAGGAAGTCCAGCGCCGACCGGGACGGCGGGGTGTCCACCACGATGAGGTCCCACCGGTCGGTGGCCCGCAGCTGGCTCAGCTTCTCCATCGCCATGTACTCCTGCGTGCCGGAGAACGTCGAGCTCATGGCCTGGTAGAAGGGGTTCGCGAAGATCTCCTTCGCCCGCTCGGGCGCGGTGTGGCTGAGCACCACCTCGTCGAAGGTGCGCTTCATGTCCAGCATCATCGCGTGCAGGTCGCCGTCCCCGGCCAGGCCCTCCACGGGCCGCGGGGTGTTGTCCAGCTCGGTGAGGCCGAGTGACTGGGCCAGCCGCCGGGCCGGGTCGATGGTCAGCACGACGGTGCGACGGCCGTGCTCCTCGGCGGCTCGCACTGCCAGGGCCGCGGCGGTGGTCGTCTTGCCGACCCCGCCCGAACCGCAGCAGACCACGATGCGTACGCCGGGATCTGCCAGCAGGGCGTCCACGTCGAGCATGTGCTCAGCCTAAGGGGCGGAGCGCAACAGTCCGGCAAGGTGCTGCACACCGGCCAGATCCACCCCGTCCGGCAGCAGCGGCAGCTCGACCACGGGCCGGCCCAGCGTCGCCAGCTCGCCGCGCAGTTCCTCCTCCAGCGCGCGCCGCGCCTGGTGGTCGCGCGCCTCGTCGAGCAGGGCGGTCACCGTACGCCGGTCGACCGGCAGCCCCACCGCGCTCAGCCCGCGCTTGAGCTC
Source organism: Catellatospora chokoriensis (assembly GCF_011297315.1). Taxonomy (NCBI): domain Bacteria; kingdom Bacillati; phylum Actinomycetota; class Actinomycetes; order Micromonosporales; family Micromonosporaceae; genus Catellatospora; species Catellatospora chokoriensis. The sequence continues at coordinate 419,768 of NZ_JAAOTI010000004.1, forward strand.
CGCCTGGGACAGCCTGCTGCCGTCGCCGAGCAGCGGCGGGCGGGCGCAGTTCACGATGATCCGCCCGACGCTGATGTTGAGCGCGGTCAGCTCGCGCAGCGCGTCGGCGGTCTCCTGCACCGGCATCTCCTCCAGCAGGGTGACCAGGTGCACCGAGGTCATCGGCGAGCGCAGCAGCGCGGCGACACCCTCGCTCTGCGACTTGATCGGGCCGAGCTTGGCCAGCTTCGCGGCCTCCGCGGTGACGTTGAGGAAGCGCCCGATCCGGCCGGTGGGCGGCGCGTCGAGCACCACCGACCGATACACCCGCCGGCCGCTGTCGTCGGTGCGGGTGGTGGCCTCCTTCACCTTGCCGGTGAGCAGGATGTCGCGCAGGCCGGGGGCGACCGTGGTGGCGAAGTCGATCGCGCCGAGCTTGCGCAGCGCCCGCCCGGCCGCGCCCATCCGGTAGAACAGCTCCAGGTATTCCAGCAGCGCCTCCTCGGGGTCGACGGCGAGCAGCCGCACGTCCACGCCGACCTCGCCGAGCCGGCGCTCGGCGTACGGCAGCGGCTCCAGCTCGAACAGCTGAGCCAGGCCCTGCCGCCCCTCGACCTCCACCAGCAGCGTGCGCTGCCCGCCCGCGGCCAGCGCGAACGCCAGCGAGGCGGCGACGGTGGTCTTGCCGACCCCGCCCTTGCCGGTCACCACATGCAGACGGGCCGGCCAGGCAGTGTCATGTGCACTGCGCCGGGCCGGCCCGTCACTACCGTCGTTCAGCACCCCTCGATGGTGCCAGGTGGCTACTTCACCTCGCAGACGAACCAGCCTTCGTGCTTGACGAGGGTCAATGTGAGCTTCTGCTCGGACATCTTCTCGTCGCTGGTGACCAGCTTGATGGTGACCTCGGCGGTCGCCTGGGTCGCCGTCTCGCCGGAGATCTTCGGGCTCTCCCAGGTGAAGTTCGGGCCCTTGAGCTGCGCCGTCTGGGACTTGATCTCGGCGATCTTCGCCTCGATCTCCTTGCGGTCGCGCGCTTCACCGCAGACGAGCTTCTCGGCGGCCGCGGCGTTGCCGCCGCTCTTGTAGACGGCCGTGAGGAAGCTCTGCGTGGCGTCCTTGGCCGACGTCGCGCCGGTGCCCTCGGTGTTGCGGGTCAGCAGCACGTACGCGCCGATGCCGCCGCCGCACAGCAGCAGGAGCAGGCCGAGCACGATGCCGATGATCAGCGGAGCCTTGCTCTTCTTGACCGGTGCGCCGGGCACACCGGGCGCGCCCGGGTAGGTCATGCCCGGGTAGGCGGGCTGGCCGGACACCGGGTATCCGGGCTGGCCCGAGACCGGGTACGCGGGCTGGCCCGAGGTCGGGTAACCGGGCTGCGCGGGGTACGCGGGCTGGCCGGAAGTCGGGTACGCGGGCTGGCCGGAGACCGGGTAGCCGGGCTGCGGCACGGTCGGGTACGCCGCGGTCGGCGGCGGGGTGGGGAAGGCCGGCGCGGGCGTGGCCGAGACCGGGGCAGGGGCGCCGGACACCGGCGAGGCGGGCGCGTCCTCCGCGATCGGCAGCGTGGCGGGAGTCGGCGTGGCCGGGGTCGGCTGGGCCGGGGTCGGCTCCGCCTCGGGCGGCAGCGGCACGGCGGGCTGCGGCGTCGTCGGCGGCGTCACCGTCGCCGACGCGAACGGGTCGGCCGGCGGCGGGTACGCGGGTTGCGTCGGTTGCGGCGCGGTCGGCTGCTGTTCGTCGTGCGGCTGGGTCATGCGATCTCCCCTGGTCTTCGTCACAAGGCCGCGACACTCAGCTGCCCCCGCGGCGGCTCAGCTTAACCGCACCTCGCACCCTGTCGCAGCAGGGATCGACCAGGCCGATCTTCCCGGCACGTTAGGTTATGCCCATGACGAAGTGGGAGTACGTCACCGTGCCTCTGCTGGTCCACGCGACCAAGCAGATCCTCGACAACTGGGGCGCCGACGGCTGGGAGCTGGTCCAGGTCGTGCCCGGCCCCAACCCCGAGCAGCTGGTGGCCTACCTGAAGCGGCCGAAGTCCGCCTGAGCACAACCCCGCGGATCCCGCGGTGAAGGAGACAAAGATGTCTGACCCGTACGAAAAGCTTGCTGAGCTGGGGCTGAAGCTGCCCGAGCTGGTCCCGCCCGTGGCGGCGTACGTGCCCGCGGTGCGATCCGGCAACCACGTGTACGTCTCCGGCCAGCTGCCCATGGCCGACGGCAAGCTGCTGGCCACCGGCAAGGTGGGCGCCGAGATCACCGCCGAGCAGGCGAAGGACCTGGCCGCCCGGTGTGCCCTGAACGGACTGGCCGCACTTGAGTGGCTGGTCGGCCTGGACAAGGTCGTCCGGATCGTCAAGGTGGTGGGTTTCGTGGCCTCCGCCCCCGGCTTCACCGGTCAGCCCGGCGTCATCAACGGCGCGTCCGAGCTGTTCGGCGCGGTCCTCGGCGAGGCGGGCAAGCACGCTCGCAGCGCCGTCGGCGTGGGTGAGCTGCCGCTGGGCTCCCCGGTCGAGGTCGAGCTGATCGCCGAGGTCCGCGGCTGACCCGGGTCCGCCGCCCCGCAGTTCAATAGACGTCGGCCTATCCGGATGAGTTCGATCGCGAATTCGTCATCTGGATAGGCCGACGTTCATGTGACACGGGCTTGGCGTGGCCCGCCGGGGCCGGTGCGGCGGTGGGTGTGCCGAAATCCGATCACCGCGGGAGAGGGCGCGCCGTCCCGGGCTAAGTAGAGTTCTCGACATGACGGCGCGGCTGACCTCGGAGCTCCTCCCGGCGTGGGTGACCTGGCTGCGGGCACCCAACCCCGGCCCGATGACCCTCGACGGCACGAACACCTGGCTGCTGGACGACGGCACCGTCATCGACCCGGGTCCGGATGACCGGGCCCATCTCGACGCGATCGTCGCGGCCGGTCCGGTGCGCCGCATCCTGGTCACGCACGGCCACCACGACCACGTGGAGGGCGTGGCCACCCTGGCCGCGATGACCGGCGCGAGCGTCGGCGAAGCGCCGGACTGGCTGACCGTTCTGGACACTCCGGGGCATACCGCCGATTCGGTATGTTTCCTCGCGGAACGCGACGGAACGCGAGTCGTGTTCACCGGCGACACCGTCCTCGGCCGCGGCAGCAGCGTGGTCGCCTGGCCCGACGGCGACGTCGGGGCATACCTGGCCAGCCTGGACACGCTGACCGGCTACCCCGTGCCGGGACTGCCCGGGCACGGTCCGGTGCTGCCGAACTGCGCGGTGGCCGCGGCCTGGCTGCGCGCCCACCGGCTGGAGCGCCTCGACCAGGTGCGTGCGGCGCTCAAGCAGGGCGCCCGCACCCCCGAGGATGTGGTGAACATCGTGTACGCCGACGTCGAGCCGGGGATCCGGTTCGCGGCCGAGTGGACCGTGCGGGCACAACTGGCATACCTCGCGACGTTGAGCGAGCTGTGAAGCCGTCATGACGTGTCCTGTCTGCGGCACCGTGCCGGTGCCCGCCGCCCGCTTCTGCCACCACTGCGGGGCGGCCCTGCCCGCGGCGGCGACGCTGCCCGCCACCGAGCGCCGCGTCGTCACCGTGCTCTTCGGCGACCTCTCCGACTTCACCTCGTGGTCGGAGGAGCTGGACCCGGAGCGGGTCGGCGCGGTCACCGATCGGGTGCTTTCCGCCCTGGCCGGCGCGGTGAAGACGTTCGGCGGGCACGTGGACAAGCTGACCGGCGACGGCATCATGGCCGTGTTCGGGGCCCCGGTGGCGCACGAGGACGACGCCGAGCGGGCCGTGCGGGCCGCGCTGTCGATGCAGCGCGCGGTGCGCCGGGTGCTCGACGACGAGCGCGGCGGCGGTGCCCCGACCGGCCTGCGGCTCGGCCTGAACACCGGGCCGGTGGTCGCGGGCGTGCAGGCCGGGCTGGAGTACACGGTCATCGGCGACACCGTGAACACCGCCGCCCGGCTGGCCGACGCGGCCGCCGTGGGCGCGGTCTACGCCGGGGCGCGCACGGTCGCGGCGACCGGTTCCGTGGCGGGCTGGCGCAACCTGCGGCCGCTGCGGCTGAAGGGCAAGCGCGAACCCGTCGAGACGTACGAGCTGCTGGGCCTGCACGACGCGCGGGGCAGCCGGGCCGGGCTGGGCGAGGAGGGCCCGTTCGTGGGCCGCGAGCCCGAGCTGGGCCGGGTCGCCGGCCGGCTGGCCGAGGTCGTGGACCGCGACGAGCCGCGGGTGCTGGTGTTCACCGCCGAGGCGGGCATCGGCAAGACCCGGTTCGCCACCGAGGTGGAGCGCTTCGCCAACGGATACGAGGTCAGCGCGGGCCGCTTCGCGGCACGTACCCAGGCGCGGGTGCTGCCGGTGCGGTGCGCCGCGTACGGCGAGCGCCGCCGCCTCGCGCCGCTGTCCGACCTGGTCAGACTGGCCATCGGCCTGCCCGCCGACGCCGCCACGGCGGTCACCCGGCAGGTCGCCGAGGAGCGGCTGCGCCGGCTGACCACCCGGCTGACCCAGCGCAGCGAACCCGGCAAGCCGGTCAGCGTGGACGTCGACGCCCTGCTGTCGCTGCTCGGCTATGCCGACCCGAACGAGCTGGCGCAGTGGCACGGACTGTCCGGGGACGACCCCGAGCAGCCCGGCCGGGAGACGGCCACGCTCGCGGTCGCCGTGGCCCGGCTGCTGGACGCGCTGGCCACCGAGTCGCCGCTGGTCGTGATCGTGGACGACCTGCACGACGGCACCCCGGAGACCCTCGACGCGCTCGGCTTCGCGCTGGAGGAGCTGACCGGTCCGGTGCTGGTGATCCTGCTGGGCCGCCCAGAGCTGGTGCGCCGGGCGGGACAGCTGACCCGGGTCGCCGACGCCGAGGCCAACACGCTGCCGCCGCTGCGCGGCGCGGACGCGGCCCGGCTGCTCACCGCATACCTCAAGGGCGGCCGGCTGCCGCAGGCCGACGAGGACCGGCTGCTGACCACCGCCCAGGGCAACCCGTTCTACCTGGCGGAGCTGACCACGCTGCTGATGGAGCGCGGCGCGCTGACCAAGGCGGGCGCGCAGTGGCGGCTCACCCCCGGCTCGCTGGGCAACCAGCTGCTGTCCCGGGACCTGGCCGCGGTGCTCGCAGCCCGCATCGACGCGCTGCCCACCGAGGCGCGCGCGGTGCTGCGCGACGCGGCCGTGGTCGGCGACACCGTGCCGACCGGCGCGCTGGAGGCGCTGCGCGAACGCCGTTCCGGCCGGGACGGCCGCCCCGCCGCGGTGGTCGCCGTCGAGCTGGAACGGGCCGTCGACGAGCTGCTGCAGCGCCGCATGCTGCGCCGGGTGCGGGGCGGGTTCGCCTTCGCCACCCCGCTGCTGCGCGAGGCCGCGTACGGCGGCGTCGGCAAGGCCGACCTCGCCGACCGGCACGCCTTCCTGGCCCGGTGGGCCGCCCCGGGCGAGCCGCCGGTGCAGGTCTCCTCGGGTCGCACCGTGCCGGGCCTGACCGGGGTGAACGAGGCCATGCGCGACGCCTTCGTGGCCGAGCACGCCGAACGCGCCACCCGCCTGGCCGACGCCGTGCGGCTGCGCCCGGACGTGCCCGCCCGCCAGGTCGCGCCGCTGGGCGTGGCCGCGCTCGGCCGGGCCGCGCGCCGGGCGGGGCAGTCCGGCGAACCCGCCGAGGCCGTCGGCTACGGCGAGCGCGCCGCGCGGCTGGTCCCGGGCGCGCTGCCGCTGCCCGACCGGCTGGTGCACGCGCGCTCGCTGCTGCAGTACGGCCGGATCGCCGAGGCGCTGCACGACGCCGAGAAGCTGGTCGCCGACGCCACCGACTCCCCGCGCACCCGGGCCGGGGCGCTGCTGCTGGCGGGCCGGGCACAGGTCGCGCAGGGCGACCCGCACCACGCGTACCGGCTCTGGTCCGAGGCGCTGACCACGGCCACCGACGCCGAGCTGCCCGGCGAGCAGGCCGAGGCGATGCGCCGGCTGGGCATGGCCGACTTCCTGGGCGGGCGGCTGGGCGACGCGTCCAGCCGGTTCGCCGGGGCGTACCAGATCGCGGTCACCGCGGGCGACCGCAAGTCGCAGGCCTGGTCGCTGCAGAACCTGGCCTGGGTGACCACCACCCGCGGCGACTTCGCCGGCGCGGACGCGGCGCTGGCCCGCGCGGCAAGGCTGTTCGCCGAGGCCAAGGACCCGGTGGGCCGGGCCTGGCTGCGCGGCACCACCGCGTTCGCCCGGCTGCTGTCGGGCCGGCTCAACGAGGCGCTGCGCCTGGCGCACGTGTTCCTGCCGTTCGGGGAGCGGGTCGGCGAGGCCTGGGCGGTCGGCACGCTGCGCGCGGTCGCCGCGTTCGCCGCCGCGGAGCTGGGCGAGCTGGGCGAGGCCGACCGGGAGGCGCGGCGCGCCTACCGCGACTTCGCCGCCGCCAAGGACGTGTGGGGGCGCGGCTTCGCGCTGGTCGCCCGCGGTGTCGTGGCGCGCGGGCTGGGGGAGTACGGCCACGCCGAGGACCTGCTCGGCGAGGCGCTGGAGGAGGGCGAGAAGGTAGGCCACCCGCTGCTGGTGGGCATGGCCGGCACGGTCCGCGGCTTCGTGGCGCTGGACCGGGGCGACTTCGAGGCCGCCGAGCTGGACGCCCGCTCGGTGCTGACCATGGTGTCGCCGTACGGCGTGCTCGACCCGGCGCGGGTGGGCCCGCGGGCGCTGCTGGGCGCGGCCCGGCTCGCCGCGGGCGACACCGCGATGGCGATCCGGCTGCTGACGCCCGTGGCGGCCGCGCCGCACGCGCCGTCCATGCTCTACTCCCGCCGCCAGGGCGTCGCCCTGTACGCCGAAGCGCTGCTCGCCGCCGGGCAGATCGAGGAGGCGCTGGCCGCCGCCGAGCTGGCCGAGGCGCTGCCCGCGGTGGACGTGCGCAGCCTGGTGCGCTCCGCCGCGGTGTACGCCCGGGTGCTGGCCTCGGCCGGGCGGCACGAAGAGGCGCTGGTCGCGGCCGAGCGGGCCCGGGCCCTGGCGGACGGGACCCAGCAGACGAGCGAGCGCGCCGTTGCATTGGCGACATGGGGTGCCGTCACGTCGGGGCGAGGCGCTACCGTCTAGCCCGTGAAGCACACGCCCGCCTTCCCGGAGATCCCCGGACTCACGGATCTGTCGCTGCTCGCCATCGGCGGCTACGCGACCATCTTCCGTGCCGTGCAGGGGTCGGTCGGGCGTGAGGTCGCGGTCAAGGTGGAGAACCGCACCATCGACAGCGACCGGGACCGGTCGCGTTTTCTGCGCGAGGCGCGGGCCGCGGGCAAGATGTCCGGCCACCCGCACGTGGCCGACCTGTTCGACGCGGGGGTGACCGCGGACAACCACCCCTACCTGATCATGGAGTTGTACGCGGGCTCGTACCAGGACCGCATGCCGCTGCGCCCGCACGAGGTGCGCGACCTCGGCGTGAAGATCGCCGACGCGCTGGCCGACGCGCACGAGCGCGGCGTGGTGCACCGCGACGTGAAGCCGGCCAACATCCTGATCAGCCACTTCGGCGAGCCCGCGCTGGCCGACTTCGGGCTGGCCATCCTCGCCGAGATCCGCGACCCCGACATCACCCTCGACGTGATGACCCCGGCGTACGCGCCGCCGGAGGCGTTCCGCCGCGCCGAGCCGGCGCCGCCCGGCGACGTGTACGCGCTCTGCGCCACCCTGTACGCCCTGCTGCGCGGCGCACCGCCGCGCTGGGAACGCGACCACCCGCCCGGCCTGCTCACCCTGATCGAGATGTTCGCCCAGCCGGTGCCGGACCTGCCCGAGGTGCCCGCCGCGCTGTGCGCGATCCTGCGCCAGGGTATGGACAACGACCCCGCCGCCCGGCCCACCGCGCGGGCGCTGGAGGAGCTGCTGGCCGACGTCGACCTGGACGGCCCGGCGCAGGAGGACCAGTCGACGGCGGACGTGTCGAACGTCGCCGGGCCCGAGGTCCCGGCCCAGCGCCAGGGCTTCTTCGGCAACCTCATCGACAAACTGTTCCAGTGATCGAATAGGCGTCCGCACCTGCGCTGACGCTTCACCCGCCCTGAGGTGTAGGGCACGACGCGCCGTCGGGCGCGTGTCGCCCCCCTTGAACCACTCGTTGCTCTGGTGTCAACAAGCGGTGGAGCACCGAGGAGCAGGTTCACCATGGCGACTCTCGACACCGCGCTGGACCCCCGCGCGCCCTCCTTCCTGGACAACCGAAGCACCGCCCAGGCGGCCCTGCGTGCGCTGGAACAGGCGCACGGGCAGGCCCGTGACGGCGGCGGCGAGAAGGAGGTCACCCGGCACCACGCCCGTGGCAAGCTGCTGCCCCGCGAGCGCATCGAGCTGCTCGTGGACTCCGACACGGCACTGCTGGAACTCGCCGCGACGGCGGGCCGCGAGGCGGGCGAGCCGGTCGGCGCCGGGCTGGTGACCGCGCTGGGCGTGGTCGACGGCATCGAGTGCATGCTGATCGCCAACGACCCGACCGTGTACGTCGGCGGACCGGCCCAGGCGGGCCGGGCGAAGTTCGCCCGCGCCGTCGAGCTGGCCGACCGGCACCTGCTGCCGCTGGTGCTGCTGCTGGAGTCGACGCCGCAGGAGCAGAGCCGTCCCGGCGTGCCCGATCCCTGCTTCGCGCGGCTGGGGCGGATGGCCGCGCCGGTGCTCTGCGCCGTGTTCGGCCCGCTGGACGCCTGGCTCGCCCCGCTGCCCGACCTGGCCGACCACACCATCACGGTGCGCGGGCGCGGTGATGCGGCCCGGATGGACATGGTCGCCGAGGACGAGCGCGACGCGCTGCGCATGGTGCGCCAGACGGTGCGCCGGCTCGTCACCTACCAGCACGGGGCGCAGACCGGCGCGGTCGAGCCGCCGCGATACGAGGCCGAGGAACTGCTGGCCGTCGCCAGCGCCGACCCGGCCGCGGTGACCGAGCCGCGCGAGGTGCTGGCCCGGGTGCTCGACGGCTCCGACCTGGACGAGTTCCGTCCGCAGCGGGGCGGTGCGCTGCTGGCCGGGTTCGGCGCGGTACACGGCCACCCGGTGGCCGTGCTGGCGGCGACCGGCCCCGCGATCGACCCCGACAGCGCGGACAAGGGTGTGGAGCTGGTCCGACTGGCCGGCAAGGCGGGCGTGCCGGTGCTGGTGCTGGCCAACCCGGCCGGGCACGCCGAGCCGGACAGCTCCGCGCTGCTGCTGCGGGCGCTGGCCCAGGCCGAGCGGATCACCCTGGTGCTGGGCACGTCGCCCGGCTCCTGGGCACTGGCCGGGCCGGGCTTCCGGTTCAGCTGGCCGGTGGGCGAGGGGTCCACCGAGCCGTACGACGGCGTGATCGACCCGCGCGACACCAGGACCGTGCTGGGCATCTGCCTATCGGTGAGCGCGTCGCCGGCCCGCAAGGCACCGGGCAACGCGCCAGAGCGTGAGGTGGCGTCATGATCCGCAGACTGCTGGTGGCCAACCGGGGCGAGATCGCCCGTCGCATCTTCGCGACCTGCCGCGCGGTCGGGGTGGAGACCGTCGCGGTCTACTCCATCGCCGACACCGACTCCCCGTACGTCGCCGAGGCCGACTACGCCGTACAGCTGCCGGGTTCCGCGCCGAGCGCGACCTACCTGCGAGGGGACCTGATCCTCGCGGCCGCCCGCAAGACCGGCGCGGACGCGATCCATCCCGGCTACGGCTTCCTCGCCGAGAACGCCGACTTCGCCGCGATGGTCACCGACGCCGGGCTGACCTGGGTCGGCCCGCCCGCCAAAATCATTTCGGTGATGGCCTCGAAGATCGACGCGAAGGCGCTGCTGGCCGAGGCCGAGGTGCCGGTCCTGCCCAGCTGGACCGATCCGTCCGCGGTGGACGAGTATCCGGTGCTGGTCAAGGCGGCCATCGGCGGCGGCGGCCGCGGCATGCGCATCGTGCGCGACGCCGAGTCGCTGGGCGAGGCGGTCTCCTCGGCCCGGCGGGAGGCGTTCGGCGCCTTCGGCGACTCCACGGTGTTCTGCGAGCGCTACGTCGAGCAGGCCCGCCACATCGAGGTGCAGATCGTCGCCGACCAGCACGGCAACATCGTGACGCTGGGCGAGCGCGAGTGCTCCATCCAGCGCCGGCACCAGAAGATCATCGAGGAGGCGCCGTCGCCGGCCGTCTCCCCGGAACTGCGCGAGAACCTGTGCGCCGCGGCGGTGCTGGTCGCCGAGGCTATCGGCTATGTCGGCATCGGCACGGTGGAGTTCCTGCTCAGCCCCGACGGGGAGTTCTACTTCCTGGAGATGAACACCCGCCTGCAGGTCGAGCATCCGGTCACCGAGTGCGTCACCGGCTTCGACCTGGTCCGGCTGCAGATGTATCTGGCCGAGGGCGGGCAGCTGCCGTTCGCGTCCGCGCCGCCCATGCGCGGGCACTCGATCGAGGTGCGGCTGTGCGCCGAGGACCCCGCCAGCAACTGGCTGCCCGCCACCGGGCAGGTGCACCGGTTCGCGGTGCCCGAGGTCTCGGCCCAGTTCCGGCCAATGCTCCAGCCCGGCATCCGGGTCGACTCCGGGGTGGAGCCCGGCACCGTCGTCGGCGTGCACTACGACTCGCTGCTGGCCAAACTCGTCGCCTGGGCCCCGACCCGGTACGAGGCCGCCCGCATGCTGGCCGGAACCCTGGCGCGGACCCGCATCCACGGCCTGGTCACCAACCGCGACCTGCTGGTCCGGGTGCTGCGGCACCCGGCGTTCCTCACCGGCCAGATCGACACCGGCCTGCTGGACCGGCAGCCCGAGGTGTTCGCGCCGCTGCTGTCCTCGGTGGAGGCGGTTCGGCTCAGCTGCCTGGCCGCGGCCCTGGCCGCCGCCGCCGGGCGGCGGGCGGCGGCCCCGGTGCAGCGCGGCATCCCGTCCGGCTGGCGCAACGTGCCCACCGGCGCACAGACCGTGGTGTACGACGGACCCGCCGGCCCGGTCGAGGTCGGCTACCGCCTCGACGGCACCGGCGCGCTCGCGCAGTGGTGGGTCCGCGCGGTCGACCCCGAGGAGCTCGACCTCGCCGGGCTGGGCCAGGTCGGCCCGGTCGACGACCACCCGCCGGTCGCGGTCGTCTCGGCCGCCCCGGACGAGGTCGTGCTCGACGTGGCCGGCATCCGGCTCGCCCTGCACGTGCACGAGGTCGGCGAGACCGCGTACGTCGACAGTGCCGAGGGCTCGCTCGCCCTGCGCCGGCTGCCCCGCTTCCCGGAGCCGGTGCAGGAGCTGGAGGAGGGCTCGCTCACCGCGCCGCTGCCCGGTGCGGTGGGCCGGGTGCTGGTCGCCCCCGGCCAGCGCGTCGGCGCCGGTGACCTGCTGCTGACCCTGGAGGCGATGAAGCTGGAGCACCCGGTGCACGCCCCCGCCGACGGCGTGGTCGCCGCGGTGACGGTCCGCCCCGGCGTACTCGTCGACACCGGCGCCCTCCTCGCCGTCCTCACCCCCGCCTGACCGCCCCACCCGGGCCCGACCCGGCCCCCCACCTGCCGCAACTCTTAAAGACTCGCGCCCACAGGAGCTTCCTGTGGGCGCGAGTCTTTAAGACTTGCCGGGTTGCCGGGTGGCTGGGTGGTTGGGGGAGGGCCCGCCCGGGGGACGAGAAAGGACGTCCCCCGGGCGGGCCGGATGGTGCCCGGTCCGGGGGACGTCCTCTGGTGGTGCTTCGGCCAGCGCGGGTCTTCGGTCAGCGAAAGGGAGTCGCGCTGGCTGCCGGCCTGCCGGCGAGGTGAGGCGGGTGCAGTGTTTCGCCGGTTCCGGTCCGCGGGTGACTTCTCAAGTCATCGTGGGCCGTGCCCGCCGGCAGGCCGGACGGTTACTGGTTGGCGGACGCGCCGCCGACGCTCCAGGCGGCCGCGTCACCCAGCACGCCCACGGCCACGCCGCTGACGTTGATCGGGATCTGGATCGGCGCGTACACCTGGGTGCCGTTCAGGATGCCGTGGTTGCCGGCGCTGATCATCTTGACGTCACCGTCGTGCTGGTGGTGGCGGCCCTGGTGGTTGTGGTCGTGACCGTGGTCCGGGCAGGGCTGCGGCCGCGGCTTGGGCTTGGGCTTCGGGTGGTGGTTGTTGCCGCCACCGTGGCCGCCGCAGCCGTTGTTGCAGGTCGTGCCGTTGCCGCCACCGTTGCCGCCGGTGCTGTTGTTGCCCTCGGCGGCGTCGCTCTCGGTGTCGAAGCGGCCCATGGTGCCGACCGCGTCCAGCGCGTCGATGTCGATCGCGTCGGCGCCGCGCGCCACACCCTGGTTGCCCAGCAGCCCGCCGACCACCGGCAGGCCGCCCTTGGTCAGGTTGCCCACCAGCGGCAGGCCGCCGTTGCCGAGGTTGCCGACGAGCGGGAGACCACCGCCGCCGAGGTTGCCGACCAGCGGCAGGCCGCCCTTGGTCAGGTCGCCCACCAGCGGGAGACCCCCGTTGGTCAGGCCGCCCACCAGCGGCAGGCCGCCCAGCAGGTCGCCGGACTCGGTCGACTCGCGGCCGTAGCCGTCGTGGTCGTCGTCGTGGTCGCAGCGGCTGTCGCACTGGTGCTTCTTCTTGTGGTGGTCGCCGTCGAGGTCGGCGCTCGCGCCGCCCTCGCACCACGCCGAGGCGTCGCCGAGCACGCCCGCGGCCACACCGCACACGTTGATCGGAGCCTGGATCGGCGCGAAGATCTGCGTGCCGTTCAGGATGCCGTGGTTGTTGGTGCTGATCAGACGGGCGTCGAAGACACCGTCGAGCTCGGCGGCGCTACCGCCGGTGCAGCCGGCGACCGCGTCACCGCCCACGCTCGCGGCGACACCGCAGAGGTTGATCGGAGCCTGGATCGGAGCGAAGACCTGGGTGCCGTTCAGCACCCCGGTGTTGCCCGCACTGATGACGGTGGCCTCGGCGTACGCGGCGGTGCCGGTGGCCATGACCGCGCCGGCAGTGAGAGCGCCGGCCTTCAGTGAGCGTCGAACCCACGTGTTCATAGTGGTAGGGACCTCTTTCGATCGTCGGAGACATCCGACCGACCGATCGAGGCGGTGCAAGAGGTGTCCAGTTCGCCCAGGCACAGGCGAAAGGTCACCGCACGATCGGTCAATGTGGACACGTCTAGCCGCGCTCAATTTGCGAGGTTCGCGACCACTCGGACCAACGAAGTCCCACTGGGGCTGACATGTCAGCGACAAGTTCCCGACACTTTGACCAGCCAAAATGCACAGGTTTGTCCGGATTTGTCCACAATCCAAGAGGGTCCTGGGAGCACCTGTCGCAACACCTAACGACGCGGCCCCTCATCCGTCGCTCGGCCGACCCGGACCGTCCGAACGTATGACCTCACCGAGTCGGCGACGCCCACCTCGACATGGCCGCGAGGTGCGCGCCCCGCAAGGTCATCCGACTTGCCTGGCAGGTGTGCGTATCTTGAGCGCGCATTTGCCCATGTGCCAGGCAAGTCGGGCGATCATGGATGGCCGAGCGCAACCGGCCCGACTTGGGGCGGTGGGTGAGTGGGGACATGGTCGCGCCCACCGTCGCGCGCCGGGTGGGCGCGGGAGGTGGGCGCGTGGTGGTGCGGCAGGTCAGACGCGGGCGCGTCGGGCCAGGCGCTCCGGGTCCAGGATGATGACGCTCTTGCCGTCGAGGCGCAGCCAGCCGCGCGAGGCGAAGTCGGCCAGGGCCTTGTTCACCGTCTCGCGTGAAGCGCCGACGAGCTGCGCCAGCTCCTCCTGGGTGAGGTCGTGGGTCACCCGGAGCACGCCGCCGTCGCGGGTGCCGAAGCGGCCTGCCATCTGCAGCAGGTTCTTGGCGACCCGGCCGGGCACGTCGGTGAAGATGAGGTCGGCCAGCGCGTCGTTGGTGCGGCGCAGGCGGCGGGCCAGCACTCGCAGCAGCTGCTCGGCGATCTCGGGCCGGTTGTTCAGCCACGGACGCAGGGCCTGCTTGCGCAGCCGGGCCAGGCGCACGTCGGTCACCGCGGTGGCGGTGGCGGTGCGCGGGCCGGGGTCGAACAGGGAGAGCTCGCCGAGCATGTCGGAAGGCCCCATCACGGAGACGAGGTTCTGCCGGCCGTCGGCGGCGCGTCGACCCAACTTGATCTTGCCGGAGAGTACGATATAGAGGCTGTCTCCAGGCTCACCCTCGTTGAACACGATCTCGCCCTTGCGGATCTCGATCGTTTCCATCTCACGAGCAAGTGCCTCGGCGGCCTCCGGGTCGACACCCTGGAAGATCCCGCTACGAGCCAGCACCTCGTCCATCGCCTACCTCCATCGACGCGGATCGTGGGCATACCGTGGATTAACTCGTCGCTACACGTACGCCGCGCGAGGTCAGTCTAGGCGCACGCAGGTGGCAACCGGACGCCAACCCCCGTAATCCTGCGACCTCGGCCAGTGCCGCTCGTGGCACCAGGCGGGTAGAGTGCCCGGCGATGTCCACACACCCCCTGAGCCGCCCCGATACCCCCGCATCGTCCGCGCAAACGCCGCCCCGCTCCACCATGGACCGGGTGTTCGGATCGCTTCGCGCGCGTCCGGGGGTCTCTGCCGCGGGCGCGATCGTGCTCCTTGTCACAGTCGTCGGCCTGGGTTTCTCGGCCCTGACCTCGCCGGCCGACGCCGTCACGGCGCAGTGGCACACCCCGGAGGGTGCCGCCGCCGTCACGCCGACGGCCGCCCCCGCCGAGCCCACCGCGGACCCGGCGGCCAACGCCATCAGTATGTCCGCGACCGGCGACATCATCATGGGCGACGCGCCGCAGGATCTTCCGCCGAACGGCGGCAAGGGCTACTTCGACAAGATCAAGCCGTTGCTGCCCGCGGATCTGGTGATGGGCAACCTGGAGCAGCCGATCACGGACGAGACGGGCACCGGTAAGTGCCCGCAGCCCAAACCGGGCGAGCCGGTCAACTGCCACCAGTTCCGGGTGCCGCCGTCCTACGCCCAGCACCTGGTGGACGCCGGGTTCGACCTGCTCAACACGGCCAACAACCACAGCCGCGACTTCGGCACGGCCGGGTTCACCAACACCCAGCGGGCGCTGGACGGGGTCGGGCTCAAGCACACCGGGGCGACCAACCAGATCACCGTCGCCGAGGTCAAGGGCGTCAAGGTAGCGGTGGTGGGCTTCTCCTCGTACGCCGGCAACAACCCCCTGCTCAACCTGACCGCGACCAAGACGATCGTGGCGAAGGCCGCGGAGCAGGCCGACCTCGTCGTGGTGCAGGTGCACATGGGCGCCGAGGGCGCGGACAAGAGCCACGTCCGGCCGGGCACCGAGAACTTCCTGGGCGAGAACCGGGGCAATCCGCACGCCTTCGCCCGTGCCGCGATCGACGCCGGCGCCGATCTGATCGTCGGGCACGGCCCGCACGTGGTGCGCGGCATGGAGTTCTACAAGGGCCGGCTCATCGCGTACAGCCTGGGCAACTTCGCCGGCGGCGGCCAGCTGCGCAGCGAGGGCCGGCTGGGCTGGGGCGGCGTGCTCAAGGTGACCCTGAACCCGGACGGGGGCTTCGTCTCCGGGCAGTTCCACTCCACGATCTTCAGCGGCGCGCACGGCGTCCCGCAGCCCGACACCAAGGAGCGCGCGCTCGGGCTGATCACCCAGATGACCAAGGAGGACTTCGGCGCGAGCGGCGCGGTGCTGAGCGCGGACGGGGCGATCAGCGCACCCGCGACGTAGGCTCTCTGCCGTGGTATCGGTGACGGGCGAGACCGACCTGGCGCGCAAGCGCCGGGTCCGGCGGATGGCGCGCGAACTCGCCGTCATCCATCCAGACGCGCACTGCGAGCTGGACTTCACCGACCCCCTCGAACTGGCGGTCGCCACGATCCTGTCCGCGCAGACCACCGACGTGCGGGTGAACCTGACCACGCCGGCCCTGTTCGCGAAGTACCGCACCGCCGCCGACTACGCCGGGGCGGATCGCGTCGAGCTGGAGGAGATGCTCCGCCCGACCGGCTTCTTCCGGAACAAGGCGGCCTCCCTGATGGGGCTCGGCCAGCAGCTCGTCGACCGGTTCGGCGGCGAGCTGCCGCGGACGCTGCCGCAGCTGGTGACGCTGCCCGGCATCGGCCGCAAGACCGCCAACGTGATCCTCGGCAACGCCTTCGGCGTCCCCGGCATCACCGTGGACACCCACTTCCAGCGGCTGGTCAACCGCTGGGCCTGGACGGCGGAGACCGACCCGGTGAAGATCGAGCACGCGGTCGGGGCACTGGTCGAGAAGCGCGACTGGACGATGCTGTCGCACCGGGTGATCTTCCATGGTCGCCGGGTCTGCCACGCCCGCAAGCCCGCCTGCGGCGCCTGCCCGCTGGCGAGCATGTGCCCGTCGTACGGCATCGGCCCGACCGATCCCGCCGAGGCGGTCAAGCTGCTCAAGGGTCCCCGCGCCGCGGAGATCGCCGCCCTCGCCGGGGTCGGCGCATGAGCCTGCCCACCCACCCGGCCCCTCGGCAGGGCCTGCATGAGGCCGCGCTTTCCGGGAAAGTGTCGCCACCGGCCGCCGTGAAGCGGCGTCTTCCCGGAATGGGCGCCCTGGCGACTGCCGTGGCCGCCGCGACCCTGCTGGCCGGGTGCACGACAGCGGGCGCGCCGCAGCCCGACGAGGCGGTGCCGCAGCCGTTCGCGGCCTGCGCCCCGCTCACCGGCGGCGGCCCGGCCGCCCCGAACGAGGCCCTCCCGTCGAGCGGCACCGCGACACCTGGCGGCACGGCCGCCACCACGTCCGGCGCGGCCACCAGCACGTCCCGCGCGGCCGCCACGGCGTCCGGGACGGGCGGCGCGGGCGACGGCAAGGCCCGGGTGATCCGGCTGCCGGAGCTGTCCCTGGACTGCATGGCCGGCGGCGCTGCGGTGCGCGTGGCCGAGCTGCGGGGCCCATTGGTGATCAATTTATGGGCGTCCTGGTGCCCGCCGTGCCGTAAGGAGCTGCCCGCCTTCCAGCGGTTGGCCGACAGCGGCCGGGTGCCGGTGCTCGGCGTGGTCACCGAGGACGGCCGCGACGCGGCGGCCTGGCTCGCCGACGAGCTGAAGGTGAGCCTGCCGAGCGTGTACGACCGGTCCGGCGGGCTCAAAGCCGCCGTCGGCGAGAACCTGCTGCCGCTGACGCTGTTCGTCGGCGCGGACGGCCGGGCGACCGTCTACCGCGACGTCGCGCTGACCGACCAGACCCTGGCGCAACGGGTCGAGCAGCACTTCGGCCGCGCATGAACGAGCGCGGCGAGGAGAGCGTGTCGGCGGCCCCCCGTGACCATGCCACCGACGGGCGCAGCGAGGAGAAGGCATGAGTGAAGTGGTCACCGGGCAGCCGCCGGCATGGTTCGAACCGCTGCTGACCCGGGTGCGCGCCGCGCGTGCCGTCGACTTCACCCGCATCCCGACCCCCGACGAGGGCGGCCGGCCCGCCGCCGTGCTCATCCTGCTGGCCGAGGGCGAGCAGGGCCCGGACGTGCTGATCATGCAGCGCTCCGCGACCCTGCGCAATCACGCCGGCCAGCCCGCCTTCCCCGGCGGTGCGGTGGAGCCGGAGGACGCCGATCTGACCGCCACCGCGCTGCGCGAGGCGAACGAGGAGGTCGGGCTGGACCCGGCCAGCGTCACCGTGCTGGCGCAGCTGCCCACGCTGTGGATTCCGGTCACCGACTTCCTGGTCACCCCGGTGCTGGCCTGGTGGCACGCGCCGCACCCGGTCGGCGCGCACGACCCGCGGGAGGTGGCGCACGTGGCGCGGCTGCCGCTGGCCGAGCTCGCCGACCCGGACCACCGGCTGCGGGTGCGCCATTCCAGCGGGTGGATCGGCCCGGCCTTCCAGTCGCGCGGCATGCTCGTCTGGGGTTTCACCGCCGGCGTGCTGTCCACGCTGCTCGAACTCGGCGGCTGGGCGCGGCCCTGGCCGACCGACCGGATCGAGGCCCTGCCCACCCCGCCCGCCACGCTTAGTGGCACCGCCGATGTCCCTTCCGTAGGCTGAGCCGATGTCGGTCGTCGACGGTGTCCTGATCATCCTGCTGTTGCTGTTCGGTGTGAGCGGCTACCGGCAGGGTTTCGTGGTGGGCGTGCTCTCGTTCATCGGGTTTTTCGGGGGCGCCCTGATCGGCCTCCAGCTCGGGCCGCTGCTGGCCGGGCTGCTCGACGACGCGGTGCTCAAGCTCGTGGTGTCGCTCATCGCCGTGTTCGGCCTGGCCGTGCTCGGCCAGTCGCTGGCCGGCTGGTGGGGCGGCAAGCTGCGGCGGGCGATCACCAACCGGGCCGGGCAGACCGTCGACGACCTGGGCGGCGCGGTGGTCTCCGTGCTGGCCGTGTCGCTGGTGGCCTGGCT
The DNA here is from genome assembly GCF_011297315.1 of Catellatospora chokoriensis. Taxonomy (NCBI): domain Bacteria; kingdom Bacillati; phylum Actinomycetota; class Actinomycetes; order Micromonosporales; family Micromonosporaceae; genus Catellatospora; species Catellatospora chokoriensis. The sequence continues at coordinate 438,018 of NZ_JAAOTI010000004.1, forward strand.
GGTCGCGGTGCCGCTGAGCGACGCCGCGCAGCCCGGGCTGGCCAAGGCGGTGCGCAGCAGCAGCCTGCTCGCGGTGATCGACTCGGTGATGCCGGGCGAGGCGAAGGCGCTGACCGAGGCGCTGCGCGACACCGTCGACACGAACGGCTTCCCCGAGGTGTTCGGTGACCTGGTGCCTACCCAGGTCAAGGAGGTGCCCGCGCCGGATCCCAAGTTGAAGGGGTCGCAGGTCGTGCTGAACGCCAAGAAGTCCGTGGTGAAGGTGCTCGGCAGCGCGCCGAGCTGCAGCCGCCGCATCGAGGGCTCCGGCTTCGTCTTCGCCGACGAGCACGTGATGACCAACGCGCACGTGGTGGCCGGCACGAAGACGATCCGGATCGAGCTCAACGGGGCCCGGCTGCAGGGCACGGTCGTGGTGTACGACCCCGAGCGCGACCTTGCCGTGATCCACGTGCCGTCGCTGAACGCGCCGGTGATGCGCTTCGCGAACTCGCCCGCCAAGACCGGCGCGGACGCGATCGTGCTGGGCTTCCCGCTGGACGGGCCGTACGACGCGCAGTCGGCGCGGGTGCGCGACGTCGGCGACATCACCGGCCCGGACATCTACGAGGACGGCACCGTCACCCGCGAGGTCTACACGATCCGCGGCCTGGTGCGCAGCGGCAACTCGGGCGGCCCGCTGGTCGCCGCGGACGGCAGCGTGCTCGGCGTGATCTTCGCGGCGGCTGCCGACGACCCCAACGTCGGCTACGCGGTCACCGCCGAGGAGGCCTCCACGGTCGCGCTGATGGGTCGCACCCGCACCAGGGCGGTCGGCACCGGCAAGTGCGCCTGAGCGTCACCGGCCGTCGGGCAGCCGGCTCGATCTGAGGTCCGCGCGGCGCAGGGCGGTGATCGCGCCGCCCGCCAGTGCGACGACCCCGACCAGGGCCAGGTTCAAACCACCGCGCTCGCGGCGCGGCAGCGCCTCCGCGGTGGCCTCGGCCGTGACGGACGGCGACGTGGCCGGCACCGGACTGCTGCGCGTCGGGGCCGGCGCGGTGCCGAAGCCCACCTTGCCCGGCGGCGGCGCGGTGTCCAGCGTGTTCGTCCGGACCGGCGCCACCTCGGCGGTGAGCGCGGCGACCGGATCGACCAGGCCGTAGCCGTATTCGTCGTCGCGTCCCGCCGGTCCGAGATCCTGCGCGGTCGCGATCAGGCGCTGCACCACCTCGGCGGCGGGCATGTCCGGCCAGCGGGAGCGGACCAGCGCGGCGGTCGCCGACACCAGCGGTGCGGCGAAGCTGGTGCCCTGCACCTTCCAGTAGCCGCCGGGCCGTGCCCCGACCAGGTCGGTGCCGGGCGCGGCCAGCACGGCCTGCTCCCCGGTGAGCGAACCCTGCCAGAGCTGATGGTGGCTGCCGGGGGCGATCGCGGTGACCGCGAGCACGCCCGGCTCGCGGGCCGGGTACCAGATCTCGGTGGGGCCGCCGGTGCTCACGTTGCCGACGCAGGCCACGACGACGACGTCCTTGGCGAACGCGTAGTCGATGGCCTCGGCCAGCGCGTCGCTGGCCACGCCGCCGCCCAGGGACAGGTTCACCACGGAGGCGTCGTGATCCACCGCCCAGCGGACTCCTTCGGCGACCACCCGCGCGTCGTCGTACTTGTTGTCCTCGTCGAGCACCCGCACCGGCAGGATCTTCGCCTTCGGCGCGAGCCCGACGACCCCGCGGCCGTCGTCGGCGCGCCCGGCGATCAGCGCGGCGACCGTCGTGCCGTGGCCGACCGGGTCGTCGCGGCCGGTGCCGGAGTTGTCCACCAGGTCCAGGCCGCTCAGCACCTGACCGTTCAGATCCGCGTGGTCGCCGACGCCGGAGTCGACCACCGCGACGGTGACGCCCGCGCCGTCGGACAGCTGCCACGCCCGCGTGGCGCGCAGCGTGGCCAGCTGCCACTGGTCGTCGGCGGTGCCGGCCCGGGACGCGCGCTGCTCCGCGCCTGCCCGCAGCTCCGTGACGTCGGATGTCGCGGCGTCCGGCGGGGTGGTCGCGGCCAGGCTGCCGAACGCGGCCAGTGTCAGTGCGCCCACGACGCGTAGCAGCGCCGTCGCATCTTTTCGCGGCACGGCGCTGACCAGGCGGGGAGTCCGGAGTCTGGACACAGTGCCGCCATTCTCACACGGCTTTCCGCGCGGAGGAAGAATCGCCGCCCGTCTCACTGGGACGAGCCGGCGAGCCGGACTAAGCCGCCCAGCCCTGGATCAGTCCGTAGATGCCCAGCACCCAGGCCGCCACCGGCACCACCGAGACGACCACCAGCAGGTCGAACAGGTCGGCGGCACGGCCGACGTACGGCGAGGGGGCCTTGCGGGACCAGGTCTGCCCGGCCAGCACGATCACCATGGCCAGCACCACGGTGCCGACCGCGAAGAACGCCCGGGTGCTGCCCTCGGACAGCCACACCGCCGCGCCCAGCAGCAGCAGGTGCCCGAACAGGCCCGCGGCGACCAGCGGCACCCGCTGGCGCACCGTGACGAACAGGCGCGAGCGCAGCAGCAGCGCGGTCGCGCACACCGCGACCAGCACCCGGCCGGCGGTGCCGCCCGAGGTCACCAGGATGAACCCGGCCGCGGCCATCAGCACGGCGTATCCGATCAACATGCCCGTGAGCAGCTCCTCCGAGCGCGCCACGGCGGCGAACACGCGGGAGCGGTCGGGCAGGTCCGTGGCGGCCCCGCGGCTCGCCGGCACCATCGCGAACGCGTTCTCGCCGTCGGCCGGGCGCGGCGGGACCACCGAGGGCACCGGCACCTTGCCGAACCGGATGGCCAGCACCGGCACCAGGCCGATACCGCAGACCAGGGCGCTGACCAGGACCGCGGCCGCACCGGCCGCGCCCAGCCCGGCCAGCAGCGCGGTCAGCGCGCCGAGCAGCCCGGCGGTGCCGCCCGCGGTGAACACCCGCAGGCCGTGACCCACCCCCGCGGCGCCGAGCATCGCGAACAGCAGCACCGCCACGCAGCCGACCAGCAGCTGCGAAGCGCCGAGCCAGGACGGCAGCCCCGGTGCGCCCGCGCCGTCCGCGCCGCCGAGCACCAGCGCGCCACCCGCGAACGCGTACGGCAGGGCGAAGCCCGCCAGGGCGCTGCCGGTGACGCCGTCCCCGTAGGCCCGGGACGCCAGCACGCCGCCGACCAGCAGCAGCACCGCCACGGTCAGGCCGAGGTAACCGCCCGGCGTCCACTGCGGACCGCCGTGCACCAGTGCGAGCACTCCGGCCACCAGCAGCACGCCCGCGCCGACCAGGGTGGCCATCCGGGTGGCCGCCGGCGTCCACACCGTGCCGCGGCGGCGCGCGCCCTCGGCGATCGCCTCGACGACGTCGTCGTACTCCAGCTCCGGCCACTGTTCCTGGGCCGGGACCAGGTGCAGGATCTCACCGTCGCGCACCGACTGCTGCTGCAGCGACATGCTCTCGGTCAGCGGGCTGCCGTCGGCCCGGCGCAGCACCCAGCCGCCGTGCTGCTCGCCGTCGTCGGCGAGGCCGACCCCGGCATGGCGCAGCAGATCCGGCAGCAGATCCACGACGGTCACCTGCTCAGGCAGCGCCACGTCGACGCGGCGCTGCGGCGTGTGCAGCGTGATGCGGGCAAGGCCGGTGGGGGACGCGGTCGTGGCGGCGGGGTAGCTCACCCGGTACGTCTACCACGTTGTGGCGCAGCGCGTCATCCCGCGCCGTTCCCGCGCACGGGCGCGGCCGTGGCATTGCCGCGCACGGGCGCGGAGACGTGGCATGGCCTAGCATGGCGGGCGGCCGACCGTCTTGGGGAGGGCGTCGCAATGGGTACGGTGATCGTCAAGCGGGCGCCGCGGCGCCCCGCGCCCGAGATTCCGGCCGGGGAGCTCGTCATCGATGCGCCGCCGGAGATTCCGCAGGCCGCGGGCGGGCGCTGGCAGCAGGCCATGATGATCCTGCCGATGCTGGGCAGCGGCCTGGGCATGGCGATGATGGTGGGCCGCGGCAACGGCGACAAGATGTCCTATGTGGCCGGCGGCATGATGGGCGTGTCCAGCCTCGGCATGATCGCCGCGAGCCTGATGAACGGAGCCGGGCAGCCGAAGAAGGCCGAGATGATGGCGGCGCGCCGGGAATACCTGCGCCACCTGGCCGGTCTGCGCCGCCGGGCCCGCCAGGCCGTCCAGCAGCAACGTACGGGCCTGTTCTACCGCCACCCCGACCCGCAGCGGCTGTGGTCCACGGTGGACAGTTTCCGGCTCTGGGAGCGCCGCCCGCACGACCCCGACTTCGGCATCGTGCGCGTGGGCCTCGGCCCGCAGTCGCTGGCGACCCCGCTGCTGCCGCCGGAGACCCGCCCGCTGGAGGAACTGGAGCCGATGACGGCGGGGGCGCTGCGGCGCTTCCTGGACGCGTACTCCGTGGTCCCCGACCTGCCCGTGGCGCTGTCCCTGCGCGGCTTCGGCCGGGTGTTCCTGCGCGGCGACGGCGCCGCCCCGCGCAACGACGGCATGTACACCAGCAACACGGCCACCACCGGTTTCGCCGCCGACCACCGCGACGGCGGCGACGTGCACGGCCTGGCCCGCGCGATGCTCGCGCAGCTGGCGGTGTTCCACGCGCCCGACGACCTGATCATCGCGATCTGCGGCTCGTCCTACCGCCGCGAGGCGTGGGACTGGGCCAAGTGGCTGCCCCACCACCAGCACCCGAGCAAGGTGGACGCGCTGGGCCCGGCCCGGCTGTTCGCCACCTCCGCCCAGGAGATGGAGGGCCTGCTCGCCGAGGTGCTCGCGGGCCGGCCGCGGTTCGGGGCCGGGGAGGGCGCGCCGCACGTGGTCGTCGTCCTCGACGGCGCGGACATGGCCGGGGCGGGGCCGCTGGCCGTGCCCGAGGGCCTGTCCGGCATGACGATCCTGGACCTGGACTCCCCGCCGCCGCGGCTGCTGGAGCGCGGCATGCTGACCCTGGAGGTGCGCGGCCGGGAACGGGCGCTGCACACCGTCACGTCCGCCTCGGTCGCCGAGGTCGGCGTCGCCGACCGGCTCAGCGCGGTGGAGGCCGAGGCGCTGGCCCGCCGGCTCGCCCCGCTGCGCCTGTCCGCCACGACCATCACCAGCAGCAACGCGATGACCTCCGAGAAGGGCCTGGCCGATCTGCTCGGCGTCCCCGACCCGGAGCGCTTCGACGTGGCGTACGGCTGGTCGCCGCGCGCGAACCGCAACATGCTGCGGGTGCCGCTGGGCGTCGGCCCGGACGGCTCGCCGGTCGAGCTGGACATCAAGGAGTCGGCGCAGGACGGCATGGGCCCGCACGGCCTGCTCGTCGGCGCGACCGGCTCCGGCAAGTCGGAGCTGCTGCGCACGCTGGTGCTCGGCCTGGCCGCCACGCACTCCTCGGAGCAGCTCAACTTCGTGCTGGTCGACTTCAAGGGCGGCGCGACGTTCGCCTCGCTGGACCGGCTGCCGCACACCTCCGCGGTCATCACCAACCTGGAGGGCGAGAGCCACCTGGTCAACCGCATGGGCGACGCGATCACCGGCGAGGTGTTGCGCCGCCAGGAGCTGCTGCGGGCCGCGGGCAACTTCGCCAACCTCAAGGACTACGAGAAGGCGCGCACGGGCGGCGCGGCGCTGGCCCCGCTGGCCTCGCTGTTCATCGTCTGCGACGAGTTCTCCGAGTTGCTGACCGCCAACCCCGACTTCATCGACATCTTCGTCCAGATCGGCCGGGTCGGCCGGTCCATCGGCATCCACCTGCTGCTGGCCAGCCAGCGGCTGGAGGAGGGCCGCCTGCGCGGGCTGGACACCCACCTGTCGTACCGGATCGGCCTGCGCACCTTCTCCGCGATGGAGTCGCGGGCCGTGCTCGGCGTCGGCGACGCGTACGACCTGCCCAAGGCCCCCGGCCACGGCTACCTGAAGTTCGGCTCGGAGCCGTTGCAGCGGTTCAAGGGCGCGTACGTCTCCGGCTCGTTCAAGAAGGCGGGCGAGACCGCCGCCGCGCGCCGGGTCGACGGCCGCGACCTGGTCTACGACTTCGGCAACCACTTCGTGCCGGTGCCCCAGCGCCCGGCCAACGCCGAGCCCGAGGTCAACTGGGACGTCAAGCCGGGCGAGAGCCTGATGGACGTCATGATCGAGCGCATGGTGGGCCAGGGCCCGCCCGCGCACCAGGTGTGGCTGCCGCCGCTGGACGTCTCCGACCCGCTCGACCTCGCCTTCGGGCAGCTCGGCCTGGTCCAGGGTCGGGGCCTGACGGTGGCCAACCCCGATCTGCGTGGCGCGCTGCGGGTGCCGGTCGCCGTCGTCGACAAGCCCGCGCAGCAGCTGCGCGACCTGCAGTGGCTGCGGCTGGCCGACGGCGCGGCCGGCCACGTCGCGATCGTGGGCGGTGGTCAGAGCGGCAAGTCGACGCTGCTGCGCACGCTGATCACCGGGCTGGCGCTGACGCACACCCCGCAGGAGGCGCAGATCTACTGCCTCGACTTCGGCGGCGGCTCGCTGGGCGCGCTGCGCGAGCTGCCGCACGTCGGCGGCGTGGCGGGACGGCAGGACGCGCTGATGGTCCGGCGCACCGTCAGCGAGGTCGCGCAGCTGCTCAACATGCGCGAGACCCGCTTCGCCGAGCAGGGCATCGAGTCCATGGCGGCATACCGGCGGCTGCGCGCGGCGGGGCGGTTCACCGACGACCCGTACGGCGACGTGTTCCTGGTCGTGGACGGCTGGAGCACGCTGAAGGAGAGCTACGAGGACCTGGACCCGGTGATCACGGACTTCGCGACCCGCGGTCTGGCCTACGGCGTGCACGTCGTGGCGACCTCGCTGCGCTGGCGCGACTTCCGGGCCAACATCCAGGACCAGTTCGGCAGCAAGCTCGAACTGCGCCTCGGCGACCCGAGCGACACCATCTGCCGGGTCCGCAAGATCGCGCCGCAGGTGCCGTCGCGCCCCGGTTTCGGCCTCACCCCCGACGGCCTGTTCTCGCTCGCGCTGCGTCCGGACGTGGACGCCGTCGGCCACCGCGACGACCTGATCCAGCACATCGCCAAGCACTGGGACGGCATGCCCGCGCCGCGGGTGCGCATGCTGCCCACCGTGTACGCGTACGAGCGGATGCCGCTGGAGACCGGTGGGGAGTGGACGCTGCCGATCGGCCTCGCCGACGACCTCACCCCGGCGACCGTCGACTTCTACGCCGATGTGCACCTGACCGCGTTCGGGGAGAGCGAGAGCGGCAAGTCGACGCTGCTGCGCCAGATCGCCCGGACGATCACCCAGCGGTACACCCCCGACCAGGCCAAGATGATCATCATCGACCCGCGGCGCAGCCTGCTCGGGGCGGTGACCACGGAACACCAGCTCGCCTACATCAGCAACCTGTCCCAGATCCGCGACTACGTCGAGGCGATCCGGGTCCGGATGGAGGAGCGGCGGCCGCCCGACGGCACCCGCCCGCAGGACATGCCGCTGCGGCCCTGGCTGGCCGGGCGGGGCGAGTTCTTCCTCATCGTCGACGACTACGACGTGGTCGTCTCCGGTGGCAGCCACCCGATCGAGCCGCTGGCGGACTTCCTCTTCCAGGCGCGCGACGTCGGCCTGCACCTGATCGCGGCCGCCGGCGCGAACTGGGGCGGCACCCGGTCCAGCTACGACGCGGCGCTGTCGCGGCTGGCCGCCGCCAACGCGCCGTACCTGATGCTCTCCGCGGAGAACATCGTGACCGCGCCGTTCGGCAGCCGGATGAAGTACGACCGGATGCCGCCCGGCCGGGGCCGTCTCATCACCCGCCGCGGCTCGCGCCTGGTCCAGCTCGCCGAGCTGCCCGCGTTCTGAGCACCTGGCACCACGACGAAGGGGCGCGGCCGGAGAAACTCTCCGCCGCGCCCCTTCGACATGTCCGGCCTCAGTGGCCGCCGTTCTCCTTGGCGCGCGCGTACGAGCGCACGATCTCCGCCTCGGCCTCGGTGCGGCCGACCCAGGTCGCGCCCTCGACGCTCTTGCCGGGCTCCAGGTCCTTGTAGACCTCGAAGAAGTGCTGGATCTCCAGGCGGTCGAACTCGGCCACGTGATGGATGTCACGCAGGTGCTCCAGGCGCGGGTCGTCGGCCGGCACGCAGAGGACCTTGTCGTCGCCGCCCTTCTCGTCACGCATGCGGAACATGCCGATGGCACGGCACTTGATCAGACAGCCCGGGAACGTCGGCTCCTGGACCAGCACCAATGCGTCGAGCGGGTCGCCGTCCTCGCCCAGGGTGTTCTCGATGAACCCGTAGTCGGCGGGGTACTGGGTGGAGGTGAAAAGGGTGCGATCCAGCCGGATCCGCCCGGTCTCGTGGTCGACCTCGTACTTGTTGCGCTGCCCCTTAGGGATCTCAACCGTGACGTCGAAATCCATTTCACACTCCCATTGGCCTGTTAGTTCGCCGACGTTGGCGAATTTTAGCTAGTCTCGCCTGGCTGGTTTCGGGCATCGGAGGAGGGCCGCTTTGGGGAGGCAAGGTTCACACTACGGTGCCGAACCCGCAGATGCCGCGGGTTCGCCATCCGGCCCGCCGGGTGAGTGGGTGTGGAACGGCCGGGAATGGGTCTGGCAGCTCCACAGCGGTTATCCACAGGGCCAGGACCAGGGACGCGGCGGGTATCCACCGGCTTATCCACAGGACACAGCCCCGCGACCGGGTGCTTATCCACAGGATGTGCACAGCTCTCCCCAGGACCGCCAGCCCCACGGCGGCAATCCACAGGCTTACGGCTCGCCCTCCGGTCCGCAGGTCTACGGCACCCCGCAGGGCCAGCCCTCGCCCGGCTACGGCTCGGCCCAGGTGCCCCAGGGCCAGTACGGCTCCGCTCAGGTCCCGCAGGGCCAGGCGTCGCCCGGCTACGGTGCTGCCCAGGTGCCCCAGGGCCAGTACGGCTCGGCCCAGGTCCCGCAAGGGCCCGGAGCAGCGGCCGGGTTCGGCGCGCCGCCCACGGGCCAGAGTGCGCAGCCCCGCCCTTCCGAATATGGCCGTCCGGCCGGCCAGGGCGAGCCCTCGCCCGCCGGCGCCAAGGCCGGCAAGCCCAGGAAGCGCCGCAAGGGCGTGCTCGTCACCGTGCTGGCGCTGGTGGTCGCGCTCGGCGCGGGCGTGGGCGGGGTCGCCGTGTTCAAGCCGGACCTGATGTCGAACCTGCTGGCCGCGCCCGACTGGCAGTCGCCCAGCGCGGCTCCGCCCGCGGAGCCCGCGGCCGCGCCGGTGCTGGCCGCGTTGACCGGCGCCCCGGTGCCCGACGCCGCGCTGCTCAAGGGGGCGCTCGACCCGCTGATCGACGGATCGCCGCTGGGCAGCAACGTCAGCGCCTCGGTGGTCGACGTCGGCACGGGCGAGGTCCTCTACGAACGCACCCCCACCGCGATGATCACTCCGGCGTCGAACACCAAGCTGGTGACGGCGGCGGCCGTGCTCAGCACCCGGGGTCCCGACTACCGGATCGTCACCCGTGTCGTGGCCGGGCCGAACCCGGGCGAGGTCGTCCTGATCGGTGCGGGCGACGCCACGCTCGGCGTGACCTCGAAGAAGTTCTACGAAGGCGCACCCCAGCTCGACGATCTCGCCGCTCAGGTCAAGAAGGCGATGGGGACCACCCCGATCACCAAGGTCATCACTGACGGAAGCCTGTTCACCGGGCCTGTCACGTCTCCCGACTGGCCGTCGGACACCCTGAGTGAGGGCACCGTCTCCCGGATCACCGCGTTGATGATCAACGGCACGCGTTCCAACCTCAAGCAGCAGGTCATGCCGTTCACGTGGTACAGCGATCCCGAGCGCGCCGCCGGCGACGCCTTCGCGAAGCTGCTCGGGCTGACCGCCAGCGGCAAGGGCAAGGCACCCGAGACGGCGGCCACCGGCTCGGCAGCCCCGTCTTCACCGGGCAGCGCGGCCGGACCTCCGGCACCCGGCACGGAATTGGGATCGGTGCGTTCGGCGCCGCTGCTGCGCCAGGTCGAGCAGATGCTGACCGAGAGCGACAACACGCTGGCCGAGGCGCTGGCGCGCCAGGTGGCGCTGGCCAAGGGCCAGCCCGCCTCGTTCGCCGGGGCAGCCGCCGCGATGGAGCAGGTGGTGACCGAGCTCGGGCTCGACGCGGCGCAGAGCGACCTGCTGGACGGCTCCGGCATGTCGCCCAAGAACAAGCTCTCGCCGCAGCTGCTGACCGGCCTGCTGGTCAAGGCCGCGGGCGGCGCCGACTCGCACCTGTCCGACTTCTTCAACGGCCTGCCGGTGGCCGGCTGGTCGGGCACGATGCAGGCGCGCTTCGCCAAGTCGAAGGCGGGATTCGGCGTGGTGCGAGCCAAGAGCGGCACCCTCAACGGCGTCAACGCGCTGGGCGGGGTCGTGCAGACCGCCGACGGGCGGCTGCTGGCCTTCGCGGTGCTCGCCGACGGTGTCCCGGTCGACCGGGACACCGCCCAGAACGCCCTCGACAGGATCGCCGCGGCGATCGCGGTCTGCGGCTGCCGCTGAACCTCAGCCGCCGGTCAGCTCACCCGACCGGCGGCTCACCGCGATCCCGCCGGGCAGCAGCGTCGCGCCCTGCCCGCGCCAGGCCATGACCAGCGTGTCCAAGGCCGCGACGTGCCGGTGGGTCAGCGCCGCGCGGGGCGCGCCCAGCTCCGCGGCCCAGGCGTGCAGCACGCGGGTACGCAGCGCGGCCGGCAGCCCGCTCAGCGCGCCGGCGGACAGCCCGGCGGGGGCGCGGCAGCGTTCCAGGGCGTCGGCGGCCAGCTCGTCGAGCAGGTCGGCGTCCGCGCCCAGCAGGGCCGCGGACCGGGCCAGGTTGGCCACGACGCCCTCGCCGAGCGCGGCGACCAGCGCGGGCAGCGCGTCGGCCCGCACCCGCGACCTGGCGTACGACGGATCGGTGTTGTGCGGGTCCTCCCACGGCACCAGGTCCTGCGCCGCACACGCGGCCCGGCAGGCCGAACGCGGCACGTCCAGCAGCGGCCGGCTGAACCGGGCTCCCGCGTGCAGGCGGTGTGCGGGCATCCCCGCGAGACCGCGCGGGCCGGCCCCGCGCGCCAGCGCCAGCAGCACCGTCTCGGCCTGGTCGTCGCGGGTGTGTCCGAGCAGGACCGTCGCCGCGCCGAGCCGCCCGGCCGCCCCGGCCAGCGCCGCGTACCGCGCCGCGCGCGCCGCCGCCTCCGGGCCGCCGCACCCGCCGACGTCGACCGTCGCGACCTCCACCGGCTCGAACCCCTGCTCGCGAGCCCACTGCGCGACCTGCTCGGCCCGCCCCGCCGACCCCTCCTGCAACTGGTGATCGACGGTCACCAACCCGACCCGCCACCCCACCCGCGGCGCGACGAAAACCGCCGCCGCCGCCAGCGCCAACGAATCCGCCCCACCCGAACAACCCACCAACACCAGCGGCCGCGCACCCCCCGCGACCCCGTCCACCGACCGGTATCCCTGCCGCGACTCTGTAAGACTCGCGCCATCGAGGCCGTCCTGTTGCCGCAACTCCTTAAGAGTTGCGGCAGGCGCGGCAGGCGTGGTCGGCAGGGTGGTCAGGGTGTGGCGGATCGCGGTGCGGATCGCGGCGACCGAGGGGTCGAGCCTCATCCCCGGGTGTCGGCGGTGACCACGCGGGCCACCCACGCGTCGGGGTCGGCGATCTCGTCGAGGGTCGGCAGGGTCTGCTTCGACTCCCAGATCCGGTTCAGGCCGTCCATGCCGACCCGGTCCAGCACCGACTGCACGAAGACCCGGCCCTCGGCGTACTGCCGCATCTTGATGTCGATGCCCAGCAGGCGGCGCACGTACTGCTCGACCGGGTTGCCGGGGTTGCGCTTGCGGTCGAACGCCGCGCGGATCGTCGCGACGCTCGGGATGACCTGCGGTCCGACGCCGTCCATGACCACCTCGGCGTGCCCCTCCAGCAGGGTCAGCACCGCGGTGAGCCGGTCGAGCACGGCCCGCTGCTCGGGCGTCTGCACCGCCTCGATCAGCGACGCGCCGCGGGTGCCCTCGGGCGCGCGGGCCGCTTTGATCGCCGCGCCGAACTGCTGGTAGGCCTGGCTGAGCAGGTTCGCCGTCGGCGGCTCGGTGGCCTCGATGAAGGCCCGCACCTCGCTGAGGAAGTGCGCGCGCAGCCACGGCACGGCGGTGAACTGGGTCCGGTGGGTGACCTCGTGCAGGCACACCCAGAGCCGGAAGTCGCGGGGGTCGGCCTTGATCCGGCGCTCCATGGCGACGATGTTCGGCGCGACCAGCAGCAGCTGCCCCGCCTCCACCTGCCGGCCGGGTTCGGCGGGCGGCGCGGCGAAGATGTCGTACTGGCCGAGGACCTTGCCGGACAGGTATCCGAGCACCGCCCCGGCCTCCACGCCGGTCACCTTCGCGCCGACCAGGTTGCCGAGGAAGCCGACCTTCTCCTCCAGCTTGTCGGTCAGCGGCGTGATCACCGTGCGCAGGCCCTGCACGTTGACGTCGGCCCAGGTGCGCCGGTCGACCACGCGCACCGGCGCGTCCGGCACCTGCGGCGTCAGCTTCGTGTACTCGGCGACGTGGCCGATGGCCTCGTCGGCCAGTCGGCGCAGGTCGGCGACGACCGCGGTGGCCTCTTCCAAGGTCACCGATGGTCCGATCGGGCCGAACCGCGCGGCGGTGGTCGAGGCGAGATCCCAGTCCACGAGAGCCATAGGTAAGAACCTACTCTCCCGTAGCCGCATCGCCCCGCGCCACGTGTTTGGATCTAGGGATGCGACAAGCGGTGTACGCGCCCCAGGGAGTGGTGGCGACCAGTCAGCCGCTGGCCGCCCAGGCGGGTCTGGCCATGCTGCGTGAGGGCGGTTCGGCGGTCGACGCCGCGGTGGCCGCGGCGGTGACCCTGACCCAGGTGCAGCCCGGCTCCAACGACCTCGGCGGCGACCTGTTCGCCCTGGTCTGGGACGGCAAGGAGCTGCACGGGCTGAACGCCTCCGGGCGCGCTCCGGCGGCGTTGAGCCTGGCCGCGCTGACCGGGGCCGCGCAGCCGCCCAACGGCGCCCTCGGCGGGGCGCAGGCGCGGGCCCCGCTCGCCCCACCGGCCCGCGGCTGGCTGCCGGTGACCGTGCCGGGCGCCCCGGCGGGTTGGCAGGACCTGCACGCGCGGTTCGGGCGGCTGCCGTTCGAGCGGCTGTTCGCCGACGCGGTGCACTACGCCGAGCAGGGCTGGACGGTGTCGCCGACGGTCGCCCGGCGTTGGGCCGAGTCGGTGGCGGCACATCGCGCGCTGGACCACCCCGAGTGCCGGGCCTGGGCCGACGTGTACGCGCCGGACGGGCGCGCGCCGCGGGCCGGCGAGCTGTTCCGCAACCCGGGCGCGGGCCGGGCGCTGCGGCTGATCGGCGGCAGCCACGCCGACTCCTTCTACCGCGGTGAGATCGCGCAGGCGCTGGCCGCGTACGCGGCGGACACCGGCGGCCTGCTCACCGCCGCCGACCTCGCCGAGCACACCAGCACCTGGGTCGAGCCGGTGCGCACGGACTACCGCGGGCACACCGTGTACGAGATCCCGCCCAACGGGCAGGGGGTGGCCGCGCTGCAGGCGCTCGCGCTGCTCGACGGGTTGCCGGGGCACGGGCTGCACGAGCAGATCGAGGCGATGAAACTCGGCTTCGCCGACGCGCACGCGTACGTCGCCGACCCGGCCGCGTACCCGATGCCGGACCTGCTCGATCCCGCCTACCTGGCGGCGCGACGGGCGCTGATCGGGGACCGGGCCGGTGACCCGCCGCCCGGGGACCCGATGAAGGGCGGCACCGTCTACCTGGCCGCGGCCGACGCCGACGGCATGATGGTCAGCCTGATCCAGTCGACGTACCAGGGCTTCGGCTCGTTCGTGGTGCTGCCGGAGTACGGCTTCGGGCTGCAGAACCGCGGGGCCGGGTTCAGCCTCGACCCGGCGCACCCGAACGTGGCCGCGCCCGGCAAGCGCCCGTTCCACACGATCATTCCCGGGTTCCTCTTCCGCGACGGCGCGCCGCTGGGGCCGTTCGGCGTGATGGGCGGGCACATGCAGCCGCAGGGCCACCTGCAGCTGGTGCTGGCGACCGTGGACGACGGGCTGGATCCGCAGCAGGCGCTGACCCGGCCGCGCTGGTACTGGCACACCGAGCGGCAGGTCGAGGTCGAGCCGGAGTTCGACCCGGTGCTGGTCGAGCAGCTGCGGTCGCGGGGCCACGAGGTCACCGTCGCCACCGACCGGTCCACCTTCGGCATGGGCCAGGCGATCTGGCGTATCCCCGGCGGCTACGTCGCCGGCTCCGAACCCCGCGCCGACGGCCAGGCCGCCGCTTACTGAGAGCAGGTCCGGCGGGGCTGCGCCAAGTCCAGGCCCTACGCGTAGTCGTTGACGCCACTGTGAAGATGGCGACTTTTGTCCGGATTAGCTGCGGGTTCGCCCTGGTGGCGGGCGCGGCGGTGATACCGGCGGGCGGCGGTGCGGCCGCGCCGGACGGCCCGCAGAAACTCCAACCGGCCTCGCGGATCACGGCCGGGCGCGCGCCCACCAGCCGGCTCGCGAAGACCGACCGCAGCCTGCTCGACCGCACCGACGGCGAGCGCATCCCGGTGCTGGTCAAGCTCGACCACGACGCGGTCGCCAGCTATGCCGGCGGGGTGCCGGGCCTGGCCGCGACGAGCCCGGCGGCCACCGGCACCCGGCTGCGCGGCGGCGACGCGGAACAGGCGTACGAGCAGTACCTGGCACAGCGCGAGCAGCAATTCACCTCCGCGCTCGCGGCGAAGCTGCCGTCGGCGACCGTCGGCCAGCGGCTGCGCACCGTGTACGGCGGGGTGGCGCTGACGCTGCCCGCCAACGAGGTCAAGAAGCTGCTCGCCGTCGAGGGTGTGGTGGCCGTGCAGCGCGACGAGCTGCGCGAGCCGCTGACCGACTCGTCCAGTTCCTTCATCGGCGCGGACGTGCTGCAGAGCGGTGCCGGCGCGAACGGCGCCCCGACCAGCCAGGCGGGCAAGGGGGTCGTGGTCGGTGTGCTGGACACCGGCGCGTGGCCGGAGCACCCGTCCTTCGCCGACCAGGGCGTGCTGGCCGCGCCCCCGGCCAAGACGGACGGCTCGGCGCGCCGCTGCGACTTCGGCGACAACCCGCTGACGCCCGCCAAGGACGTGTTCCGCTGCAACAACAAGCTGATCGGGGGTGCGGCATTCCTCAAGGGCTACCTGGAGGCGTTCCCGGACGAGACCTACAAGTCGGCGCGCGACAGCGACGGGCACGGCACGCACACCGCCTCGACGGCCGCGGGTGACGTGCTGGCCTCGGCGAAGGTGTTCGGCGTCGAGCGCGGGCCGGTGCACGGCGTCGCGCCCGGCTCCTGGCTCAGCGTCTACAAGGTGTGCGGGGCCAACGGCTGCATGTCGTCGGACTCGGCGGCCGCGGTGGCGCAGGCGGTGCGCGACGGCGTCGACGTCGTCAACTTCTCCATCTCCGGCGGCACCGACCCGTTCAGCGACCCGGTCGAGATGGCCTTCCTGGACGCGTACGCGGCAGGGGTCTTCGTGGCCGCCTCGGCGGGCAACTCGGGCCCGGACGCCGGCACGGTCAACCACCTCTCCCCGTGGGTGACCACGGTGGCCGCCTCCACCCAGCGCCGCGAGTTCAGCGCGGGGCTGACCCTGCAGTCAGCCACGGCGACCGCGCAGCTGAGCGGGGCCTCGCTGACCGCGGGCGCCGGACCGGCCCCGCTGGTGCGGGCCGGCGACGTCGCCGCCTACAAGGGCGGCGCGACCTGCGCCAAGCCCGCGAAGAAGGGCCAGTTCACCGGGCAGATCGTCGTCTGCGAGCGCGGCGGCAACCCCCGCGTCGAGAAGGGCTGGAACGTACGCGAGGGCGGCGCCGTCGGCATGGTCCTCTACAACCCGAAGCTGCAGGACGTGGAGACCGACAACCACTGGCTGCCCACGGTGCACCTGGCCGACCCGGCGGTGCTGGAGTTCCTCGACGCGAACACCGGCATCACCGCGACGATCACCGCCGGGCAGGCCAACGCGGGCACCGGCGACGTGATGGCCGCGTTCTCCTCCCGCGGCCCCGGCGGCCTGGCGCTCAAGCCCGACGTGACCGCGCCGGGCGTGCAGATCCTGGCCGGACACACGCCGACCCCGGGCGCCACCGCGGGCGGCCCGGCCGGCGAGCTGTTCCAGGCCATCGCGGGCACCTCCATGTCGTCGCCGCACGTGGCCGGCGCGGCGGCGCTGCTGGCGTCCCGGCACCCGGACTGGACCCCGGGTGAGCTCAAGTCGGCGCTGATGACCAGCGCGGTCACCGAGGTCACCATCGAGGACGGCAAGACCCCGGCCGGGCCGCACGAGATGGGCGCCGGGCGGATCGCGGTGGACCGCGCCGACCAGGTCACGCTGACCGTGTCGGACTCCTCCTCCCGCATGATGTCGATGGCCGACGACGAGGTGCGCGCCGTCGACCTCAACCTGCCGTCGATCAACGCGCCGATCATGCCGGGCCGGCTCTCCACGGTCCGCACCCTGCGCAACATGACCGACCGGACCATGACGTACGCCGTGGCGAGCACCGCGCCGAAGGACAGCTCGATCAGCGTCCCGGCAGCGGTCACCGTGCCCGCCCGGGGCACCGCGCCGCTGCCCGTGACCATCTACTCCCGCGCGGTCGTGGACGGCTACCTGTCCGGCGAGATCCGGCTGACCGCGGCCGACGGCAGCCCGGCGCTGCACCTGCCGGTCGCCTTCCGGCCGTCCCAGGGCCAGGTGACGCTGGCCAGCACCTGCACCGCGAAGAAGGTGACGCTGGCCCGCACCGCGCAGTGCACCGTGACGGCCGCGAACACCGGTTACGACGACGCGCCGGTCGACCTCACCACCCGGCTGGACCCGGCGCTCGCCGTCACCGGCGTCGACGGCGGGGCCAAGCTCGACGGCCCGCGCGAGGTCAGCCACGACACCACGCTGCGCGGCATCGAGCCGGGCGCCCCGGACGTCGCGGAGCTGGACGACCGGGTGTGGAAGCCGCTGGACGTCGCCCCCGACGCGATCGGCGACGAGGAGATGATCAATTACGACGTGCCCGGGTTCGGCTACGCCGGCCAGACCTACCAGCGCATCGGCGTCGTCTCCAACGGCTACCTCGTGGTCGGTGGCGGCACCGCCCAGGACGTGCGGATCGCACCGCCGGGCACCGACGGCGAACAGGCACCCGACCCGGCCCGGCCCAACAACGTGCTGGCCCCGTACTGGACGGACCTCGACGGCTCGGCGGCCGACGGGGTGCGGGTGGCCACCGTCGAGGGCGGCGGCGTGGAGTGGATCGTCGTCGAGTGGCGGGTGAACCGTTTCGGCACCGAGGACACCCAGCGCTTCCAGGTCTGGCTGGCCATCGGCGAGGACGAGGACATCCGGTTCGCGTACGACGCGAAGGACCTGCCCGGCGGCACGAAGGGGTTCGCGGTCGGCGCGGAGAACGCCCTCGGCAAGGGCGTCCTGCGCAGCGAGCAGCCCGGCCCGGACCTGCGGGTGCGGAGCACCGGCGGGCACCCGGGCGGGGTGGCGTCGTACACCGTCAAGCTGCGGGGTGTCATGCCCTCGGACGCACGGGTGACCACCAGCATGACCAGCCCGGAGGTCCCCGGCACCACGGTGGTGCGCACCCGCATCCCGGTAGTCGCCCCGTAAAACGCCTGCTCCTGGGGTCACGAGGTTAAGAAGGGCACCTTCTACAACGCAGAGCGTTGTGAAGGTGCCCTTCCTTCGTCCTAGCGGGTGCGGAAGGTCTGGCGGTAGGTGGCGGGGGTGGTGCCCACGCGGCGGTGGAAGTGGTGGCGCAGGGTGGCCGAGTCGCCGAAACCCGCCCGGGTCGCCACCGACTCGACGGTCAGCTCGGTCTCCTCCAGCAGCCGCCGGGCCAGCAGCAGGCGCTGATGGGTGAGCCAGTCGTGCGGCGTCGCGCCCGTCTCCGCCCGGAACCGGCGCGCGAACGTGCGCGGGGCCATATGCGTGCGCGCCGCGAGATCCTCCACGGTCAGCTGCTCGTCCAGGTGCGTGAGCAGCCACTCCAGCAGCGGCTGCAGGGTGTCGCAGTCGACCTCCGCCGCGATCGGCGCCTCGATGAACTGCGACTGCCCGCCCGCCCGGTGCGGCGGCACCACCATCCGTCGGGCCAGCTTCGTCGCCACCGCCGTGCCCTGCTCCTGGCGCACCAGGTGCAGGCACGCGTCGATCCCCGCCGCCGTGCCCGCGCTCGTGATCACCCGCCCGTCCTGCACGTACAGCTCGTCCGGCGACACCAGCGCCGTCGGATGCCGCTGCGCCAGCAGCGCCGCATGCTTCCAGTGCGTCGTGCAGCGCCGCCCGTCCAGCAGCCCCGCCTGGCCCAGCAGGAACGCCCCCGAGCACACCGACAGGATCCAGGCCCCCCGCTCGGCCGCCGCGACCAGCGCCTCCACCGCCGCCGGGGGCACTGCCGAGGTCAGCGGATGCGCCGGCACGGCCACCAGGTCGGCGCTCGCCAGCGGCGTCAGGTCCGCGTGCGGCACGACGCTGAACCCCGACCGCGTACGGATCGGCCCGCCGTCCGGACTGCACACCGCGAACTCGTACGACGGGAACCCGTCCGCGCTCCGATCGGTCCCGAAAACCTCGCACAGCACCCCGAGCTCGAACGGGGCGACGTCGTCCAGGCCGAGCACGGCCACCCGATACAGCGACATGTGACTCACGCTACTCGATGAATGGCAGGAAATCGAGGGACCCTGTCATTCCTGCCACTGTCACCCGCGAACCGGACACGAGACACTTAATTCACTCCGGTGCGCACCGGCCCAAACCACTTCGAAACGGTGAGGCCGTCATGGAACAGTTCGTCTTCCTACTCGTGTTCCTACTGGTCACCGGTGTCGCGGGCCAGCTCGGGATGATCGTCACCAATTCCGACCCCGACGTGCGGCAGAGGCCCTTCATCCGGCAGTCTTGACCACATGGGCTGGTACGACGCGGACATAGACCGTGTGATCATCACTGAAGAGGAACTCCGCGGTAAGACCGCCGAGCTCGCCAAGCAGGTCGCCGCCGACTACGCGTCGGTCGACGGCCTGCTTCTCGTCTGCGTCCTGAAGGGCGCGGTCATGTTCATGGCCGACTTCTCCCGCGAACTCGGCAAGGTCGGCGGCCCACCCGTCGAACTCGAGTTCATGGCCGTCTCCTCGTACGGCCAGGGCACCACGTCCTCCGGCGTCGTACGCATCCTCAAGGACCTCGACCGGGACATCGCCGGCAAGCACGTCATCGTCGTCGAGGACATCGTGGATTCGGGTCTGACGCTCTCCTGGCTGCTCAAGTACCTGGAGTCGCGGTCGGCGAAGTCTGTCGACGTGGTGGCTCTGTTCCGGAAGCCTGAGGCGATCAAGGTGCCGGTGCCGGTGAAGTACGTGGGGTTCGATATTCCTACGGAGTTCGTGGTGGGGTACGGGCTGGACTACTCGGAGCGGTATCGCGAGGTGCCGTATGTGGGGATTCTCAAGCCTGAGGTTTATCAGCGCTGATCGTGGGTGGTTGCGCTCCGCAGGGGGTGCCGCCGGGTTCGCTGGGGGCCGCCAAGAGCGGGCGGCCCTTTACGCTCACTCCGGCGGCACCCCCTGCTCCGCTCCGGTAGGGGTGGTTGCGGTGGGTGGGTCGTGCGGGGTTTTTTAGGTTTGCCACGTCAGTTACGCCCCACACTCGGCTGCTACCTGGCCCCACAGTCACCACACGTGTCCTCAAGGACTGTCATGTGGGGCGTTACTCGTGGGGCGCAAGCAAGTCACCGTGGTCTCCACGGGAGCCGTCGACGGGGTTCTTGGGTGGTGTGGTTACCGCTGTCGCTTTTCCCTAATCTGTGGAGCCTTTTTCAGTTGCTGCGCGGAGCGGGGTAGGGGGCGGGGGCGCGTAAAGGGCCGCCCGGTCTTGGCGGCCACCCGGCACTGGAGCACTTCCACCAGAGCT